>NZ_CP038511.1:0-317500 GCF_004758605.1 Deinococcus metallilatus
TGACCACGGTCACCGTGTACACGGCGGGCGCCTGTGCGACCAGCCGGGCCGTAGGGGCCTTCCTGACCCGCCACGCCATTCCCTTCACGGAACAGAACATCGACCACGACGCGCAGGCGCGCGCGGAGCTGCTGGCGCGCGCCGACGTCTCCGCGCTGCCCGTCACCCAGGTCGGCGACCAGATCTTTTCCGGCACCTTCCGGGACCAGCGCGAGGGCATCGCCCGCGCCCTCAGGCTGACGGGGGGACGGTGAACGCCGGGGCCAGGGCGACCTCGCCGCAGCGGCCCATGCCGCGAGGCCGCCCATCCCAGCGGCGGCTTCCGCCCACCCATCCGCGGGTCAGCCGAGCAGAACGGATCGGCCCCACCACCCACCGTCGCCCACAGTGCTGAGCCAGCTCCGGCCCCTCACCGCCGTCAGGCCGCTCACGACCTGGGGACGCGGTGAGGGGGTGGCGCGCCGCTCGGCCCACGCCCAGTGTGGGGGAGCCTGCGGGTGAAGGGAAGCGACCGGCACCGGCGGGCCGAGCGGCTGTGCCTCGCGCTCAGCCTGTCCAACCTGGCGGTCGGCGCGGTCCTGGCCTCGGGGGGCCACCTTGGGATCGGTGCGATCTTCTACGTGCTCGGCACGGTGTTGCTCGCGGGGCGGCTGTCCGGCTGGCCCACACCTTCCAACGACGGGTTCCTGGGGCTGATGATCCTCACCCTGCTGCTCAACGCCCTGATGCTGGGGCAGGGGCTCCAGTGGCTGCTCGCCGGGGGCGCTGGGCCGTGACCCGGGGTGAAGAGCTTCGCCTGTTCCATCCGCATGATCACAGGCCTGCTGAACTGACGCTTCACCCGAATTGGGCAGCCCGCCCTCCGGTCCAACCCGACCGGCCGCCGCTCCCGGGGGTGCGTGTCCTGTCATCCTTGGCTCACCGGCCCCCTTCCGCTTGGGAGTGCGCCCCCACGCGGCGTCCCGGCCGCCCCCGCCGGTTCGGCAACCTGGCCACGACACGGCCCGAGACCCGCCTTCCCCCCAACTTCGCCGTGCGGCCCATCCCATGTGGACGGTCCGCCTTCCCTCGCCGGTCCCGGCGAACCGCGTTGTCCTTCCTCGCCCAGGCCCTCCTGAGAAAGACCTTCCATGTCCCCTTACCCAACTCGTGCTGGCTCCCACCGCCTTGGTCGCCGTGCTGGCGTCCTCGCCGCCCTGTGTCTGCTCGCCTTCGCCGTGTTGGCGGTGGCCTTCGCCCGCATCACGGTCCCCGCTGGCCCCCCGCCCCTCCCGTCCACCCGGCCCACCCGCGGGGAACTGCGCAGCGCCGACGGGCGGGTCCTGGCGCACGGCGCCCTGGACGCCCGGCGTTACCCCCTGGGTCCCCTGGCCGCGCCGGTCATCGGTTTTGTGGGGGCCTCGGCCGGGCTGGAGGGCACGGAGCGGGCGATGAACGGGCGCTTGCAGCGCGGTGAGGCGCTGACCCTCACCCTGGACACCCGCGTGCAGGCCGCCGTTGAAGCCGTCCTGAGCGAGGCCCTGAGGCGCACCGACGCCCAGTTCGCGTCGGCCGCCGTCATGGACACCCGGACGGGCGAGTTGCGTGCCCTGGCGTCGGTGCCGGGCTTCGACCCGGGCGCCTGGACGCAGGTCCCGGCTGACCGTTGGCGCAACCGGGCGGCGCTGGACGAGTACGAGCCGGGCAGTGTGGTTAAGGCGCTCACGGTGGCGGCTCTGCTCGACGAGGACCGGACCACACCTGATCAGACGTACGACACCCCGATGTGGCGCCGCCTCGCCGGGGCCACCATCAACGACCTCGTTCCGCATCCTGCCCGGCTCACAACGCGGCAAATCCTGCGCTACTCCAGCAACGTCGGCATGACCCGGCTCGTGGAGGGCGTGCCCCCGGAGTTGCTGTACCGCTACTTCACCGCGTACGGCTTCGGGCAGCCGGTCCGGCTGGGCCTGCCCGCCGGGGACGGCCTCCTGCGGGACCCGGACGCCTGGAGCGCCCTGTCACAGGCCACCCTGTCCTTCGGGCAGGGACTGACCGCCACCACCCTGCAACTCGTCGCGGCCTTCAACGTGCTGGCCAACGACGGGCGGTACGTTCCCCCGCGCCTCTTCCCCGGCGACGTGGCCGGGGCGAGGCAGGTGCTGCGCCGGGAGACGGCGGCCCGCATGCGCGAGGTGCTGCGTGGGGTGATCGACGACGGCATCCGGGGAAAGGCCGAGTTGCCCGGGTACCACGTGGGCGGGAAGACCGGCACCGCGCAGGTGGCGGTGGACGGCCGCTACAGCGGGGAGGTGTTTTCCAGCACCTTCGCGGGCTTCCTCCCCGCGGCGCAACCGCGCTTCACGGTGGCGGTGATGGTGCGCGGGGCCAAACGCGAGTACCAGGGATCGCAACTCGCCGCCCCCATCTTCCGGGACATCAGCTCCGCCCTGCTGTCCCTGTACGCGTACACGCCGGACGAGCAGCGTTAGCCGACGGGGGCATTACTCGCCTTCCTTCTGCCACCGCTCCAGCACGTCGAGGAGGGCGTTCAGCTCTTCGGGCTTCAGGTTTGGGGAGGCGGGCATGGCGCCCTTGCCGTTCACGATCACGTTTTCGAGGGCCTCCCGCGACAGGGTGGCGACCCGCAGGTTCGGGCCGAGGCCCCCGCCCCCGTTCGGGCCGTGGCAACTCGCGCAGTTGGCAGCGTACACGCGCAGGCCTGGGTCGCTCTCGTTCTGCCTCGCGTGCAGGGAGGTGATCAGGTCGTCGGCGTCGCGTCCCTTGGGGTCGAGGGTCCGGTAGCGTTCGAGCGCCGTCAGCGCGTCCGCGTCCTGCCCGAAGCGGGCGAGCGCGAAGCCCAGCAGGAGCTGCGATTCCGGCTCCTTCGGCGCGAGCTGCGCCGCGGTGCGGATCAACAGGAAGGCCTGCCGCGCGTCCTCGGGTGTGGGCTGTGCGCCGGTCTGCCCCGTCTGCTCGCCTCGCGTCAGGAGCAGGATGCCCAGCCGCCGCAGTGCCTCGGGCTGCCGGGGGTCGAGCTTCAGGGCGTTCCCGTACGCGGTCACCGCCTGCGCGTACCGGGCGGAGTCGAAAGCGGCCCGGCCCCAGGCGAGGTACGCGGCTCCCTCCCCGGTCGTCTCGGCCTTCCTGCGCAGGCCCGGCAGCGCGAGCACGTCCCGCACGTCCTGCACCTCATCCGCCCCGAGAGAGGCGAGCTGCCAGCGTGGCACGAAGGTCACCGCCCCGGCGACGGTGACGAGCGCAGCCACCGCGAGCCCCGCCAGCGCAGCGGCGCGCGTCCGCCTCCCACGTTCCCGGGGAGGAGGAGCGGCTGGCAGGGCGTCGAGGGCCCGCAGGATGAGTGCCGCGCGGCGTTCGAGGTCGGGGCGGCGCGACTCGTCGGTCAAATGAGACAATTCCGCGTACAGGCGGTCACGCTCGGCGGTGAGCCGGTGGCGCTCGGGAGCGTCGGGATCAGTGGGCATGCCACCTCTCAGCGGTTGCAAGACCAGCCATAGCGCGGCCAGGAGGACGAGGGCAAAGAGGGTCAGGCCCAGGATCACGCCTGCCCCCCCGCCCGGTCATCCCCCCGGGTCTCACGCCGCACCTGGGCGAGGAAGGGGTCGAAGGGCGCCTCGGTCCCCGCCTCCGGGATGGACGGAGCCGCGACGTTCCGTTTGCGCAACACGCCCCACAGCACCGCGCCCCCCGCCACCAACGCCGCCAGCGGGGCGCCCCACAGCAGCAGGTTGCTCCCCTCCTTGGGCGGGTCGAGCAGCACGAAGTTCCCGTACCGCGCGGCGAAGTAGGCATAGATGTCCCGGTCGCTGCGCCCCGCCACCACCTGCTCGCGCACGTCCCGCAGCATCTCCCGGCTGAGGTCGTTCGTGCTCTCCGTGATGGGCAGGCCCGTGCAGATCGGGCAGCGCAGGTTGGTTCCCAGCCGCTCCGCCCGCGCCTCCTGGTCGGGCGTCAGGGCGAGCGACACGGACAGCAGCAAGCCCAGGACGAGGGCCAGGAGTCCCCACACCCCTGGCCGCCTCACAGCCCCGCCACCCCGATCTTCGCCAGCCCCGCGTTCAGCCGCTCACGGGTCAGGCCCCCCGACGCTTTGTCGCGGATCACGCCCTCACGGTCGATGAAGAACGTTTCCGGAATGCCCGACACGCCGTAATTGATGCCCGTCTGGATGCCGGGGTCGCGCAGGGAGGGATAGGCGAGGGCGTACTCCTTGATGAAGTCGCGCGCATTTTGTTCCTTCGTCTCCTGGAACAGGACCCCGACGACCGCCAGGCCCTGTCCCGCGCCCTGCCGCTCGCTGAGTTCGCGGAACAGGGGCGCCTCCTCCCGGCACGGCGTGCACCACGAGGCCCAGAAGTTCAGGACGACGGGACGGCCCTGGAGGGAGGCCAGGCTGACCGGAGCGCCGTCAAGGCTTTCGAGGGTGAAGGCGGGGGCGGGCTTGTTGATCAGTGGCCCACCCTCCGGGGTGTTGCGCGCGGGGTTCAGCAGCGCTGCACCCAGCACCCCAACGAGCCCCGCCGCAAGCACGGGGGGCAGCAGACGTCGCCACAGGGGAGCGGGAGTCGCGGGTTTGGGGTTCGTTGAAACCTCTGTCATACATCCTCTCTCTTCTTCAGGGGCAAGGGCTAGTCAGTCGCCGGGGCCGTCCGCGCCACGGGCACGCGCACCGTCGCGCGCTTGGGCGGCACGAGCGTCAGCCCGGCCCCCAGCACCACGATCAAGGTGCCCCACCAGATCCACGACACGAGCGGGCTCTCGATCAGCCGCACGCTGGCCCACCGGCCCTGCTCGTCAAAGGCCGTCACGACGAGGTAGGTGTCGCCCAGCACCCCGTAGCGCACCGCGGGCGCGGCGAAGGCGGAGTTCCCGCCCTGCACGTAGGTGTTGAGCTTCGCCTCGAAGGGCCGCCCGTCGATCAGCACGCGCGCCACCTGGGACCGCCCGTAGGGCTTGGTGTCGAGCCGGGTGCCTTGCAGGGCCAGCGTCTCGTTCAGCAGTTTGGTGGGGGCCGCACCGACCTTCAGCGTAGTCTGTGCGTCCTGCCGATAGGCGCCCGAAAAGGCGATCCCCAGGGCGATGACGACCAGCCCGACGTGCGCGAGGTAGGCGCCATAGCGGCGCGGCTGCTCGCGGACGAGGCCGAGGAAGCCACTTCCCCGCCGCGCCGCCGCCCGTTCCCGCAGCGCCCGCGCGGTCAGCAGCCCCAGCCCGACGAGGTTGTACGCTGCGAGCGCCACCGTGCCCAGCACACCCGGGCTCCGCACGCCGAACGCGAAGGCGATCAGCCCCGCCCCCAGCCCCGCCAGCAGCAGGGGTCGCAGCGCCCGCCAGAAACTCTGCCCGTCTGCCCGCCGCCACGGGAGCAGCGGCCCCGCGCCCATCAGCAGCAGCAATCCCAGCCCCAGCGGAATGGCGAAGGCGTTGTAGAAGGCCGGGCCGACCGAGGCATCCCGCCGCCCCTGCACTGCCTCCACGAGGGTGGGGAACAGGGTCCCGACGAGCACCATCACCGCGAAGACCAGGAACAGCCAGTTCCCGGCCAGGAAGGCTCCCTCACGGCTCACCGGGGCGGGCGGGTCGGCCTCGTCGCGCAGGTGGGGCGCACGCCACGCGGCCAGCCCGATCCCCGCCACGAGCAGGAAGGCCAGGAAGCCCAGGAACACCGGCCCGACCGGCCCGCCCGCAAAGGCGTGGACGCTCTGCACGATCCCCGAGCGGTTCAGGAAGGTGCCCAGCACGGTGCTCGCGTACGCCAGCACGATCAGCCACACGTTCCACGCGCGCATCAGCCCGCGCCGCTCCTGAATCTGGACGGAATGCAGGAAAGCGGTGGTCAGCAGCCAGGGGATGAACGACGCATTCTCCACCGGGTCCCAGGCCCAGTACCCGCCCCAGCCCAGCGTCTCGTAGCTCCACCAGCCGCCCGCCACGATGGCGGCGGTGAGAAAGGCCCAGGCGACCAGCGTCCAGCGCCGGGTCACGACGACCCAGTGGTCCGAGAGCCGCCCGGTCACGAGCGCGGCGACCGCGTACGCGAAGGGCACGCTCAGCCCCACGAAGCCCAGGTACAGCAGGACCGGGTGGACGGCCATCATCCAGTGGTTTTGCAGGGCGGGATTGGGCCCGGAGCCTTCCGCCGGAATCTGGCTCAGCGGCGTGAACGGGCTGGCGATGCTCGCGCATACACCCACGAAAAAGAGCAGGCTGACGAACATCGCGCCCAGGGCCCAGGGCCGCAGGGCGTCGCGCCGCAGGGTCAGGCTCAGCACGAGCGCGAAGCCCGCGAGCAGCCACGCCCACAGCAGAATCGACCCGGAGAGTGCTCCCCACAGGCTCGTCACCTTGACCCAGGTCGGCGAGGCCCGCATGGAGTGTTCCGCCACGTACCGCACGCTGAAGTCGTCGCGCAGCAGCGCGGCCATCAGGACCAGCGTCCCCAGGCTCACGAGGGCGAAGACGGCCCAGACCGCCCGCCGCGCGGCCTCGGTGGCCCGGCTGTCGGCCTTCAGGCCACCGACGACGGCCAGCCACGTCCCGCCCAGGGTAAAGGCGAGCGCCGCGAGCAGGCTAAGCTGGCCCAGCGCGCCGAGCGCACTCGACTGGAAGGAAATCAGGTTCAGCATCCGCCCCTCATTGCTGGCTCTGGTTTTCCTGAAGGAGCTTCTTGAGTTCGGCCTGCGTCTGCGGCACGTGGTACTCCTCGGAGTGCTTCACCACGAGGTCGGTGGCGTGGAAGGTGTTGCCCTGGAACGTCCCGCGCACGACCACGCCCTGGTTCTCCTTGAACAGGTCGCTGACCGCGCCGCGGTACTGCACCGGGAAGGTGGCGCCGCCGTCCGTCACGTTGAACTTGAGGTCGAGGGTCTGCGGGTTGTACTGCACGGCCTTCACCAGCCCGCCGATGCGCAGGGGGCGGCCCTCGAACTGGGCGCGCTGCTGTTCGTACTCCGTCGGTGTGACGAAGTACTCCAGGCTCTTGCCCAGGTTCCCGAAGGCGATAAAGGCCGTCAGGCCCACGAGCGCGAGCACGCCCAGCATGGTCGGCCAGGGGCTGCGCCGACGCCGCCTCGCGCGGGGCAGGGGAGTCGTCATCGGCGCTCCTCCTCCCGCAGGGCCCGCAGCCGCAGCCACATCCAGGCGAGGTACGCCCCCAGCAGCACCAGGGGCACCACGTACACCACGATCACGTACCAGGCGTACTTATCCATGGCTGGCCTCTTCCACGACCTCGCTTAATCCTGAAGCCCACCCTGCTCCTGCATAAACGTCTCGCGGCAGAAAAACAGACGCTCGCGTCAATCAGCCCTCCCGTGTGACCATACGTATGAGCACTTGTTCATGCGTACAGTGTATGGGAAACTGAGGCTGGGTTCAGGGGCACCCGTCCCACCCTTGCTCACCCCCAATCCTGCCTGACCAGACGAGGCCCCTGTGCTGCCATGGAAGAAGCCCCATGCGGCGATCGGGCGGCCGCGAGGAGTTTTCACGCTTGAATCCCGGTTCCGTGCATCCGTTGCAGTCGAGTTCGCCTCAGAAGGCGTGTCCTGTTCCCCTCACCCGCTCCGTCGCCTGGGGACTGGCCTGGCTGGTGCTATTGCTGGTTCCTGACGCCCGGCCCGGGGGGTGGGGGCTGGCCTTGGCGGCCGGGTTCGAGGTGGCCGGACCGCTTCCCGCGCCCGACACCGCTGCCCTCGACGGTCTGGGCCTGAACACCTGTCCGGTCCCTCAAGCGCCGCTCGACCGCCTGCTGTTCGAACGGACACGGGGACAGGGCGCGGCGCTGAGCTGCGGGAACCAGGTAGAAGGGCTGTTGCACTTTCCGAACGCGGACCCCGCCTACAGCGCCCAGCCGCGCCGCCCTGGGGGGGCCTTCGACCTGTTGGTGGACCAACTGCGCCGGACGCGACGGGAGCTGCTCATCGCCAACATGATCTGGGACGACGGTCCGGATGCCCCGGGGGCGCGGGTTGCCCAGGCCATCGCCGCCCTGCGGCGGGACGTGGCCGCGTTCCCCGACCGCTACCCGGACGGCGTGACCGTGCGCGTCATGCTCGGCCACTCCATCCGGCTGGGTGACCTCGACCCAGCAGCCAACGCCTACAACGCCGCCCGGCACCTGCTGGACGCGGGCGTCCCGCTGACCCGTGACCCCGTGCCCGGCTGGCGCCTGGAGATCGCCGACTACGCCTACGCCCTGCCCCACAACCACATGAAGCTCGTCGTGCAGGACGGCGAGCGGATGCTGGCTGGCGGGTACAACGTCAGCTTCTTCCACGAGCCGCAGACGGCACCAAGCGGGCGCGGTCTCGATCTGACGGACCTTGCCTTGTGGGTGCGCGGCCCGGTTGCCCGGAACGCGCTGGCGGCCTTCCGCGACGGGTGGACCCTGAGCCAGCGGCTCACGTGCCGAACCCCCCCGTTGCCAGCCACGCTGCGGCGCGAGTGTGCCTTTGAGGTTCGGGCACCACTGCTGCCGTTGGGCTGGGCGGCCCCTGCCCCCGCCGCCGGAACCGCCCGGGTGTATCCCCTTTACCGCCGCCGCGGCTACCAGAATGCCGACGACACGGTGAGTGCCCTCTTCGCGGCGGCGGGCACGAGCATCGACGTGATGCAGTCCCAGGTGAGCGGCACCCTGGGCTGCGTGGGGAAGCTGTCCGAACCGGGCGGCTGCGACCCCGCCTTTCAACTGCCCGTATGGCGCGCCGCTGTCCGCGCGATCCGCGAGCGGGGCGTCACGCTGCGGCTGCTGCTGGACTACGATCCGCTGCTCCAGGCGGAGACGCTGGCCCTGCTGCGCGGCCTCCAGGCCGAGCTGGCGCCGCTGGGGCTGCAAGGGCGCGTGCAAGCCCGTTGGTACGGCACGTCAGGTGGGCTGCACACCAAGGCTGCCCTGATTGACAACCAGATGCTCACCGTCGGGAGCCAGAACCTGCACTATTCCTCCTTCGGGCCGCTCGGCCTGGGCGAGTACACGCTTGCCACGAGCGACGCCGGGGCCATCGACGAGTACCGGCGCATGTTCGCCTTCGAGTGGGCCCGCGCCCGGACAATTCAGGCGCCCTGGTGGCTGCCCGCCGACTTCCGTCCTTCCCCTTCCCGCCCTGAACCGGAACCGGGTGACCGCCCGGGAGGGGAATAGATGCCCTGGAGGACGACCCTGCGGCGGGAAGCCGATGTCCTGACGCTCGCCGGACTCGGGCCGTGCAGAGGGGCTGGGACGGCCGGGACGCCTCCCTCGCCGCTGGGCCCGCTCGAACTCGCGTTGTGGCGGATCACGACCGAGGGGAGCGGGCAGACCTCTCATGCGGCCATGCCTCGCTGGGTAACCTCCGCACGGCTCGGGCCTCCGGCCAGCCTGACACTCCCGTCGCCACGGCGGGGCAGATCCCTCAGGCGCGCCCGGAGGTTTTGCTCACCACGGTGGAGGGGCACGCGGGGGAGGGCCGCCCCGGCTGAACCGTCGCCCTCGCCGTGCGCGACCCGTAGGAGCGGGTGCGGGCTGAACCCGCCGCTCCACCCTGTGGAGCTGGTCATGGCGGGTCTTGACCATCTCGTCCTGCCGGAAACGCCCCTCTTGGATGGTCGGGCCGTAGTTCTCGATGCGGGTGGCAAACATGAGCTGGAGCATCGTCCGTTCTCCTGCGGCGCCCGCGCCCCGACCACCAGCGTCGATGTGGGTGTGACGTCCGGGGCCTCCTCTCCTCCCATGCGCGCGCCGCGGCCACCCCTTGACAGGTTGCGACGGCACGTCGCCGTTGCCCCCCTGGGTTTCAGCTTCAGCGCTGGACGTGACCTGAGCAAGTCACGCTCCTTCCTGTGGACCGCTCGAGCCAGGCTCCTCCGCCATTGATCCGGCCCGCCCGCATGACCCTGTCAGGACCACCATGAGCCACCCTCAACCGACCCCTCACCCCACCTCGCCAGCTTCGGCGTTAAGTCGCCTGCCGCTGCCCACCCGCTCGCGCTTCCAGCCACTGCTGCTCTCGCTGATTCTTCTGGCGCTCATTCCTGCCGGGCTGCTGGTTACCAGCCGGATCGCGTTTGAGAACAGCGAGAAGACGGTGGCGCTCGTCATGGATTACCCGGCGCTCTCACAGCAGGCCAAGGAGACTGGACAGGACCCCGGCGCCCTGCTGCGGCGCTACCAGACGCTGGGCGTCAACGGTGTGGCGGTCTACGAGGATGTCGTGGCCTCGGCCATTCAACGCGGCGAAGCGTATTTCCTGACGGGCAGCGAATTGCAGGCGCGCCATCCCGGTGTGCCCGGCATCAACCCGGAGTGGTCGTACCTGAGGTCCATCAAGCCCGGCACAGTTGAGCGGCTGGTGAGGAGATACGGCTCGCTGGCCAACGCCGGTCCCATCAGTCAGGCCGCGGCAACTGGCGAACTGCTGCCGCCCGCCCGATACCGGCCGCTGCCGACCACCACCGTGACGGTGCGGGGGCAGCCGTGGGTGGGCTGGTCGGTAGATCCGCGCTACCTCCCCGCTGGTCCCAACCTCGCCCAGATCAGGACGTTGCAGGCCAGGGGCTTCGTGGTGGTCTACCGGCCCTACGACGACCAGCGCGTGCGCCAGCCGGGGGCGGACTGGCCGGACGTGCCCTTTCTCTCGTTCACCGGCAGCGAGGTGATCGGCGCGCGCAACCCCAGGGTGTTGGCCGACATCGGGGCGCGGCTGGGCACCCGGGTGCCGACCATCATCGAGAACAGCCCGCAGGCCGGTCTTGAGACCCTGATCGAGGGCCGCACGGCCGCGCGCATGTTCAGCCTGAACCCCAGTTGGCAGAACAACCTGACGCCGGGTGACGTGGCCAGCAAATTCGCGCTGGCCGCCCGCGAGCGGACCCAGCGCATCCTGTACCTGCGGCCCTTCCCGACGCAGGGGGAAACCGAGTATTTTCTGACCCTGCTCGGCAAGCAATTGGCGCGCAGCCACATCCGGGTGACGCGGCCGGTGATCGAGAATTACACGCCCAATGCGCTGCTCAGGGGGCTGAGCATGATCGGGCCGCTCGCCGCCCTGCTGCTGCTGGCGCTGAGCTATCCGCTGCCGCGCGTCGGGCTGATTGTGGGGGGGCTGGCGCTGCTGGGCGCCCTGGGCCTGAACGGCGGGGAGCCCTTTCACAGCCTGGCGCTGGTGGCGGCCATCACCTTTCCAGCACTGGGGCTGGTCTTGCGGCGCAGGCAGCTCACCGACTGGTTTCTCGCCACGGGGTTCAGCCTGCTGGGCGTGCTGTTTGTCAGCGCGCTGGGCGCCGACAAGGGCAGCATGCTGGGCCTCGACCCCTTCAGCGGCGTGGGGTTGACGCTGGTGCTGCCCATCGGGCTGGTGCTGCTGAGCTTTCTGCCCCGTCAGGACATCCGCCGGACGTTGGCCGACCTGTTTGCGGTCAAGCTCAAGGTGGGTGACGTGGTGCTGCTGGGCCTGGCGCTGGCCCTCTTCGCGGTCGCGGTGTCGCGGCGGGGCAACACCTCGGCGGTGGGTGTCAGCGGCGTGGAGGCCAGGATTCGCCAGGATCTGCAAGACGCTGTCATCCGCCCACGCTTCAAGGAGGTGTTCGGTCACCCGCTGCTGTTGCAGGGGCTGTCGGGCACGCTGCCCGGCTCTCTCACGGTCCTGGCGCTGTTGGGCGGCCTGGAAGGGCAGGCCAGCATCCTGAACACCTTCTCGCACTTCCACACGCCGTTTCTGATCAGCACCACACGGGCCCTGATCGGGCTGGGAGCGGGACTGCTGCTCGGCTTGGCAGCCGTCTGGGCCGTGAACCTGGCCCTTCGGCTGTGGAACACGTACGGCGGTTGGAATCCTGGCTGGCGATAAACGTCGCCGACCGCCCCGCCGAGCCGCGCCAGGACTTCTCCCAGTCCCGTGAGGGCCACGCTTCGGCTCGCGTGTGGGCGCACTGTTCCCTGAATCCGTTAGCCGGACGACGAACCAGCCGTGGCGGCAGGGAAGGGAGCGGGATGGGGCGACGATGCTGATTTCGGAGGCTGTGCAAGCGGCGACCCCGTCCGCAACGGTAGCGGGTGTCCTCCCCAGGTCAGCGTACCCCGGTCCCATCGTCCGGCGACCGCTGCTCCAGCCAGCGGCCGACCAGCCAGAAGGCGACGGCCGTGGCCGCGACCGCCCCCACCACCCAGGCTGTCCCGAGTCCACTCGCTGTCGCCCCCGCCCAGGCGTACAGGAAGGCGGACGGCAGCGCGCCCAGCGTGGCCGCAGGGATGACCTGCCGCCACCGCAGGGGCGAGGCGCCCGCCAGCACGGCCACCGTCTCGGCGAGCAGGGGCACCGGGCGCGTGACGACGAGGGCGAGCGGTCCCCAACGCCGCAGCAGGGCCTCACTGCGCGTTCTGGCCCCCGGCGGCACCAGCCGCTCGAGGAGGGGGCCGCCGCGCCGACCGAGCGCGAACCCCAGCAGCGTGGCCCCCACGCTGCCGACGAGCGAGAGCAGGGTCCCCAGCGGGGCGCCGTACAGCGCCCCGTGCGCCAGCATCACCACGCTGGAAGGCACGGGCAGCAGCACGTCCGTCGCGAGCAGGGCCACCCCCACCAGGCCCGCCGCCGCGCCGCCCCGGCGCAGAAAGGGCAGGGGGTCGGTCAGCAGGGGCAGCCCCAGCGCCTCCACCACCACGAACAGGACCAGGAAGACCGCGACGAGCGCGCCCACGACCGCCCAATACTGCTTCACCGCCCACCCCGCGGCAGGAGGCCAGGCGGCATCAAAGGCCCCCCGCCGTTCCGCGGTCCCGGATCAGGAAGGGCTCCTCGCCACCGCGAGCTGCCGGGGCCAGGCACCGGGGACGGATTGGACGGGGTCACGGCCGGTGGCTCCTCATTCAGCACGGGGCAGTATAAGAAGTTGGCGGCTGAACGTCGCGACCGATGCACAGGACCAGTGGAGCGCCACGGGCGATGCGGCCCGGGCAGCACGGGCGTGGTCAGCATTCAAGAGCACCACCCCGATCAGGTCCGGGACGGCACCCATCCACCTGCCCCACCTCGACTGAATGGCACGGGCGCTGTGGTGGTTCCAGGGAAGTGGAACGCCGGGGTGTCCTGCCTGACCGCCCGCCTGTTCGGCGGGGCAGCGGAGGCCGGTGGACGGGGCCGTGACCCGGGTGACACGCCACCTCTTCCAGAGCAGACCTGAAGCCGGAGCTCCTGAAGAGCCTCTCGCGGCCCTGGCCCGACCTCCCTGTGGTCGGTCCTGGCCGGGCACGTTCGGCGGCGGAGCCAGAGGAGCCGGCCCGCCGCGGCGCCCGCTTCACGGCGCCTTCGTGTCGCTCCCCAGGCGCACCGTCACGTCCGCGCCGGGGAGGCCTGCCTCCCGGGTCACCCGCCCATAACCCATGTCGCGCTGCACCGCCGCGGCCGCCTTCCCGCTCACGGTGGTTGGGCCCCCGGCGCGCGGACCGTTGGAGATCACGACCTGCTGGTAGCCCAGGCCCTCCAGCCGCGCCCGGAGGCGCCGGGCACTGCCGTCCGGCGCCCCGGCGTTCACGACCGCGACGGTCAGGAATCGCGGGTCGTTGGGGTCCCGGAACTGCTCCCGGACCAGGGCGTGCAGCGCGGGATGGTCGGCGACCCAGGTGCCACCGTCCCCGAAGGAGCCCGGGAGGGTCGCCGTGTTCACCTGGAGGCCCCCCAGCGCCGCGCCCAGCAGGGCGCCGACCTGCGCCCGGGTCAGGTTCGTCCTCGTGTTTCGGTCCAGCGCCCCCACCATGGCGGGGAGCCGCCACCAGTTCAGCGGGTTCTTGACCCGGTTCACCAGGGCGGTCAGGTAGAGCTGCTGCCGCTGGACCCGGCCGAGGTCGCCCAGGTTGTCCTTGCGAAAGCGCAGGAAGCCCTCGGCCTGCGGCCCGCGGAGGCGCTGACGGCCCGGCTGGAGGTCGATGTGCAGCTTGCCCGCGTTGTCGTCGTACTTCATGCGGCGGGGCACGTCCAGCGTCACGCCCCCCACCGCGTCGGTCAGTGCCCGCACCGCGTTGAGTGACAGCAGGACGTACGCGTCCACCGGCACGCCCGTCAGGTCCTGCACCACCTTGACCAGCAGCTCGGGCCCGCCCTTCACGTTGGCCCCGTTGATCTTGCCCCAGCCGTACCCCGCGAGGTTGACCCAGGTGTCGCGGGGAAGACTCAGCAGGTTCACCCGGCCGCCCGGCCAGAACTGCGCGAGCACCAGGGTGTCCGTCAGGAAGGTGAAGTCCTCCGGGGCCACCGGCCAGGGCCACACCGCCGCGTTCTCCTGGTAGCGGGGCGTCACACCGGCGAGCAGCACGGTAACCGGACGCCCCGCCGCGCGGGGCAGCGCCCCATACCGGGTGAGCGCCGGGACCGCGGGAGCCCCCAGGGCGACGAGGCCCGCCAGAACAACGAGCACGGGCACGGTGAGGCGGCGCACCCGGGCAGTGTAAGCCGCCCCTCCCGGGGCAGACGTCCGGGCGCGACTCCGGGACGGGGGGCCGCGGGGGGAGAGGAGGCCCGCGGCGGTGGGGCGAGCCTGGAGCGGCCGTTCGGCTCCTGCGGCGCGCGGCCCCTGGTCCGGCCCCGGGGAGAACGCGCCCCCTCAGGTGCCCCGTTCCAGCAGGCCAGCTCGGCGCCCGTACTCCTCGGTCCAGCCGTTGCTGAGGTAGAACTGCCGGATTTCCAGCCGGGAGAAGGGGGTGGTCACCACCTCCATCTGCATCCCGCTCCTCGCCTCCAGGTTCAGTTCGTGGGGGTCATACCACACGGTGTCGAACACGGCGTGATGGCGTTTTAGGGCCTCCAGTTCCCGTCCGTCCCCCTCCCGGTAGGGGAGGCGGAAGGAGGACAGGCTGTAGGCGGGGTCCCCCTGCCGCAGGATGACCGCCGCCCGGAGCGCCCCGTACGCCCCCAGGAGATCCGCTTCGGCTGGGAGGACACGCACGTCCACCGCCACCAGCCGTCCCAGGGGGTCATACTTGAGGATGGCCCGCGCCCGGTAGCCCTGCAAGGTGCCCGAGTAGACGGCGTCCCCGTGGGCGGCCTGCCGCTCGAAGCGCCAGCCCTGACGCGTCAGGATCGGGTGGGCCTCACTCCGGTCCGCGCCCCAGGCCAGGTTCGCAAAGCGGAACGCGGCGGCCTCCCCGGTCGGGGACGCGCCCAGCACGGCGGCGGTGAACAGGAGCAGCAGCTTTCCCCGCATGGGGGCACTCTACCGGACGGCACGGGGCTCACCCCAGGGCGGCCCTCACCCGGTAGCCTCGGGCGGTGAAGCGCTTCTGGCTCCCCCTGTCCAGCCTGCTCCTCGCCTGCGCGGCGCAGGCCGCCCCCTACACGCAGCAGACCAGTTTCGGCACGCCCGCGCCCGCCATCCGCGCCGCGCAGGGACGGGCGAGCGGGCCCGCGAGCTGGCAGGCCCTCCCGCCCCTGCGGGCGGGGCGTCTGGAGAGCGCGGCCGTCCCCGTGCCGCCCTTCAACGCGCTGATCCCGAGCTGGAACGTCACGGGGTCCACCACCAGCCCCGTCACGGTCGAGGTCCGGGTGCGCCGCCCGGGCGGCCGGTGGACCCGGTACTTCAGCTTCGGCGAGTGGCGGGCGGCCGGGCCGCGGGCGAGCCGCGCGGTCACGCGAACAGCGGACGGCACGGTGAACACCGACACCCTGGCGCTGCCCTTTCGCGCGGACGCCTTCCAGTTCCGGGTGACGGCGGGGGCGGGCACGCAGGTGCGGCTGCTCTCCTTCAACACGTCCGACACCGACCTGCGCTTCCGGGAACAGGGCGCGGCGGGGCAGGCGGCGGCCTGGAACCGGGTGCTGAAGGTCCCGGGGCTGTCCCAGATGATCTACCCGGAGGGGGGGCCGGTGTGGTGCAGCCCGACCAGCGTCAGCATGCTGCTGGGCTTCTGGGGAACACCGGTGCGCGTCCCGGACGCGGCGGGAGCGACCTTCGACGCGACCTACGACGGCTTCGGGAACTGGCCCTTCAACACGGCGTACGCGGCGACGCACGGCCTCCAGGCGTTCGTCACCCGGCTGGGCAGCCTGCGGGACGCGGAAGCCTACCTCCTGCAAGGCCTCCCGCTGGCCGTCAGCGTGCGCTTCCGGGCGGGCGAGTTGCCCGGCGCGCCGCTCTCCTGGTCGGACGGACACCTGATGGTCCTCACGGGATTTGACGCGCGGGGCAACCCGGTAGTCAACGACCCGGCGGCGCCCAGTGACGCCAGCGTGCGGCGCACCTACCCCCGGGCAGTCTTCGAGCGGCTGTGGCTGAATCACGCGGGCGGGATGGCGTATGTCCTGGCTCCACAGCCCTGAAGGACCTGACTTTCCTGGGTGCTCTGCCCGCACCGGGAGACTGGCTATGCTGAGGGGACCCACCCGGAGGACCCTATGAAGCGTGCGCTCGTTCTGCTTGCCCTGGTCGGCCTCACCGCGCCCCTGCCCGCGCAGGCGGGGGGTGGAACGGGTGCCGTGAGGCGCTCCGCCCCGAACTTCACCTTCACCGACCTGGGCGGAGAGCGGGTGAGCCTGGCCGAGTTGCGGGGCGAGGCGGTCATCGTGCAGTTCGGGGACGTGGGCTGCGCCGTCTGCCGGAAGAACGACCGCCTGCTGCGCCACTACCAACTGGAGTACGCCACCCACGGCCTGGTGGTCGTCAGCCTGCACGAGCGGGCCACGTTGGAAGAACTGCGGCGATACGACGCGGGGTTTACCTTCAGCACGCTCGCGGGACTCGACCCGGGGCAGGCGATTGCGCGCCAGTATCACGCCCTGACGCTCCCCACTACGGTCTTCATCGACCGGGCCGGGTTCATCCGGGACGTGCGTCGGGGCCGCCTGGAGGAGGACGACCTGCTGCGGTCGCTGCAAGCCCTGCTCTCACTCTCAGTGACTGAAGTGGCTGGAGATGGAGGGCCGTGAGATCGACTCTCCCCGCGCCTCCACGGTGCTGCTGTGGCGCAAGCGCATCGGCTGGCTGCCGACCCTGTTCGTGACCACCAACGTCATCGGCCCCAACGACTGCCTGGTCGCCCTGGTGCCCACGCTCGCCATCTCCTCCCCGACCCTGATCGGCGCGGGCGGCAACACCGGCAGCCAGTCGGCCACGCTGGTGGTGCGGGCCATCGCCCCCGGACAGATCCGCGGGCGCGACACCCGGAGGGTGCTGTTCGAGGAGTTCGGGGCGGGCCTCCTGAGCGGCGTGATCGCCTTGCTGCGGACCGCGCTCTTTCGCCGCAGTCAGCGGCTGGCTTGGGCGTTCACCGCGGCATGTGCCAAAACCTGGATCGCCATCTTCGCTGACGTCGTGGGGGCCCTGTTGCCGCTGCGCTTCAAGCGGCTCAAAGACGCGACCGACCTCCTCATCCAGTTCAACGTGGCGAGCCTGGTTCTCCAGGTGTGAGCGGGGGCACGCCACGTTTCTCTCGCCACAATAACCGGGTGCCTCGCTCAAAGGAGTCGCCATGAAGCCCCAAGCCGCCCAGGTCACTGAGGGTGAACACCGTCGCCCCGGTGATCTCCGGGCCTACCTCTTTGACCGCACCGGTGCGGTCAGCATTCAGCTCCACGCGCTGCCCGTTCGTCCGGCACCGGAGGGGGGCTTCACCTGGTTCGATGTGACCGACCCGGGGGCGGAGCACCTGGAGATGCTCCAGGGCCGCTTCGGGCTGCACCCCCTGGCCGTCGAGGACGCCTTGCACGCCCACCAGCGCGCCAAGGTCGAGGGTTACTCCACCTTTCAGTTCGTGGTCGTGCACGGGGTCTCCCGAGGTGACCAGGGCACGCTGAACATCCACGAACTCAACCTGTTCGTCGGGGCGGACTTCGTGATCAGCGTCCGGCACGGGCACGGCTTCGATCCCCAGCACATCCTCGACCGCTGGGAACGGGTCCCCCAGGACTGGCAGCCTGACCCCAGCAGCCTGTTCTACGTGCTCCTCGACGCCCTGGTGGACGACTACGCCCCCTTCACCGACGCCCTGGAGGACGACCTGCGAGACATCCGCCACCAACTGGTCACGCAGCCCGCCCTGGAGGAGGGAGAACTGCGGCGCATCTTCACCATCAGCGAACTGGCCTACGCGGCCCACGCCGTCGCCTTTCCGCTCAAGGACGTCCTGACGACCCTGCTGCGGGCGGGCCCACCGGTGGTGAGCGAGCTGGAGATTCCCTACTTCCGGGACATCCGGGATCATGTGGAGCACGTGGTCGAACGGCTGAATCTGGCCCGCGCGACGGCCGACCGCGCCTTCGACATCTACCAATCGCTGGAAGCCCGGGAGCAGGGTGCGGCCTCCCGGCAGCTCACCCAGGTGGCGACGGTGTTCCTGCCCCTGACACTGGTGACCGGGTTTTTCGGGCAGAACTTCAGCTTCCTGGTGGACCGGCTCATCACCAGCCCCCGGGCCTTCTGGATCTTCGGCGTGGGGCTGGAGGTCCTGGTCCTGGTGCTCACGCTGATCTTCGTGCGCCGTCTTGGGCGGCGCTGACCCGGAGAACGAACCTTTTTTCATGCCGAGCGCCCAGGCACCGCACTCCTGAACCGATGAGCCGCTTCGCGGACCGGGGGACCAGCGGATGGACACTCGACGGCGAACAGGCGGAAGCTCACGTCTTCACGCAGGGTTGCCGATGACCCTCCCACGATGGGCGCGGTTCGTCCAGGTGGCAGCCCTCCCGGTGGAGCCTGTGACGCACGTGGGCCTGTTGGCACTCGGCAACGGACTGGGAGGCCTGTTCCTGCTGCCCGGCGTGGTGGTGTCGTGGATGCACCGGCGAGGGTGGCCGTTGCGTTTCTTCGACCTGGGGTGCATGGAAGTCGGCCTGTCCTGACGCGGTGTCTTCTGGCCGTCGTCCTGAGGAGCTGGCCTCCATTCGACCGGGAGAGAGGACGTGGCCACGTCACTCCGGGTAGGATGGACAGGAAACCGGCTTGCCCCCACAGAACCGCTCGTTCACCGACACCCACAGGCCGGAAGTAGCCTCCGAGTTCATCGTTGCGGGCGCCTTTCACAGCGGCGTGACCGCACGTCCCTCACCGCAGAGGTGGCCTGTTCTTCCTGGGGTCTTCCTGACCGGGGGTCCACGCTCCAAGTGGGCAACGGCCCCCTGTCTTCCGGCTTTGAAGCGGCGTCCTCAGGACCTCTGGATGGGGGAATTGGGCCCCGCGCCCCGCCTTCACTGCACGCCCGAGGGGTTGACCGCCTGCCCCTCCCGGTACAGGCGGTAATCGACGTGGGCCCCAGTGCTCTTGCCGGTGCTGCCGACCCGCGCGATCACGTCGCCCGCCCTCACCCGCGCGCCCACCCGGACGAGGTTGGCGCTGTTGTGGCTGTACCGGGTCCTGACGCCGCCCCCGTGGTCGAGCACGACCGTCCAGCCCCACCCGCTCCGGCTGTCGAAGCGGGATTCCACGACCGTGCCGGGCAGCGCGGCGCGGATGGGCGTCCCAGCGGGGACGGCGAGGTCGAGGCCCGGGTGGGCGGCCTGGTAGGGCGTGGTGACCCGGCCCTGGACGGGCAGCGCGGCGTTCACCCGGATGGAGGCCGCGCGAACCACCGCGGTGGTGGAGGCGCGGGCCAGGGCCGGAGCAGGCAGCGTGAGGCGCTGCCCCACCTGGAGGGGCAGGCGGGGATTCAGCCCCCGGTTGACGCCCAAGAGGACCCCCAGGGTGATGCCATGACGTTGCGCGATCATGGACAGGGTGTCGCCCCGGCGCACCGTCCAGGTCCGGGTGGGTGCGGCGGGCAGGCTCAGTGCGGTTCCCACCCGTAGCCGGTTGGGGTTCACCCCGGGGTTGGCGCGCAGCAGAGCCTGGGTCGTCGTGCCGTGCCGCACCGCGAGGCGGGTGAGGGTATCCCCCGGTTGCACGGTGACGGTTGTGGCGGCAGCGAGGCTGAACATCAGGAGCGTCAGCGCGGTGAACAGGTGATTACGCATGAACGAGCGGCAACTTATCAAGGTGTACTAAAGCTTTGATGAGTGAGCAAGAATGCAGCCAACCTGTCATGAGGACGCAAGCAGCTCGGCACCGGCCGGGACGCCTACTGCCCGCCCCTCCTCCCGGATCAACCGCTGCCAGGAGGTACCGCGGCCGGACCCTCCAGGTGCCTGTTCACCGCAGGCGTTATGGGCGGTCGAGGCGTCCGCCGTCCACGACCAGGGCCGCGCCCTGCACGACCCTCGCGTCGTCCGAGGCCAGGAACGCGATGGCCGCCGCGAGGTCGGCGGGCTGCCCCACGAAGTTGGGGTCAATCACCTCCACCCCGCTCTTCACGTTGGGGTTCTCCCGCAGCATCGGTGTCTCGATGGCGCCGGGCAGCACGGCGTTCACGCGCAGCCCCCTGGCCTTGCCCTCCAGGGCGGCGGGGCGGGTCAGGGACACCAGGGCGGCCTTGGCAGCCGCGTACGGCGCGACCAGCGGGGAGGTCTCCACGGCATGGACGCTGCTCACGTTCACGATGGCGCCGCCCGGCCTCATGTGTTCGAAGCCCTCACGCACGAAAAAGAACGCGCCCAGCAGGTCCACCCCCAGCACCCGGCGCCGGTCCTCCGCCTCCAGTTCCAGGATGGGCTTGAACGTCATCAGTCCCGCGTTGTTGACGATCACGTCCAGCCCGCCGAAGCGCCGAGGGTCCCGGCCACACAGGCGCGCACCTGCCCCTCGTCGGAGACGTCGCACCGCACGGGCCAGGCGTCGGGCGCCCCATCCGTCTTCACCGCCTCGGCGGCCTGCCCGGCCCGGTCGAAGTCAAGGTCCGCCAGCACCACCCGCGCGCCTTCCGAGCCGAAGCGCCGCGCGGTCGCCAGGCCGATGCCGCTCGCGGCCCCGGTCACGATCACCGTCTTGCCCGTGAAGCGGGCCGGGACCCGCACGACAGGCTGAGCAACGTCACTCATCTACGCTTCTCCTTTCGACGCCAGGCGGTCGCCGGTGACGGCCGCCTCGGCCATCCCGTAGGTCGCCTCGCGGGCGTGGGCGTGGGTGCGGGCGAGGTCCTGCACGGCCGCCGCCGCTGCACCGTCCTGCTGGCTGGGTGGGAACACCGGCAGGGTGAGCGCCGTACTCTGCGTGGGCAGCACTGCCCGCCACTCGCGGATCAGGTCCCGGTACGCCTGTCCCACCGGCCGGAGGTTGCGGTCGAGGTCAGAGAGGCCCAGCGGGTTGACGGTGCCATTGTTCTCGCGCAGGGCGCTGTCCCAGTCCACCTGATCGGTCAGGGAGTACCAGGTGAAGCCCACGATGGGCAACCCGTCGTTGCGCACCCGCAGCACATTGGCCCACTCCTTGCGCAGCCACTGCACCGCCTCGTCCCCGTTTGGTCCCTGGTTGAGGTTCGTCTCGGTGTGCATGATCGGCAACCCGTACCGGTTGTAGTACTGTGCCGTGATCACCGAGTAGCCGTAGATTTCCCCGGAGGCCCGGGTGTTCCCGTCGGGTTGCACCAGATGCTCGTTGGTGACGTAGTAGTCGTTGCCCATGATGCAGTGGTGCTTGAGTGTGTTGTCGAGGAAGAAGTGGTACTCGTCCCGGGTCATGCCGTGGTCGAGCAGGTACTCGTACATCTCGCTGGAGACGCGGTGCCCGTAGTTCAGGTCGAGCGACAGGAAGCGCACCTGGTTGAGGAACTCGGCCCGGCCAATGGACTGGGGGTTCTGGGCGTGGAAGTACTCGCTGGACTCGCTCTGCACGAAGATCGCGTCGGGCCGGACCTGCAAGATCGCGTGCATGGCGAGCACGTTCGCCCGCACGATGTGCTTGAGGGCCGTGACAAAGGCGAGGTCGGTGGTGAGCTGCTCGTTCCACCAGCCGTACTTCGCGGAGAACAGGGCGCAGATGTACATCTCGTTCACGGGGGTGTAGAGCTGCACCCAGGGAAACCGCAGGGCGAAGGCCCGGGCGTAGCGGGCGAACTGCTCGGGGAAATCGGGGTTCTGGAAGTTCCCGATCCAGTCGGGAACCCCGAAGTGGCACAGGTCGGCGATGGGCATGAGGTCGCACCGCCGCAGGTCCCCGAAGGTCTCGTCGGCGAAGGTCCAATCGTAGCGATCCGGCCCCAGCCAGACGCGGTGCAGCGGCGGGCCGTAACGCAGGTGGGTCACGCCCAGCTCCTGCACCAGGTCGAAATCCCGCCGCCAGAGCTGGTAATGGCGGGTCTTGTCCATCTCGTCCTGGCGGAAGCGCCCGTTCTGGATGGTGGGGTAGGAGTTCTCGATGCCGGTGGCGAACATGAAGTAGAGCATGGTCGGTTCTCCTGTGGGGTCAGCCCGCTGCGAGGGCCAGCAGCAGCGCGCCGTCGCCGAAGGTACCCAGAGCGAAGGCCGAAAGCCGCGCCTGCTGCTGGGCGGGGCGTTCCTCCTTCAGCACGCTCAGCACGGCCTCGCCAGCCGGAAACGCCTCCAGGGTCGCGGAGGCGAGTTCGGAGAGGTCGGTGAGCTGCCGCAGGTCCCAGCCGGCGAGTGCGGCCAGCGCGAGGAGCCAGCGTCCGCGCCGGTCAGAGTTGGCCTGGTGTACAGCGTGCAGGCTGTGGTCGTCTGCCACAACCTTGAGGGCGAGTGCGACAAAGAACCGCCCAACCGCCCCAGGGAGAGCCATCCGCGCGTGTCGGCCCGGTGGGCCAGCAGGGAGGCGATCACGAAGTTGTCCAGCGCGTCGGTGGGGAGGTGCATCCAGAAGACGCGCTCGCCGGGCGCGCCATGGCCGATCGCCGCCCGCTGCTGCGCCCGTAAGGTCTGAACCAGCCGCCCGACGGCGGAACACAGCACCAGGCTGACGAACGCGATCACGGACACGTGGTGGCCGGGAAGGCCCAGCAGCGTGCCCCGTGGCGTCGCCCCGAAGACCTGCTGGCTGTCCCCGAACTCCGGCAGGATGCGCAGGAAGATGAACGCGACGGCGAGGCCCCCGGCGGCCGAGAGCAGCCGGTTGCGGGGCACACCGTCGGGGACCCGCAGGGCCGGCGAGAGCAGGTGAATGGCCGCAAAGCCACTCCCCAACAGCAGGGAAGCCAGGAACAGCGTCACGCCCCGGCTCCGGGGAGCAGCAGCTCGACCAGGAAGATGGCCAGGAAGCCCGCGAAAAAGGTCGCCGTCAGGAGCGGTGTCTCGGTGACCTGATGCGCCTCGGTGAGCAGTTCCTCGGTGACCAGGTACAGCAGGGCCGCCGCGGCAAAGGACAGCACCACCGCCAGCGCGAAGCCGGACAGCCCCGCGAACAGCAGCGCGCCGATCAGGACACCGACCGCCAGCGCGAGCGCGAACAGCAGGGTGACGCCGATCACCCGGGCGCGGGTCACCCCGGCGCGCCCCAGGGCGGCGACGGTGGACAGGCTGAGGAACAGCAGTTCCAGCGTGAGGGCCAGGGTGATCAGAAAACCGGCCTGGGCGTTGGTGCCCGCACTCACGCCGATCAGCAGGCCGTCGATCAGAATGTCGATGCCCGTGATGAGGGCGAGGCCGGTCGCGTTGCCCGCCCCCCCTTCTTCCGGCGTCGGCCCCGCCCCGGCCACGGGTTTGAAGAGACGTTCCAGCCCGAGCATCAGCACCACACCCAGGGCAAAGCCCAGCAGGACACCCAGCGGCTGATGTTCCTGCTTGATCTCGGGCAGCAGTTCACCGGCGACCGCCGCGAACACCGCGCCCGCCGCGAAATGCTGAAACGCGCTGCGCCAGCGCTCACCCGGAGGGCGGAGTGTGGCCAGGACGCCGCCCAGGACGGTCGTGCCCGCCGGGACAAGCACAAACAGCAGCAGCGAGAGGGCTCCCATCACGTCACCTCCACCCAGAAAAGCCCCCCAGGGGGAGTCCCCGCGCGCGACCCGGTCACGACGGGTGAACCTCCTGGTGGTCGAGCCTGGCCCCGTCGCGTGCGGGCCGCCAGGCCCCCTCACGTTGCCGGGTGCGGGCAGGCCCAATCCAGCCCTTCAGCTCGCCGGATTCTTGAACGTTTGTTCATACGTGCGGAGGAATGGCGGCGTATCGTCTCAGGCGGTGAGCGGTCTTTTCTTCGCCTCGCGCTGGCTTCCGGCGCTCCTGCTGGCTGTGGGGGGGCTGGCGGACGCCTCCGAATTCCCGATCGGGCTGGGCGGCGTGCCCCCGACCCCCAACCTCAATCCTTTCGGCCTGTCCTGTTCCAGGCCGGTCGATCCGCTGGAACTCGCGCTGTGGCGCGTCACGACCGAGGGGGGGCGCCCGGACCGTTCGTGCGGGAACGCGTTCACGGGCTTCCTGCGAACGCCGCGCACCGCCACACAACCCGATGCCTTTGACGTGACGGCGGACCAGATCCGGGGGGCGCGGGCGGAGGTGTTGCTGACCAGCATGGAGTGGCAGGCGGGCGAGGGGCGTCCCGGCTGGACCTTCGCGCGGGCCCTGCGGGACCTGTACCTGAAGGTGCGGGCAAATCCCGCCGACTACCCGCAGGGCATGACGGTGCGGGTGGTGCTGGGGGGGTTTCCAGACCTGGGGCGCCCCGACGGGGCCACGCAGCCGTTGGAACTCGTGCGGGACCTCACGCGGCTGGGCGTTCCCCTGAACGACCCGGCGGCGGGGTGGCGGCTTGGGGTGGCGAACTACCGCTACTTTCCGCACAGCCATGTCAAACTCCACGTGATCGACGGCCAGGACGTGACTGTCGCCGGGTACAATTACACCGCCTGGCACCTGCCGGACACGGCGCCGGGCGGGAAGGGCCTGCACGACCTGGGCCTGCGGATGCGCGGGCCAGCCGCGCAGGACGGCGTGACGGTGTTCAATGACCTGTGGCGCAAGGCCCAGCAGGTGCGCTGCCCCCCGGAAGTGACGGCGGAGAACCTCTTCCAGGCGTGTACCCTCGGCCCGGCGGAGCCGCCCACCCATCCGGGCGCGGCCCGGGTGGTCACCCCCGCAGGGGAGGCGCGCGCGTTCCTGCTGTACCGCCGCCCGGGGTTCGACCAGGCGGACCGGGCGATGGTGGCGCTGTTCGGGGCGGCGCGGCAGCGCCTGGACCTGATGCAGGCGCAGTTCAGCCCGGGGTATTCCTGCTGGTGGGCGTACCAGAATCCTGACGCCTGCCCGGTGAGCGAGTGGCCCGTGTACCTGCGCGCCGTGCTGGGAGCGATGGAGCGCGGCGTGAAGGTGCGCGCGCTGATGGTGGACTACGGCATCGACCGGGCCCCGAACCGCAGCGGCGCGGCCCTGCTGCGGCTGGAGGCGCGGCGCCGGGGGCTGGAGGACCGCTTCGAGGCGCGGTATGTCACCTTCCCCATGCACACCAAGGCGTTGACCGTGGACGGCCGGATGGTGGTGGCCGGGAGCATGAACCTGCACTTCTCCTCGTGGGGACCGCTGGGCCTGAACGAGACGATGCTGGCGACCACGGACCCGGGGGCGGTGGCCCAGCAGCAGGCGAGCTTTGAGGACGTGTGGGCCACGCGCAGCCGCGAGGTGCCGCAAGAGTGGTGGATGCGCAACGTCCCGGGGCGGGAATGACCGGCAGAAGCAGGGCCCCAGGGGAAATCTGACGTCGTCCCCGGAAGCGGACCGCCGGGAAGAACCGCTGCCTCACGTGCCCTTCCCTGAGCGCTGGCTCAGGTATGCTGGAACGGTGGCGCCCGCGGAGACGCACCTCGACTACCACCTGCCCCAGATGGACGGGGAGACCCGGGCCCGGGCGGTGGCACGGATGGTGGCCAGGCTGCCCGGAGCCCGGAAGATCGAGGCGGATGGACGCCAGCACCGCCTGCGGCTCTGCCTGGACGAGACGCAGACACCGCGGGCCGTCCTGGAAAGCAACCTGCTGCTGCTGGGGTACGGCGTCTGTGCCCGCGCCGGTGAGGTCCCCCTGCCCGGCATGCTCCATGCCAGCCTGGACACGGCCTGGCCCGAGCTGACGCCGTCAGGAGAGGGCCGGCCTGGCCACCCCCCGAGCGGTGCGTGGACCGGAGCACACTCCCCGCCCACCGCCAGGCGACGGAACCGGCCGGGGGTGGCCCTCTCCTCCAGGGGACTGGCGGCCCTGGTGGTCCTCACCACGGGCCTGGGCTTCTCGGCGGCGCGGACCTGGAGCGGCGTCGCCGGGCACCCGTCGCCCTGGCCCGCCGCGCTGATTGGCCTCGCGGTGGCGGCCGGCCTGCTGCTGATCGCCGCGCTGTTCTCCCGGCGACGCGCGTGGGGCCTGGCGTGGCTGCTGTCCTGGCTCGCCGCGGGGGTGCTGGGAGACGTGGTGGGCACGCTCCTGGACAGAACGGCCGAGCGAGTCCTGGCACCCTTGCTCGCCCCGCTGGCGCGCGGCCCGGGCGGGATGGACCGGTTCGGGACCGATCTCGCTGACCTGCTGGTCCTCGGGGGCGTGGTGTGGCTGCTCGTCGTGCTCGGGCGGCGCCACCCGGGCAGGGGGTAAGTCCAGGGCGCGCCGGACGGCACCCGACGAACCCTCCAGGGCCTGCCCTCCCGGTTCACCCATGGCGCGGGGTGTTCAGCGGCGCGTGCCGACCAGGAAGATGTTCGGCCAGGGCCGGTAGCTGCTCTTCAGCGTGTCCTGCCGGAAGGTCTGGCCCTCCCGCACGAAGCGGCGAGTGACCTCGATCACCGCCCCTGGCGCGGCCCAGTCCACCTGCTTGCGCTGCCCGGCGGGGAGGCTCGCGTCCCGGATGATGCGGTCGGCGGGGGAGGGGGTGGTGCTCAGCGTCCTCGGGTCACCGATCTCGACCGTGAAGTCGCGCGCCCGGCCGAAGACGCTGATGCTTAGGCGCGACTTCTCGTCGTCCCAGTCGGCCTGGAACCAGAGCGCGCCCCCGGTGTCGTTGGCGAACTTCAGGTCCTGGCTGGGCTGGTAGATGGTGCCGTCCAGCCCCTGGGGGTCGTAATACCGCACCTGATAGGAGTGGTTGCGCCGCTCGACCACCGGCAGCCCCGCTCCATACAGCGCGCGGAAGGCCGTGGTGCTGACCTGGCAGATGCCGCCACCGACCCCGTTCGCCGTGCGGTCGCCCGCGATGACCAGGCCCGTCACGTAGCCCGCGCGGGTAGTGACCGGGCCGATGAACTGGTTGAAGGAGAAGGTCTGGCCCGTGAACAGCCGATCCTGGAAGTTGCGGGTACCCACGTGGATGTTCGTCATCCGGGCCGCGCTGCTGCCGAAGTAGTTCGTCTCGCCCGTGCCCAGGTGCGCCGTGATGCCCCGCGAGGCGAAGAAATCCAGCGTGCGCTTCGGCGCGACCTGTCCCGTCACGACGACGGCAGCCTTGACTCCCCTGGGGTCTTTCAGGGCGGCGAGGATGTTCGCCCGCGTCCTCGCCTCGTCCACCTTCAGGCCGCCTCTCTGCACGACCGCCCAGCCCTCCTCCCAGCGGTTCTCGAAGCGGGCGTCCTGCGCCTCCCGCGGCAGGCTCGCCAGGAATTTCTTCAGGTCGGCGTCCAGACTCGCCGTGATGACGCCGCGTTGCCGGAGCTGCGCGGCCCGCTCGCCGGGCAGGGTCAGGGTCTGCGAGAAGGGCACCGTCGTCTTTTGGCCATCCACCAGCGCGGGCCAGTTCGCCTGCACCGTGATGAGCAGCGGCAGAGGGGCCGTCTTGACGGACTGGGTGGGGGCGGGAGCTGGCCGTTCTGGCACCGGGGCCGGTGTAGACGGCTGCGCCGGAGGTGCCGGGCTTTCGACGGGCGGGGGAACGGGTTCCGACCCGGGAAGGGGGGAAGGCGCGGGTTCCGAGGAGGGTGGGGGTGCCGGAACGGGCGCGGGCTGCAACGGCAGCGCGGGAATTTCGACCTGGGCAAAGGCCGAACCCAGCAGCACATTCAAGAACAGCACGCCATACTTCCGCCGTAGGATCATGAGCACACTATTCCATGGCTCGGCGACCAGAGGTCTGGCCGCCCGCGCCCGGGGCACAGGGGGCGGGCCGAATGTGAACGCGGCGGCCCGCCCCTAAGCTCGACCCTTCTCCACGCCGCCCAGGGACGGGCGGATGACCACCCGGAGGGGTGGATGGCTGCCTGGCCCACGTTCCCCCAGAACAAGCTCACCCCACCCCTCCCTGCTTGGCCTTCCCAGGGACACCCGCAGGAGCAGACCGGCGCCGGTGCCCCCGCAAGACCGCCCAGCGGACCGCTCCCGGAGAGCCGCACCTGGCCCAGCGGCACTTCCCGGTGATGCCCCTTTGGTCAGTCACCGCTCCCGGCCTGCCCACCGCTGAGGCCAGACCCGGTGGGGAGGTCCCGCGGGTTGGGCGGCCAGGAACGTCGGTTCCCAACGGAAGTGTCCTTCTGTATTAGGCTGTTCATGTGAGCCAATATTCACCTATTCATCTGGTCCGCCCGGGCTTGCTGGGCAGGTGGCGGGCAGGCGGGCCGCCCGCGGCCCCCGCCAGTAGGGGAACCTGTGACTGAGCGTCCCGCCCCGGCGTTCGCGCCCGTCCCGCTGTGGCAGCGCCTGCGGCCCCCCTGCCAGCCGCAGCCGTCGCCGTGGTCCTGGGGGCGGCGCGGCTCCATCCCACCCGAACGGCCACCACGGGAGGGCCACCCGCCGGCCAGGCCGCACCGCCCTTCTCGCGGCGAGGCCTGGGTGGGGGTGAACGTCTGGGTTTCGTGGTGCGGGCCGTGCTGGGAGGCGGCCCCCCTGCTTCGTGAACGGAGCGAGCGGCCGACGGGAGGAACAGGCCTGCCCGTGATCGGCCTCCTTGTTCAAGAGACCCAGGGGCAGAACGCCCGCGACGTTCTCCTTGAAGTTGTCCTCGGCTCCCGGCGCGACCCCAACCTGCGGGCGGTCATCCATTCCGGGGTGGGCGGGATGCCCGAGCCGTTCTTGCTCGACTGTCAGGACGTGGGCCGGGGGGCTGATGCGTGAGCGGCTGAAGGCGAGGCTCTCGAAGACGGGGGGAGCGGGACGGTGACGCGCCAGCGTCCTGGGCGCGGGGAAGCACGGCGCCCAGGCGGGGAGCGCAGGCCGTGACCGGGCACTCCTCCCTGCCCCAGCCGCACGCCGGGTGGCAGCCGTCCTGGTCCCGGCTGCTGCTCGCTGGCGCCGCTGGCCTCGCGGCGGCCCTCGTCCTCCCCGCTCCTTCCTCCGCCCTGGTGAGGATCATGGTGGGCTGGGACGGTGCAGCGCTGACCCTGCTGGCCCTGACCTGGGGGTTCATCCTGCGGTCACCCCCCGGGCGCACCCGGCATGCGGCGGCGGCCGAGGACCCCGGCCGCGCGGCCGTGCAGGCGGTGGTGCTCGGCTCCAGCCTCGTGAGCCTCGTCGCCTCGGCCGTCGTGATCGAGCACGCCAAACGCCTGGAGCCAGAGGCACCGCTGCTGGCCATCGCCGTGGCGGTCGTCGCCGTGCTGAGCGGCTGGTTCCTGACGCACACCACCTACACCCTCCGCTACGCCCACCTCTACTACAGCGACGGGGACGAGGAGGCGGGGCCGGACGGGGGCCTGGAGTTCCCCGGGGCCAGCGCCCCCTCCGCCCTCGACTTCGCCTACTTTGCCTTCGTGCTCGGCATGACCTTTCAGGTGTCGGACGTGGCCGTCTCCAGCCCGGTCATCCGCCGGTTGGCCCTGTGGCACGGCATCACCGCCTTCTGGTTCAACGTCGCGATCCTGGCGCTGACCCTGAACGTGCTCGGCAGCCAGATCTGACGCCCGCCTGGCATGCCCTGCGGACAGGCGGCGCCGCATGACCATGACCCGCCGAGCGGAGCCCGCGCACCGGATCAGCCCATCACGGGTCCGTCAGCGAGGCTTGGCGGAGGACCGACCCCAGGACCACGCCCGCTGCTGCGCCCCGACGCCCTCACCCGCCCTGCTCCTGACGAGCGGTGCCCGGGGACCGGGGAGGACGAGGCGGGTGTGATCCCCCGGGCCGTGGCCGCTGCCCACACCAGCGTCATCGCCGTGGGAGGGGTGGAAGCGCCCACCGCGACCACCGGGGTGTGAACCGTGGCCGGTCGCGGTCAGTGCGGCGGGGCCGCCGCGTTCCCGCCGCCTTGATGGAGGTCGGGGACGCGACCCACCCAGTGGACGGCCTGAACCTGCGGGAGTCCAACCCGCTGGACCGGCTGGCCCTGGGCCTCGCCTGGGGGTCCGGGAGCCCCTCGTGATGGGCCTCACGGCGAGCGGCGCGGTGGGCGGCGCCCGGAAGGGATGGTTCCGGAGCACGCGGGCCGGATGATCCGCCTGCGCCCCTCAGGCCGCGCGCCGCTGGGAGAGCCTGCGGGCACCCAGCACCAGGCCCAGGAGCAGCGGCGGCGCGAGCAGGCCGAGCAGCGCGTACCCAACGTAGCGCCCCGGCGTGGACGTGACCGGCAGCACCACCGCCACCCGGGTGGGCTGACCCACAAAGGCGAAAGGCCGCCCGGCCACCGCCGCCTCGCCCCGGTAGGTGGTGTCCACCACGGTCAGGACGTACCGCCCGGCGGGCAGGGGGGCGAGGTCCCCGGTGTACTGTCCCGTCTCCTGCCCGGCCGTCAGCTTCGCCCGGCCCAGGACGCCCGTCTCCGGCACGTCGTTCGCCCGGCCTGGCGTGCCCGTGCCCCGCGACACCAGCACCTCCACGGCCGCCCCCCGGATGGGCAGGCCGCTCGTCTGCCCGACCAGGCTCGCCTCCACCCGGACGGCGTCCGGGAGCGGCGCGAGCGCCGCTGTCACCGTCACGGGTTCGCTGTGGGCCAGCGCGCCGGGCGCGAGGAGGACCGCCAGCAGCAGGGCCAGCCGCCTCACCGCGGGCCTCCCAGCAGGGTGCCGCGCATCTGCATGGGTTGCCCCAGGATCAGGACGGTGAGGGCGGCGACGACCAGGAACCACACGATCACCGGGACGGCGGCCCGCCACACCCCCTGGGCGGCGCGCGCGGTCAGGTAGGCGCTGGCCCCGGAGCCCGCGTAGAGCAGGGCCACCTGGAGCGGGAACAGCAGGTTCTCGGGCACCAGGGCCGCCAACGTCCAGTCTGGCGTCCCGGCCGGCAGGCCGAGCCGCCCCAGGGCCTGCTGCAAGACCGGCACGATGCTCGCCCAGCCAGTCAGGAAGTGGAAGCTGTAGTGTCCCGCCCAGACGGCAAAGGCGAGCGGGAAGACGGCGCTCCCCCAGCGCCGCGCCGCCTGCCGCATCCCCTCGCGCCGTCCGGCGAGGCGGCTCGCCCACCCGAAGAGGGCCAGGGTGAGCCCGCAGCCGCCCCCCAGGACCACGCCGAGCATGAGGCCCAGCACCAGGGCCTCGCTGCGGGTGCCCAGCCACGAGGCGAGCCCCTGCGCGGCGGCGGCGTACGGGGGGGTCATCGCCAGGGCGTTGGCGACCCCCGCGAAGAGCAGCAGCGTGCCCAGCAGCGCGACGTCGGCCCGGGGGCGCCACGCGGCGAGCGCCCGGGTGGGCGGGCGCAGCACGAGCGCGACGTTGTCGTGGGGGCAGGCCCGCACGCAGTTCAGGCAGAGGGTGCAGTCCTGGTTGCTGCGGACCTGCGGCACGAACAGCTCGGTTTCGCAGCCGGGGAAGGTGCGGGCATTCTCCAGCGGCGCGAGTTGGAGCAGGGGCGCGGCCGGTCCCCCCAGGGTGCCGCGTCCCCCGGCGTCCTCCAGCCGGCCGTTCACGCAGTACTGCCCGGCGCAGGAGCGGCACACGTCGGGATCGCGCGCCGCGATCTGGGCCGGGCTGACGTGCGAGAGGGCGAAGTTGAAGTTCCCCAGCGGGCAGACGTGCTTGCAGAAGGTGCCCGCCGGGAAGAGGGTGTCCACCGCCAGCGCCGCGCCGAAGTACCCCAGGATCAGCCACGCGGTGAGCCAGGGGCTGGCCCACAGGTCGAAGGCCTCGTAGGCGAACAGGAAGGCCACGGTCAGGCCCAGCACGGGGTACTTGTTCCGCAGGGCCCGCGGCCAGGTCAGGCGCGGGGTGAGGCGGCGCAGCCAGCGGCTGGGGCCGCGCGTGAGCATCAGCGGGCAGGCCGCGCAGAAGAGATTGCCCAGGACGAGGAGCGCCAGCACGACCAGGCCGCGGTAGTGCAGCCACACCGAGACTGTCGCCAGGTTCTGCGGGGCGACCTGCCGCCCGGTCAGGCCGTCGAACACGGCGAGCAGCGCCAGCCCCAGCAGCGGCAGTTGCAGGGTCAGGCGGGCATACCGCCACCGCACGAAGCGCCCGAGGCCGGGCAGGCGCAGCAGGTCCGGGCCGGGGACGCGCCGCCGGGTCGTCCCCGCGCTCATGGGCCCGCCACCTCCAGCGGCACGTCGGTGGTGAGGGTCCGCCCATCCCCCGTGCGCGCCGTCACGGTGAGCACCCAGCTTCCCGCCATGTTCAGGTCCAGGGGGTCCACCACGTACCGTCCGTTCCCGGCGGGGGTGGCCTGGGCGCGCACGGGAGCCATGCCCGCGTGGGTCATGTTGCCCTCGACGCTGACCGCGGCGGCGGGCAGGTCCGGGAGGGTGAGCGTGAGCCGGGTGACGCCAACCCGCGCCGGGCTGGGCCGGGTGGCAAGCCGCACATCGAAGTCCCGGGCGGCCGGGGCCCGGCAGGACACGAGCGTCAGGCCCAGGGCCAGCAGCCCGGCCAGAGGCGGGCATCGCGGCGGTGGGGGCGGTCGGCTCGGCATAACGTTCGGGACGTCCCGCCATCCTATCCCAGCCGGGGACCACCGCGGCGGCGGGCTCCCCGCTCCCGTGGGCGGCGACGGCGCGCCAGCCACAGCCCCGCGCCCGTGAGCAGCGTCCCCAGGCCCAGCCCGAGCAGGCCCAGCGTGAGTGGACCCTGCCGGGCGAACCGCTCGGCGAGGGTGGGGTTGTCGCGCCGCCACGCGACGACGAGGTCGCGCATCTGCTCCTCGCCCCACCTCAGCACCACCGGCTCGAAGGGCTGGCCGGTCCGGGACTCGGAGTGGATGTCGGCCCAGTCCACCGCGAATCCGCGGGCCGACCCGGCGCCCGGGGCCGACAGTTGGACGGAGGCCGGGTCGCCCACGAACAGGAACACCTGGTAGCTGTAGGCGGGGTCGCCGAAGCCGACGTAATTGCGCGGGTTGAGGTAGCGGACGTCCGCTTCCCATCGGGTCATCCCCGGTTGGCCCGTGCAGGAGGCCCGGACCTCATGGCGCACCCCGGCCGCCTTCAGTGCGGAGCCCAGCGACTGCCTCAGCGCCGGTTCGATCTCCTGCCGGGCCCTCGCCGCCCGGGCGGGTGCCAGTTCCTCGAAGGTCACCCCCACGGAGGCCGGGTCCAGGCACAGCGTGACGCCCCGCAGGTCCGAGAGCTGCTGGCCGTGCGCGCCCGCCTGGCCCAGGAGGGCCGCGCAGGCCAGGCCCAGGAGGCGGCGCCGTTCGCGTGGAAAGGACCTGGACAGCATGCCCCCGCAGCCTACTTCATCCCGTGCCTGAGCCGGGCCGCGCCCGCCGGTTCTGCCCCCTCACCCGCCACGTCCTGAACGCGCGGCGGCAGGGCAGCGGGGCAGATGAGGCGGGCGTCTCCGCCCCCCACGCCACCTTCATGGTTGGAGGACCGGAAGCGCCCGGCAGGACCGCCGCGCGGGGGCAGCCTACACGCCCTAGCCGTCCTCGTTGTCGGGTTCGATCCGCGAATCCTCCTGCTGGTGCAACCGCGCCAGGAGGTCGGTCGGCGTCTCGTTCTGAGCCTCGTCTCCCACCGACTCAGGCACGGTGGTGAGCACGATTTCCCCCTGGGACGGGTCGTCCGGCTTGTGCTGATCGTCGTTCATGGGAACTCCTCAGTTGCCGCCGCGTCCAGGGCGGCCCGCAACGCGTTCAGGTTACGCTGCACGTTCCCCCCAAACACCGCGCTCCCCGCCACCAGAACGGTCGCCCCCGCCGTGACCATGCCCGGCGCGGTGGCGGGCGTGATTCCACCGTCCACCTCCAGTTCCGCCCCGCGGCCCGCCTCCTCCAACCAGCGGCGCACCGTGCGAACCCGCTCCAGGCTTCCGGGAAGAAACCGCTGCCCGCCAAAGCCGGGATTCACGCTCATCACCAGCGCCAGGTCGAGGTCAGCGAGGACGGGCCGCAGCACCTGCAGCGGGGTGCCCGGATTCACAGAGACGCCCGCCTGCGCGCCCAGTTCACGAATCAGGCCGACCGCCCGGTGCAGGTGGGGCGTGGCCTCGGCGTGGATGATGACCCGGTTCGCCCCCGCCTGAACGAAGTCCGGCACGAAGCGCTCCGGCCGCACGATCATCAGGTGCGCTTCGAGCGGCCGGGTCGTCACCCGGCGGCACGCCTCCACCGTCCGGGGACCGAAGTTGAGGTTGGGGACGAACTGCCCGTCCATCACGTCGAGGTGAAAGCCGTCCACCCCACCGGCCTCGGCTTCCCGGATGGCGTCCCCCAGGAAGGCGAAGTCGGCCGCGAGCAGGCTGGGAAAGAGGCGGACGCTCACGTCTCCCCCCGGGCCCGCTGCCGGTCTTCCGGGGTGGGCCGCTTGAAGGCGTCGGGCTGCTGGGGATCGAGGTACCGGCGCACGTCCCCGGGGATGGCCGTCACGTCGTCCACCACCTTGAACAGCCTCAGGTCGTCCGGGGCAATCGCGCCGCTCTCCACCAGCGTCCCGGCGAACCAGTCCACCAGGCCGCGCCAGTGCGTCTCGCCCACCAGGTAGATCGGCAGGGCGTGCATCTTGCGGGTCTGCACCAGGGTCAGGATTTCGCCGAGTTCGTCGAGGGTGCCGAAGCCCCCGGGGAAGACCACGAAGGCGACGGCGTACTTGGCGAGCATTACCTTGCGGGCGTGGAAGTACTCGAAGTTGAGGCTGAGGGTCTGGTACGGGTTGGGCTTCTGCTCGAAGGGCAGGAGGATGTTCAGGCCCACGCTGACCCCGCCCGCCTCGTAAGCCCCCTGGTTGGCGGCCTGCATGATGCCGGGGCCGCCCCCGGTCATGACGCCGAAACCCGCCTGGGCGAGTTCACGCCCCAGCGTCTCCGCCAGGCTGTAATAGCGGTCGGTGATCTCGGTGCGGGCGCTGCCGAAGACGGTCACGAGGGGGGGCCGGACGTGGGCCATGCGGTCGAAGCCGATAGAAAATTCACCGAGGATGCGGAACATCCGCCAGGCGTCCTCGGCCATGCGGTCGAGTTCGTAGTGGTGCTGAGGTTCCTCCAGGGTCATAGGCGGGCTCCTCGGGCAGGGCAGGGAATAACGCGGACCTCACGGGTCACGGGACGGCCAGCCAAGAAAGTGGGGCGTGCAGGCGCGGTAACGGCGGTAGCCTTCGTCGTACGTGCGTTCCAGAAACGCCTCCTCCACGGGGACATAGGCGCGAAACGTCATCCAGAACAGCGCGGCGAGCCCCAGGCCCAGCCCGGAGCGGCGCACGAATGCCCCTCCCGTGAGCAGCAGGGCCCAGCCAACGTTCTGCGGGTTGCGGCTCACCCGGTACACCCCGCCCGTGATCAGTCCACTCGTCGCCAGACCGGAGTCGTCTGCGGGAGGCAGGGCTCGCCAGCCCGCTGCGAACAGCCCGGTTCCTGATAGCGCGAGCGGCAGGCCAACGCTGACGGCTACCGGAGCCGGCAAGGTCAACGGCCAGGCCCGCGCCCGCACCGCGCCCAGCCACCCCAGGGCGTGCAGGCCGTAGGCGACGTACACCACACCGGCCGTGGCACGCGACAGGTGCCCGTCTTCCGCGTACTCCCGCCGCACCCGGGGCAGGGCCCAGCCATACGCCCCCAATGCGCCCAGCAGGGCCGCGCCTTCCCAGGATCGTCTCATCTCCCGGTCTAGCCGCCCAACGCCGCTTGGGCGCGGCGTTGAAACTGCTGGAGTTCCTTGCTGGAGGGAAACGCCTTCAGGGCGCGTGTCGTCCAGGTCAGCGTCTTGCGGTGGTCGCCCGCTTTGGTCCACGCCTCGAACGCCTCCTGGCGGTACAGGAAGTACAGGGTGGGCACGCCCAGCGCCACTGCCCGGTCGAAGTTGTTCACCGCCGCCTGCACGTTGCCCAGCCGCAGGTTCGCCTTGCCCAGCCCCCACCAGACGTAGGGGTCGTTCGGCCGGGCCCGGGTGTCCTGCTGCCCGTGGGATCTCAGGTGCTGCCAGTTGGCTGCCGCGCTGAAGTCGTCGCCCAGCACCGCGCGCACCTGCCCCTCCTTCGCTGGCGGGTAGGTCACCAGGTACTCCCCGTTGTAGAAGCGCCACAACTCCAGCAGCTCGGCGGTGCTCAGGCGCAGCGAGGGGCCGCGCAGCGGATCGCTGACCAAGAAGTAGCCCGGGCCGTACCCGTAGACCGTGCGGAAATGTGCCACATTGCTGCCCGCCTTCAGGCGCTGTTGCAGCACCACCGGGAAGCCCCGGGAGAGCAGTTCCCGCAAGAGCTCCCCGTCACCCGCGTACCGGATTACGCTGCGCAGCCCGAAGCGGCCCAGGTACGCGGCGAGTTCCAGGCTGGTGACCTGCGGGTCGCCGGGGGCGTCCTTCATGGCACTCGCCGCCTGGGCCTGGGTGACGCGGGTGCCGTAGTACCCCAACACGGTCAGGGAGGTGACCGGGGCGCAGTTGTCCGGCCCCTGGTACTCGTGGCGGATGCCCCCCAGGGTGACGCTCGCGGGGAGGGCGGAGGCCGCTCCCCCCAGGGTGCAGAGGGCGAGGCAGAGCCGGAGGAGCGGGGAAAGCGTCATTCCCCATCCTGTCCGGTTCATGCCCACGTTTGCTCATACGTCCAGACGTCTTTCTTGAGTCTCCGTTGAGACAGGAAGAGGCTTGGACGGGTCGCCGCGTCTGTCCGGGACTCTCGGGCAGGCAAGAAGAACGGGTCACGCGCCCTGTGGAAGGCTCCCTCACGGGGCGGCACCCCTGAACTGGCCGTCCCCGGCGAGGGGCCAGGCCACCACGGCGCTCACCTCCTGGACCAGGTCTTCGGCTCCCCCAGGTCCAGCCGTCACCGGCGTTGGTACACTGCTCCACGCTCCATGACCCACGACCCACACCCTGAGGAAGATGTCCCCTTCCCCCCGGCCTTTCAGCCGCTGAGTGCCAGCCTGAGAACCCGCTTTCCGCGGGTCCCCGCGGACGTGCAGCAGGACGAACAGGACGTCGGGCGCGCGTATGCGCGGGCCCTGGAACTCAGCAACACCTTCCTGGCCCAGCTCACCACGTTCGGCGAACTGGTGCAACAGCGGGCGCTGCCCCGGCCCACGGGGATCAAGACCTGGGAGCGCACCTTTGAGAAGGCTGGCGCGTACGGACTGGTTCCCCTGGACATTCTGGCGGGGAAGTACGTGTTCCAGGATTTACGGACGCTCTACGGCGCCGCTGAGCGCATCGAGGCGGTGTTCCAGGTGCGCGCCTTTCAGGACCGGTTCCTGCAACCGCAGCCCAGCGGGTACCGCGACCTCCAGTTTGTGGTGGACGTGGAGGGCCACTGCGCCGAGGTGAAGTTGTGCCACGCCGCCTTCGATGAACTCGACAGCTATGAGCACGACCTCTACAAGATCCGGCGCAAGCTGGAGGGCAAGGTCGAGGATGGGATTTCGGTGATTGAACAGTTGGTCTTGGACACCCTCAACGATGCGAGTACACTGATGTTCCAGCGGGTGTGGGCAACCGTCCGCGGAGAGGCCGGTGAGTGAATGACGAAGTTTTACAGGGTGGGTAACGTGCCCGTGAAAATTACCAAGCGTGAGGACGGCGTGACCCTGATCCAGGCCTTTAACGCGGCGCTGGGCCGGTTCGAGAGCAACTCCCGGTACTACAGCATGATCCGCCGCGACGACACCGGCCTCGTGCGTCAGGTGACCGAGGCGGAGTTCGACCGGCACGTGAAATCGCTGAGCCAGCAGGCGTCCTGACGGGACGCACGTGGGGCCAGGCAGGTGCCTGGCCCCACCTTTACGCCCTGAGGAGCGCTTCGGCGTCGGCCCTCACCCGCCGGGCGGTCAGGACCGCGCCGGACTCCCCGAAGTTCAGCGCGGCGGCGTACGCCTCGGCCAGGAGGGCGGGCGCCTGCGGGTCGCGGTGTCTCGCCAGTTCCCGGGCGTAGTACAGCCGGGCCAGCACCTCGCGCTCGGTGTTTTTCAGGGCGCGTGCGGCCCGCAGCGCCTCCTCGTACAGCGCCGCGCCGCGCACCGGATCACCGCGGCGGAACGCGATGAGGCCCTCGGTGGCGCGCAGGGTCAACCCGAGTTCGTTCGCTGGGGCCACGGCCTGGGCACGCGCGAGGTACCGCTCGGCGCGGTCGAGTTGCCCAGCGTCCGCCAGGTAGAACGCCATGTTGTTCAGGAGGGTGTCCTCCTCCGGGGTGGCCGTCAGGCCGAGTTTGGTGAGTTCGATGGCCTGCCCGGGCGTCTCGTCGAGCAGATGCGAGAGGTACCCGGCCATGATGGCGGGCGTGGACGAGAACGGTTCATCCTGCAACCAGGACACGAATGCCGCGCGGGCGTCCTCGTAGTTGCGGGCCTCGTAGCTGTCCTGCCCGCGGGCCTCGAAATTCCGGGGAACGTCCACGAGTTGCGATTCCTTCAGCTCCAGCCGGACGTGCGGCGCCGCCCACTGCACCTGTGCGACCGCGTTCTCGGTCGGCCGCTCCAGGGCCTGCTGAAACAACTTCCGCACCCGCTTGGTCTTTCCGTCCGTCAGGTCGAGGGTGCCCAGGGCGGCGGCGAGTTCGCTGCTGTGGAGGGGTGAGAACTCCCGGTGCTCCAGCACCTCGCGGGCCCGCTTGACCGACTTGGGGGGCAGGCCAGCCACCATCGCCGCGCTGATCTCGGCCGCCATCAGCCAAGGGTCCTGGAGGGTCAGCGGCTGTTGCCGCAGCAGCCGGACGGCCTCGCGGGGATCGTGGGCATGCAGGTGGAACCGCACCGCGGCCCGCAGGGTCAGGCGGTGGTGGGGGGCCAGGCCCAGCGCCACGGTGAGGTGGCGCTCGGCCTTTGCCAGGACACCCAGGGCCGCGTACATGCGGGCCAGGTCCACGTGAGCGAGCGGGCTCCGCGGAAAGGCCCGCACCACCGCCTTGAGGCGCCGCACTTCCTCTTGCAGCCGGTCCATGCTCAGGGCTGGGGTAACCAGCCTGAGGGGCGGGGCCTCAAGCTGGAACCCGAGGACGTCACGGGCCGTGGACAGGGCCGTGGGGGTCGTGTCGTCCGCGTGCAGCAGCAGGTACTCGGCGGCGTCCTCCGCCACCTGCGGACGCGCGGCGAGCGCCGCCGCACTCGTCAGTTCGGCCGCCCGCCCGATGCTGGGCCGTGCGGCGAACGCCACCCGCAGTTGGTTCAGGTGTGAGGCGATCTGGGCGCTCACCTGCTCCGTACTCGCGGCGCGGGGGGGCCGCAGGCTGGACGCCTCCCCCATCTCCACGGCCACCCGCGTGTCGCGCCAGCGCGGGATAACGCGCCGATCCTCCACCTTGTGGGTGAGGGTCACGGGGCCCGCTGCTTTCGCCGCAAGGCCGCCGCGACCGCGAGGCGGTCGAAGAGACTGACGTACTGCTGGAGGCCGGTCGGGTCCACCCGCCCGAGATTGCGGGGATGGCCACGCCGCAGGGGGTCGGGGAAACACAGCTCCCCGATGCTGCGGGTCACTTCCGCCGCGAGGACAGGTCCCAGGCGCCGCTGGAGTTGCGCCGACACCCCCCGCATCGCCCGCCCGAACGCGTCCAGCAGGTGCGGCAGCACCTGGGGAAAGTCCTCCTCCCAGTCCCCGCCGCAGAAGAGCGGCCGCATCGCCTCGTCCAGTTCGGCGTACAGGTAACTGTTGAAGTGCTGGTGGGTGAACAGGAACGTCACCAACCCCCCGAGCATGTACAGGTCGGCGCGCTTGCGGTCCCGCCAGACGTCGGCCGACTGGGCAAAATACAACGCCTCGGGCGGGGCATACTCCCAGGTGCCGGGAAAGGCCGTCTCATGGTGTGGGGATTTCCCGAGCGCGTCCACGGCGGTGCCCAGGTCGCCGATCTTCCAGCCGTCCTCCGAGAAGACCAGGACGTTCGCGGGTTTGAGGTCATTGTGGGCCAGCTTGGCGATGTGCAATTGCTGAACACCGACCGCCACATGGTGGATGCAGCGCAGCAGCCAGACCTCATCGATGGCCGTGATCGCCAGATGGTCGCGGACGTCCCCGTCCGCCCGGTCGAAGATGATGTACGGCACCGGGACATTCACCCCGGGCAGGCGCTCCTCTCCGTGACTGATGGCCCGCACCACGCGGTGCATGCGCAGGTTCCGGCACATCGCGAGCAGGGAGACTTCAAAATTGAACTGCGCGGAGACGGCCTGGAGTTCCTGCATGACGTTGGGGGCCTGGTAGACGTTCGACAGGTCGATGGCCTTGAGGAACCCCTCGCGCCCGTCGGCGTGCCGAACGAAGTACCCGACGGAGTGGTGTCCCTGGGAATAGGGCGTGGACGGTGCCGTGCTGCCCAGCACGGTCCAACCTTCTGAAAGCGTCAGACCGCTGAGAAAGTGAGCGGGGTGGGTTTCACGGGTTCGGGCCGCCGACAAGGTCATGGGGTCCTTTCGAGGAGGAGGGGGGGTGCGGGGCGGGGGGTGGAGGCTTGGGCAGGGACGCCCTGGGCCTTGGGCTCCTCATCCGGTGAGCACATCACGGGAGGAACGGGCTGTCTCCACCTCCACATCATCCTGGTCGCCGGAACACCCCCAGTTCCCCGTCCGGGTCATGAACAGCCCGGTCGGTGGGAGCCACCCGCTGCGGGAACACGGCGTAGTTGCGCCCACCGGGATAGCGGGCACTGGGGTAGAGGATGGCGTCGTACCGGGCGCTGTCCAGGACCGCCCGCGCGAGGAGTTGCGTCAGGGCCAGGTGCCCGTCCAGGTTCAGCGGCAACCACTCCTGGAAGAGGTCGCCTGGCTGCACGTCGAGGTGAGTCTGGACCCCGAGATCGGTCAGGTCGAGGACGGCCCCCAGGCGTAGCTTGACGGTGATGTCCAGCCGGGGGCGCTGGTCGGTGCCCGGTTGGATCACAACGCCTGGTGGGCCCGTCACCACCGTGATCACCCTGGCCTCGGCGTGGGCGACGGCCGTGTTTTCCGCCAGGTACAGCATCTCGTGTGCCTCTGGGAACCCCTGCGGCGCGTTGTACCGGCCCCCCGTCACCACTGAACCGGCGGTGTTCAGGGGGTCGGGGCTGTACTTGCGCAGCGCGAGCAGCGGCACCGTGCGGTAGGCATCGATGACCCGGGTCGGGGTCCACAGGGGGGCGTCGAGCAACGCGCGCTTCAGGTCCTGGCCCCGCCGCATCAGGTCGGCGTGCCCGTCTCCGCCAGCAGCAACAGGCGCTGCACGGCCACCGGCCGCCGTTCGAGCAGGTACGACAGCGGCGCCCGGCCCTCCAGCACCGGGTTGGGGGCGCGCAGCCACATCCGGCCCACCCCCAGGTCCCCGAAGACCTCCCTGAGATGCAGCCCGATCTCCTCCAGCTCGTGCAGCGGTTCCTGGAGCGAATCGCTGGTGGGGTGCTTGCTCAGCCCGCTGGGGTCGCGCTCCAGCGCCTGCGCCAGTTCGCGCATGGTCAGGCCGAAGGTGCTCGCCACCCGCCGGGCGTCCAGCTTGCCGCTGCGCGGGTCACGCGCGTCCATCAGCAGGTGGGCGGTCGGTCCTTCCGTGGTCGTCATCCCTTCACCCCCAGATTATCCTACCATCAAACCTCTATTCAAGCTCTATTTTTCCTCCTTCAGGCGGCGGGGCCGGCTCAGGACCGCTGGGAACTGTCCGCCGCAAAGCCGCGCCCCACCGTTGGGACGGACGCTCGACCCCGTGGACGACTCAGGTCTGGGGAGGCACGCTGCCCACCAGCACCGCGGTGACCCCCAGCACCACGAGCAGCAGGCCCGCCTCGACCGCCAGGGCCGCCCGGGGAAAGGAGGCCGTGTGCGGGGCGAGCGTCCGGCGGACGCCCACCGCGGCGAGGAGCGTGGCCGCGAAGACCCCCAGCTTCAGCAGCAGCGTGGTGCCGTACCCACTCCCGGGCCAGGCCTGGACGGGACCCGCGTGGTGCAAGCCCAGGTAAAGCCCGCTCAGCGACAGCAGCACGACGCTCCCCAGGGCCACGGGGGTAAAGGCCCGGGCCGCCGCCCGCCAGTTCGTCCCCCGCCCGCAGGCCAGCACCAGCACGCCCCCGGTCCAGGCGGCCATCGCCCCGGCGTGCAGGGCGTGGGCCGCGCGCATGGGGAGGTCGCCCCCCACCGCCCCGTGCCCGCCGCCCGCCACCCCCCAGAGGGTGACGGCCGCCCCCAGCCCCACGGGGACACTGGACCGGCCAAGGACCTCGCCGGTCAGGAGGACGGCCGTCCCCAGCAGCGCGGTCAGGGCCGCCCGGCCTGGCCCGGTCGAGGTGAGATAGGCCAGCACGTCGGCGGGGGCCGTGAACCCCAGGGCCGTCAGCGTGCCCCCGACTTGCAGGGCCACCCCCAGGGCGATCAGGAGCGCGCCGGCCCCCTGCCAGCCGGGCCACCCGCCGGGCGGGGCCCCGACCAGGCCCGCCAGACGGCGCCGGGCGAGCGCGCCGCCCAGCAGCAGGGCCAGCCCGGCGAAGGTGAGCAGGCTGGCGGCGGCCGGCGTCACTTCACCCGAAAGACGCTCTGCCCGCTGATCGGGTGACCGTCTTCCGAGGCGAGGCGCCACAGGACCGCGTACAGGCCCGGCTTCAGCCCGGCCTTGAGGGGCAGGACGACCCGCGCCGCCATGCCCGTGCGGGTCTGAATGGTGTCCGCCCGGGCCGCCGCGTCGTTCCTGGCATCGAGGGCCGTCTTGGCGAGGGTGGCGGCGGCCTGCTGCACGGCGGCGGCATTGCCGCTGGCGGTGAGCGGGTAGACCTTGAAGGTGGAAAAGCGCAGGCTGACCGGCTCGCTGAGGGTGAGGGTCACCTGCTGGGGAGCGGGCACCGTGGCGCCGCGGGCGGGGGTGACGGCGGTGACCTCGGTGTGCACGAGGGCGGCGCCCAGGGTAAGGGGGAGCAGGGCCAAGAGGCGCTTGAGGATCATGGATGTCTCCTGTTGGAAGGGAAACGGGGGAGCACCCCCGTCCCCCGGTCTTACTGGACGGTGATGGTGCTGGCGGGGGCCTTCTCGGGATCGCTGCCGTCCCAGAGCGCCACGCTGCCGTCGCTGTAGGTCTGATAGATCTTCCAGCTCACGGGGCCCGCCGCGTCCGGGTTGCGAGCCTGGAAGTAGAAGCGGGCGTACTCCTGCGGGGCGATGCGGCCCCGCCAGGTCACTTCCGTGATCAGCCCCGCCGCGTTCGTCTTGACGGTGCGGGTGAACCCGGGCGTGACCTGAAAGCGGGTGATCGTCACCCCGGCAGGGATCACGAGGCGAATCTCGGTGGTGCTGATCTCCTTTTCCGTGGGCACGTTCAGGCGGTAGGTCTCCGAGACGCCGACCTTCGATTCGCCCGCGCCGGTTTCGGTGCGGACGGTGGCGTGGGCGGCGGCGACGGGGAGCAGCAGGGCGAGGAGGAGAGGCAGGGGTCGGTTGAACATGGGAACTCCAAGGGGGAAGGAACGGGGACTCTGGCGGCCACCACTGGGGTGTTCAGAAGCCCTCGTCGTGGCGAGTCGGCATGACAAACGCCGACGCACACCTGGGGTGTGGGTCAGCTCGGCCGGGGGGGTGGCGCGCGGGCGTCCGCGTGCCGGGGCAAAGCCCGGCTCACCGGAAGCGTGAAGACGCCCGGGGGCGGCGGCGAGCGGGGAGACCCCGTGACCAGCTCCGGCACGCTGGCCTCCAGCCCGTAGGCCTGGGTCAGACAGAACAGGCAGTGGGCGCCGTGAGCGTGGGGGACCGGAGGCCGCCGTGGGGCCTCATCCCCGGGGTGATGACCACGATGGGTGGTCTGCGCTGCCGGAGCGCCGTGCTGGGCCTGGCCCACAAACAGGGGCGCCACCCCCTGGCCTCCTCGAGCCTGAAAGGCGAAGGCCGCCAGCACCGTCAGGAGGCCCGCCAGCAGGCGCATCCAGGGCAGGGGGACCGGGCGGGCGGCCTTCACGACCCTCTCAGGTTACGGGCCGCGGATGAGGAAGGTGCCCCGGGCGGTTACTCGTCGTGCGGCGGGGGCTGGTCGGGATCGCAGTAGTCGATGGCCGCCCCGGTCTGGAAGTTCCCCACCACGATCTCCCGTTTGAAGGGGTAGCCGACGCGCACCCCCTCGGCCGCCCGCTCGAAGGTGAAGCGTTGACCCTTGCGCACCGGCGTCTCCCCGAGCACCAGGGGCCGCCTCGCTTCGTAGATCGCGCAGTACGGCGTGCAGAAGTAGAAGCCCAGAGGCCGCCCCTGAGCGTTCTTCGCCACCACCGCGCCGCCCGTCTCCACCGCGCGGCGGATCTCATGCCACAGGGCCACGCTCGCCGCCGGGTCCGGGTCGAGCGCCCACATCTCGTCGATCACCCGCCCGGCGTCAGGGTCCTTGCGGAGGAACGCCACGCTGTTCGGGTCGGTCATCGCCCAGCGGTCAAACCCCGGCTCGCCGGGCAGGGCGGTGTGGAGGAGGGGAGCCTCGCCCTTGCGGGGGGAAGCGCTGCGCCCTCCCTCGGTCAGCAGCGCGGGGTAGCCGATCAGTTGCCCGACTCGGTACAGCCCCTCGATGGCCCCCTTGGCGTGCTCCTCGATCTGCTCGTGCAGGGCCAGCGACGCCCCAGGGCGGTACATGCCCGAGGCGTAGTTCGCCTTGGACAGCGCCCCCTCGAACTGGCCGCGCAACCGGGCCAGCTTCGGGGCGTCGGCCTCCGGGGTGGTCTTCTCCAGGTTGTGCATCGCGGCCTCAGCGTGCAGGCGCATGGCGTCCAGGGCCGCGATCATCGCGTCGAGGTGCGGCCTCGGGCAGGGCTCCACCGGGGACCACTTCGGGAGTTTGGCGGGTAAGGTCCTGGCAGGCAGTTCGAACGCCGGGTCGTGTTCCGCCTCGCTCGCGTACCCCAGCCAGCGCCCCACCTCGGCGTAGTAGGCGTTCACCTGGTCAAAGGTCACCGGGGGCACGAAGCCCACCGTACTGGGGTCGGCGGCCTCGTCCGCCTCCAGCATCTTGTCGGCCAGCGTTTGCAGCGCAAAGGCGTTCCAGGCACAGGCGAGTTCGAGCCCGACGTGGCGCTTCACCGCGAAGGGACTCGTGCCGCTGAGGGTGAGGTCGAAGCGGCGGCGTTCGGCGGCGTCGAGCAGCGGGTGAACCTGCGTCCCCGCCTGGCGGTAGGCGTACAGCGTCTCGGCGTCCCGCTCACCACGGGTAAAGGCCCGGACTCGGGTCCACACTCCTGGGGTTTCCACGCCTGTACCTTACGTCACCCTTCGGGAAGTCGTTCCCTCAATTGAGGCGGGGGAAGAGGGCGCCGTGACGACCGGCGCCCCCCGTCCTCACCCGTGGTCCAGCAGGCCGCCGTGCAGCGCCCGCCACATCAGGGACAGGGCGAAGGTCCACAGCAGCGTGCCCACCAGCACGTCCAGCCACCGCCAGGCCCGGGGGGAACGGAACAGGGGCGCGAGGCGGACTCCTCCGAAGGCCAGCAGCGCGTACCAGGCGAGGGACGCAGAGACGGCTCCCAGGGCGAAGAGGGTCCGGCCCAGCGGCGGGAGGGGGGTGGACAGGGCGCCGAACAGCACCACGCTGTCCACATAGGGGTGGGGATTGAGCAGGGTGAGGCCCAGAGCCGTGGCCGCCACCTGACGGGGACCGCCCAGCTCCCGGCGGGGGGTCCGGGTGTCGATGACGTTCGGGGAGCGGACGGCGCGAAACGCTTTCCAGCCGTGCCAGAACAGGAACGCGGCCCCGCCCCACGCCGCTACCGGGGCCAGGAGCGGGAGGCGCGCGAGCAGCGCCCCCAGGCCGGTCGTGCCGAGGGTGATGAACAGCATGTCGGCCAGGACGCCCGCGCTTCCCGCCACAAGGGGGTGATGGCGGTGGAGGGCTTGGCGCAGGACAAAGGCGTTGAGGGCACTCACGCCGATCAGGTGCGCGGCACTCACCCCGAACCCCTGCACCAGGGCGGCCGGGAAGAACTCAGCCATACCCCGGCCCGGTCGGCTCTTGAGAAGGGCGAATCATCCTGCCGAGGATATCCGTCGGGGCTGATACGTGCGGGAGACTGCACGATCAGGAGGAAGGGAACTCTTCCCGGTCATGGCCGCACGCGGCCACCGCGGCCAGCAGGTCGTCGATCAGGGCCAGCATCTGGCCCACCCGCTCGGCCTGCACCAGGCCGCCGTCCCTCAGGCAGGCCAGGTGGTGGCTGACGTTGGGCTGGGTCAGGCCGGTGAGGGCCATCCGTTCGGACACGCGGCGTGGCTCCTCGCGCAGGGCTTCCAGGAGGCTCAGCCGCGAGCGGTCGGAAAAACCCCGGAACAGCTTGGCTTTCGCTTCCAGCAGGTCGGGCGCGGGGGGCGTCCGCACGGACATGGGACGCGCAGAGCGGCCTCCCGCGCCACGAACAGGAGGCCGCGGGCGGAGTCGCCCCTGAGCAGGAGAGACCCAGTCTGGGTCGTGCCACGATCAATCCCCGGCCACCGCGACGAGCCCAGGTGTGGCACGCTCGGCGCCGCCCGGCCAGCGGTCACGGCTGCCGGGGCCAGCCGCGCAACGCGCGGTAGCGCGCCCTCGGCTCGGCGGTGAGCGGGTGGATGCCGTGCCGGGCGCACCAGGACAGGTGGAAGACGGTCCCCAGGGCGAAGGGGCCGAAGGTCCACAGCAGCGACCACGGGCGGCCCACCGTGCGCGTGGTGAGCCCCACCCCCGCGAAGTAGACGGCCCACTTCGCCAGGCGCCTCTTGGGGCAGGTGCCCTCCTCGAAGTGGCGGAAGAGGGCGAGCCCGGCGCTCGCCAGGACGGGGGCGGCCACGAATTCCAGCGGCATAGGACACCTCCGGCGCGGGACGGAACGGGGGACCACGCGCTACCCCAGGAAGGTCTGCGCGAGCAGGTAGACGTTCAGGCTGATGATCAGCGCCGCGATCACCCAGCCCGTCACCGTGACGAGGCGGGTGTTGACCAATCCCCCCATGACGTCCCGGCGGGCGGTAAAGATCAGCAGCGGCACCAGCGCGAAGGGGATGCCGAAGGAGAGCACCACCTGCGAGAGGACCAGCGTGTCGGTGGGGTTGAGCCCCGCCAGGATCACCGCAAAGGCGGGCAGCATCGTGATCAATCGCCGCACGAGCAGCGGAATGCGGAAGCCCACGAAGCCCTGCATCACCACCTGCCCGGCCATCGTGCCCACCGCCGAACTGGAGAGCCCCGAGGAGAGCAGCGCGAGCGCGAACGCCACGGCGGCAGCGCCACCCAGCAGCGGGGTCAGCGTCCGGTACGCCACCGTCAGGTCCGCCACGTCCGCCTGGCCGCCGAAGTGGAAGGCCGCCGCCGCCGAGGCCAGCATGCTCAGGTTGATCAGCGCCGCGATACTCATGGCGAGCAGGACGTCAAGCTGGTTGTAGCGGACCAGTCGCCGCTTCTGCTCCTCGGTGCCCGCTGGGATGCGGTGCTGGGTCAGCGCGCTGTGCAGGTAGATCACGTGCGGCATCACCGTCGCCCCGATGATGCCCACCGCCAGGTACAGGCTCTCCGGGCCCTCGAAGCGCGGCACGAAGCCGCCCAGGGCGTCGAGTCCCGGGCGGCTGAGGATCACCTGCACCACGTACGCCAGCGCGATCACGGCCACGAACGCGGTGATGGCGATCTCGATGGGCCGGAAGCCCCGGTTCTGCAAGGCCAGGATCGTGAAGGTGATGACGCCCGTGATGACGGCCCCCCACAGCAGCGGCAGGTTGAACAGCAGCGCAAAGGCCAGCGACGCCCCCAGGAACTCCGCGAGGTCGGTCGCCATCGCCACGAGTTCCGCCTGCACCCAGTAAAACCACACCACCGGCCGCGGCCAGCGGTCCCGGATGTGCTCGGCCAGGTTCTTGCCGGTCACGATCCCGAGCTTGGACGAGAGCGTCTGGATCAGCATCGCCATCAGGCTGGCACTCAGAACCACCCACAGCAGCAGGTAGCCGAACTGCGCCCCGCCCTGGATGTTGGTGGCGAAGTTGCCGGGGTCCATGTACGCGACCGACGCGACGAAGGCCGGGCCCAGGAAGGGCAGCACCCGGCCCAGGCCCCTTCGGTTTGAGGTCCGCTCCAGAATGGCCGCCGCCCGGGCGTTCATCCGCTCGTCCAGGCTGGGGGACACGCGGCTCACGCCGTCACCCCCTCGGAAACCCGAACGCGTTCAGCGACGAGAAGGGCCAGGGTCAGCGGAGCCCCACCGACCTCCAGGGTCAGGGTGCCCAAGGCTGGCTCGTGAGACAGGACCTTCACCTCCGCGCCGGGCGTCAGCCCCGCCTCCATCAGGCCGCGCAGCACCGCCGGGTCCTCCGGGACCCGGGTGACCTGGGCCCGCTCACCCCGGCCCAGACTCGCCAGCCGCCGCTCGCCCTGGACCGGCAGTTCCCCGTTCAGCCCGGGGATGGGATCGCCGTGCGGGTCGAAGTTCGGGTCGCCCAGCCAGGCGGCGATGCGGGCCTCGAAGGCCTCGCTGATGACGTGCTCCAGGCGCTCGGCCTCGTCGTGTACCTCGTCGAGGGGATAGCCCAACGCGCGGTGCAGGTACAGTTCCAGCAGGCGGTGGTGGCGCACCACCTCCAGGGCGACCTTCTCCCCGGCGGGGGTGAGCCTCGCGCCCCGGTAGGCCGCGTGATCGACCAGGCCGAGGTCGGTGAGTTTGCGCAGCATGCCGGTGGTGCTGGCCGGGGTGACGTTCAGGGCGTCGGCGAGTGCCTGGGTGCCCACGGTCCCGCCCTGGCCCAGCAGGTAGAGCTGCTTGAGATAATCCTCCGCCGCGTGCGAGAGAGTTCGGTCCGTCATAGGTCATTATTTAGGCTTACCTAAAAAGAAGTCAAGGAGAGAAAGAGGCGGGGCGCCCCCGATCTGGGGGTCGGCGATAGCTTTCCCAATGTCTGAATGTATGCTCATATGTAGGTGTGAGGTGATCGACGATGACACGAGACCCGGTGGAAGCCCTGGCCCTGCTCGTCTACACGCTGGCGTACGTGGGGATCGCCTTCGTGTGGCGCTCACTGCTGGTGTGGCGGCGGACGGGGGTGAACCCTTACGTGCTGCCCGCAGACGACTCCGCGCACGGGTACGTCGGGCGCGCGATGCGGGTCCTGCTGCTCACGGTGCTGGTCCTGGTGCTTGGACTGAACCTGATGCCCGGGCTGGAGGCCCGGCTCGGCCCGGTCCCCGCCCTGCTGGACCCACGTCTGGCCTTCCTGGGGTGGGTGCTGCTGCTGGCCTCCCTGGGCTGGATTGCCGCTGCGCAGGCGGGGATGGGGGCCTCCTGGCGGATCGGGGTGGACGAGGGCGCCCGGACCGACCTGGTGCAGCGGGGGCTGTTCGCCCATTCCCGCAACCCGATCTTCCTGGGGATGCGGGTGAACCTGCTGGGGCTCTTCCTGGTGGTGCCGAACGCGGTGACGCTGGCGGTGCTGGTGGCCGGGGAGGTATTGATGGGCGTGCAGGTGCGGCTGGAGGAGGCGTACCTGTCCCGGGTGCATGGAACGGCCTATGAGGGGTACCGCCGCCGCGTGCGCCGCTGGCTCTGACCTTTCGTTAAGCGCGCGCGTGCAGTACGAACTGTCGAATTGAAGCGGCGCAGGTGCCCGGGCGCTTCCCCCTCCTCAAGACGTATCGCAAGCGTGCAGTGACGAGACCGGCACCCGGGAAGCCCGCGAGATGGTCATTGAGCTGACCACGGCCTACGAGGCCTGGTTCCAGCAGGTGAACGAGGAGCTGGCCGCGGCCCCCAGCCGCAACGCCCGGGTCAAGCCGACCGTTGAGAACATCGAGTCGGGTGCGGTGGATTTCAAGGCGCTTGCCGAGGAGACCCGGCGCCGGCTCAACGCCAGCTTGGAGAAGGGGCAGACCCTGGCGAAAAGCTGCGCGCAGCAGCGGAAGAGTCGGGAGAGCAAGCCCGCGCGCGGACGCACGATGCGGGCCAAGAACTAGCCGCCCGCAGGCGAGGGGACGTTCCCCCGACGGGGGCGAGGACGAGCGCCCCCACCTTACGCCCAAGACGAGGCCCCTGGCGCTTGACCCTCGCGGGGTGAAGAACACCACGGTCATGCTCGGCGTCCCCGCCCTCAGCCTGCTCTCTCCCGTGCTTGCCCGAGGCCGCGCTTCCGGGCCCCACTACGGTGGGGCCACCATACCTCCTTGTACGACAGCAGCGACAGGGTCCGGCGGTCAAGAACCTTCGGCGAGCGCGCGGTACGGAAGGCCTTCCAGCCGTGCCAAACCAGAAAGGCCGCTCCTCCCCCGGCGGCCAGTGGGGCGAGGAGCGGGAGGTGGGTGAGCAGCGTCCCCAGGCCGGTGGTGCCGAGGGTGATGAACAGCGTGTCGGCCAGGACACCCGCGCTCACCGCGACGATGGGGTGGTGGCGGTCCAGGGCCTGGCGCAGCACGAAGGCGCTCAGGGCGCTCACGCCGACCAGGTGCGCGGCACTCACCCCGAAGCCCTGCGCGAGGGCGGCCGGGAGGACCTCAGCCACGCTGCCCCGGGAGTGTCTCTTGAGAACCGCGTCTCACGAGGCCGAGCATAGCGGTTGGTGACCCGCCCCTTCGGGAGGGCGTGATTCCCGAGGACACGGCCTGGGTTCAGGGCTTTGCGTGGGCCGGACGGGGTAGGGGGTGGGGGTCAACGGGCCGGAAGTGGCCGGACCCGGAAAGCCGAGGACCGCCGGACCGCACCGGCTCACGCCAGGGCGCTTGTTTCCTCGCGGCTCCTGGCGTCACCCCGGGTGGTCAGGGCCAGGGTCAGGATCAGCCCCTTCAGGCGCTCATGCTCCCCAGGAGTTGCTGGCACGCCTGCTCGCAGCGGCGGCAGGACTCGGCACACACCGCGCAGTGCGGCATGTTCATGTCGCGGGCGTGCATCTCGCACTCCTGCCCGCACGCCTGGCAGGCGGCGAGGCAGGCCTGAAGCTGGGCGCGCAGCACGTTCTGGTCGGGCTGGGTCAGCCGCGAGAGGACGCGCCCAGTGGTGCCGCACACGTCGGCGCAGTCGAGGTTCAGGCGGATGCAGTGGACGAGGTGCATCAGGTGCCCCTGCTCGCCCAAGCAGGCATCGGCGCAGGAGGTACAGACGTTCTCGCACTCGAAGCAGGCGTCGATGCACGCGGCGAGGGCGCCCTGGTCGAAGACGCTGGCGGGGTTGGGGTGCGTCTGGAGCATCCGGGCGGTGTTCTGCGGCATGGTCACTCTCCTGAACTGGGGCGGGGGGCGAGATGACGAGGCGGTGGTTCTTCCGCCGCTTCGCCAGCGTAGGCAGCCCTGTGTTCAGCTTGTGTAAAGCCGAGGCGACCTTCAAGGTGCCCTCAAGGCTCTGCTCGTCCCGGGCTTTTACAGGAACTGAACACGCCGGTTCTACGTTAATCAAGAGACCTTTTCGAGGTCAGAGGGGGAACCGATGACACACCACCACGAGGGACACCACGGACACCGCGTGAGCGTTCTGGAAGTGTCGTTCAGGAACTGCTACGACGCCAGCGAATTTGCCGATTTGGAAGGGAATCTCGCCCGGGTGCCGGGCGTCACCAGCGTCCACCTCGACCGCACCCGCGGCGTCGCTCATCTGGGGTACGACCCGGGAACCGTGACGCCGGAGGAACTGGAGCGGCGGCTACACGCATTTGGGTACGCCTGCGACTGCGAGGACGAGCGCCCCTCCACCGCCCAGCCAGGTCACCCCCAGGTGGGCCACGAACACCACGGCGGGAACCTGATGGCGCAGGGGCAAGCGGGTCACGCCGAACACACGGGCACGCTCCACGACCCACACGCGGGGCACCGGACCCAGACCGCCACGACCCACCCGTCAGATCACGGTGCTCACGCCGACATGGGCCAGGGCGGGCACGCGGGCCACGGCGCTGAGATGGTCAATGACATGCTGCGGCGCTTCGTCGTGTCGCTGCTTCTGACGCTGCCCATCGTGCTGTTCTCCCCCATCGGGGCGAGCCTGGGGTTTCGCCTTGCCCCGCCCTTCGGCCTGGGCATGGCGTGGTTCGGATTGATTCTCGCCACGCCGGTCGTGTGGTGGGGCGGCTGGCCGTTCATCTCGGCGGCCTGGCGTGCCCTGAAGCGCGGCGAGGCGAACATGATGACCCTGATCGCCACCGGCATCCTGGTCTCGTACCTCTACTCGCTCTGGGCCACGATCTTTTTGCGAACCGATGAGGTGTTCTTCGAGGCTGCCGCGATGCTCACCACTTTTTCGCTCGCCGGGCACTGGCTGGAGATGCGCTCCCGCTTCGCCACGGGCAGGGCGGTGGAGGCCCTGCTAAGGTTGGCGCCTTCAACCGCCCGGGTGATGCGGGGCGGCCAGGAGGTCGAGGTGCCGCTGGAGCAGGTGGGGGTCGGGGACGAGATCGTGGTGCGCCCCGGCGACCGGGTGCCGGTGGATGGCGAGGTGGTGAGCGGCCAGTCCTACGTGGACGAGAGCATGATCACCGGCGAGCCGGTGCCCGTCCGCAAAGAAAGCGGGAGCCGGGTGACGGGCGGCACAGTGAACCAGAACGGGGCCTTCCACTTCCGGGCGACAGCGGTGGGAGCGGACACCGCCCTCTCGCGTATCGTGCAGATGGTCCAGAACGCACAGGCGAGCAAGGCCCCGGCGCAGCGCCTCGCCGACCGGGCGGGCAAGTACCTCGTGTTTGTCGCCCTGGGCGCTGGACTGATCGCCTTTCTGGTCTGGTTCTTCCTGGGAGCCGGGGTGGTGTTCGCGCTGACGGCTGCCGTGTCCACGGTGGTGATCGCCTGCCCGGACGCGCTGGCACTCGCCACCCCGACGGCGATCACGGTCGGGGTAGGAAAAGGTGCGCGGGAGGGCGTGCTGTTCAAGAACGCGACCGCGCTGGAGGCGACCGCCGGGGTGGACACGGTGATCTTTGACAAGACGGGGACCCTGACGGAGGGCAAGCCCGCCCTCACCGATCTGGTGCCCCCACCGGGGGGAGACGAAGCAGAGCTGCTGCGCCTGGCCGCCTCTGCCGACCAGCCCTCCCAGCACCCGCTCGCCGAGGCCATCGTGCGGGGGGCACAGGAACGGGGGATCACCCTCAGCCCGGCCCAGGACTTCGACTCCATCCCCGGTCGTGGGGTACAGGCGCGGGTGGAGGGGCGACGGGTCCTGATCGGCAACCGCAGGCTGATGGAGCAGGAGGCCGTATCGCTGGGAAGCAGCGAGGCCGGGGTCGAGCGGCTGGCCGGGGACGGCAAGACGGCGATGTTCGTGGCAGTGGACGGGCAACTCCTGGGCGTGGTCGCTGTGGCGGACCGGATCAGACCGTCGGCGAAGGTGGCGGTGACGGAGTTACACCACCTGGGAGTCCAAACCGTGATGCTCACCGGAGATAACCGCCGCACGGCGGAGGCCGTGGCCCGGCAGCTCGGCATGGACACCGTGATCGCCGACGTGCTGCCCGAGCAGAAGGCCGCGAAGGTCCAGGAGTTGCAGGGCCAAGGGCGGAAAGTGGCGATGGTGGGGGACGGGGTGAATGACGCCCCAGCACTCGCACAAGCCGAAGTCGGCGTGGCGATTGGGGCAGGCACCGACGTGGCGGTAGAAACCGCCGACGTGGTGCTGGTCAAGAGTGACCCGGCAAGTGTGCCCACGGGGATCGCGCTGGCCCGGCAGGTGCAGGGCAAGATCAAGCAGAACCTGTTCTGGGCCGCTATCTACAATTTGCTCGCCATCCCCTTCGCGGCGGGTGTGCTGTACCCCGCGTATGGCGTCCTGCTGCGCCCGGAGTGGGCCGCCCTGCTGATGAGCGCCAGCACGGTCATCGTGACGGTGAATGCCCTGCTGCTCAACCGGCTGCGCTTTGGGCGGGGGGAACCCACCGCGGCACCCGGGCCCCTTCCGGCGGCCTGAGGGCGGGAAGACGAGCGGGGCCGGGCCAGGCTCGACCCCACCTCCAAGGCACCTACACTGCCGGGTGTCTTCCTTTCACCTTCGTCCCGCCACACCCCAGGACGCGGCGACCGTCGCCGCACACCGCTCCCCGGAACGGGCAGGAGGACAGCCCCCACACACGACCTCCGCGGCCTGGGTCGAGGACGCCCTCACCCGCGGCGTGGACCTCGGATGGCTGGCGGAGCACGACGGAAAGGTCATCGGGGGCGCCGGCCTCATCCTCCTGGAGTGGGGGCCGACCCGGGACGACCCCAGCCCGTTGCGGGCGCGGGTGAGGGGCGTCTTCACGGTGCCCGAGTGGCGCAGGCGGGGGGTGGCCCGCGCCCTGCTGGACCACGCCCTGGACACGGCGAAGGCGCGCGGGCTTCACACCCTCAGCCTGGGCACGACCGATCAGGCCCGCACGCTCTCTCAGGCCCTCGGCTTTCAGGCGTCCCCCCCCCCGAGATGGGGCGCCGGACCCAGCCCTGAGGAAGGGCCACGGTGCGCGGGGTCACGCCACGTCGGTGCCACCGAAAGCAGCAGGATGACCCCGGCCGGGGCTCCGGGCCTGTCTCGGTGCCGCAGGACCCGGGGGCGGGTCCCACGGCCGCGCCACGTCCGGTCTCGCCCCCGGCTCACCCGCCCGGCAGGAAACGGGACCACGGCACCTCGAACACAAGGGTCTTGACCGCCAGCAGCAACACCACCCCCACGAACAGGCGGCGCAACCCCACTTCGCTCAGCCTCAAGGTCCAGCGTGCCCCGAGTCCGGCTCCCACCGCCATGACGGCCCCCAGCAGCACCCCGAGCGGCCAGTCGATCACCCCGCGCCACGCGAAGATCAGGCTGGCGACCAGCGACGACGCCACGTTGACGACCTTGGTGGTCGCCACCGCCCGCAGGAAGGGCATCCGGAAAGTCGCCACCCAGGCCGCCGTCAGCAACGTCACGTACCCACCACTGAAGAAGCCGCCATACACGGCGAGGAGCAGGGTCAGGGTGTAGCCCAGCAGGCGGCCGGTGCGGCTGGGGGTGGGAACGGTGGACGGGGGGACCGGCGTGGGCCGCAGGACGACCCCAGCGACGGCGAGCAGGGCGCAGGCGATGATCAGCGGCAACACGTCGGCGGGCACCGCGAACACCAGCAGTGCGCCGACGACCGAGCCGACCAGCGTCAGGACCACCAGGGCGGGGAGGCGTGGGCGGTCCAGGGCGTCTCCCCGCAGGAAGGGGAGGGTGGCGCCGACGCTGAGGGCGGTGAGGGCCAGCATGTTGGTGCCCAGGGCCGTGGTGGTGGGGACGCCGAACGCCAGCAGGGCGGGCACGGTGATCAGGGAGGTGGCGCCGGTGACGACGCTGATCACGCTGGTGAGGAAGAAGATCAGGGACAGCGCGAGCAGGTCGAGCGGTGTCACGTCCCCTCATCGTACCCACGGGAAAGCGGACGGCGTGTCTGCCGTCCGCAGGGCGAAGCTGGGGGCTCAGGTGTACTTGAGGGCTTCCATCAGCTCCTCGACGATCTCCACGCTGTCCCCGCGTGTGGAGGCGGTGGCGACGTGGGCCTCCAAGTGCCCGCGCAACACGACCTCGCCCGCCCCCGAGAGCGCCCCCTGCACGGCCTTGATCTGCCGCAGCACGTCCACGCAGTAGGCGTCCTCCTGCTCCAGCATGGTCACGATGCTGTCCAGGTGGCCGCGGGCGATTTTCAGCCGCCGGGCGGCGCGCTTGCGGGCGTCCTCGGGCATGCACAGGTGATGCCCGGTGTGGGTGGCAGGCTCGGTCTTGGCTTGGGTCATGTCAACCGCGCACCTGGGCGCCGTAGCCCTCCTCGGTCACGGCGGCGATCAGCGCTTGGGGGTCGGCTTCCCCCTGTACCGTGGCGGTGCCACCTGGCAGGTCCACCCGCACGTCCTGCACGCCGGGCACGCTCCTCAGGGCACTTGTCACGGCCTTCTCGCAATGGCCGCAGCTCATCCCGGTCACCGTCAGTTCCGTCTTCGTCATGCCCCAAGCTTACACCCTCCCCAGGGGGTAAGACAAGAGTTGGGGGGGAGGAATGGGCCTATTTCTTTCCCTACCGCCTTTCAAGGCTTGCCCTTCTCCAGCTTCTGGCGTATCCTCACCGTATATCCCCCCAGGGGGGATTGGAGGCAAGCATGAGCAAGACCATCGAACTGGGCGTGCAGGGGATGACCTGCGCCAGTTGCGTGGGCCGGGTGGAGCGGGGCCTGAACAAGGTCGAGGGGGTCGAGCAGGCCTCGGTGAACCTGGCGACCGAGCGCGCCACCGTCACCTACGATCCCGAGCAGACCGGGCCGCAGGCCTTGATCGCCAAGGTCAAGGATGTGGGCTACGAGCCGGTGGTGGGTGAGATCGAACTCGGGGTGCAGGGCATGACCTGCGCGAGCTGTGTTAGTCGTGTGGAACGGGCCCTGAGGAAGGTGGACGGGGTGCTGGATGCCAGCGTCAACCTCGCCACCGAGCGGGCTCACGTCCGCTACCTGCCGTCGAGCGTCAGCCCCGGGCAACTCAAGGCGGCCGTGGTGGGGGCCGGGTACACCGTGCTGGAGGGCCAGACGGGCGTGGACCGCAGCGACCAGGAGCGGGAGGCCCGCGAGCAGGAGGTGCGGGGGCTGCGCCGCGCCGTGACCTTCAGCGCCCTGTTCGCCGTTCCCCTGCTCATCCTGGCGATGCTGCCGATGCTTTGGGCGCCCTTCGAGATGTGGCTGCACGAGCGGATACCGATGGCGGCCCTGAACTGGATCATGCTGCTGCTGGCCGCGCCCGTGCAGTTCGGCCCCGGGCTGCGCTTCTACCGCCTGGGCTGGACGAGCCTGCGGCACCGCTCGCCCGATATGAATTCGCTCGTGATGATCGGCACCAGCGCGGCCTTCTTCTACTCGCTGGTCGCCACGGTGGCCCCGCAGGTGTTCCCCGAGGGCACCGCGCACGTGTACTACGAGGCCTCGGCCGTCGTCATCACCCTGATCCTGCTCGGCAAGTATTTCGAGGCCATCGCCAAGGGGAGAAGCAGCGAGGCGATGAAAAAGCTGCTGAGCTTGCAGGCGAAGACGGCGCGTGCCGTCCGTGCCGGGCAGGAACTCGAACTGCCCGTGGACGAGGTGCTGATCGGGGACCTGATCTCGGTGCGCCCCGGCGAGAAGGTGCCCGTGGACGGTGAGGTCGTCTCCGGCAACTCCTTCGTGGATGAGTCGATGATCACGGGCGAGCCCATCCCCGTCAGCAAGCAGGGGGGCGCGGCGGTCGTGGGCGGGACCCTCAACCAGAACGGGGCGTTCCAGTTCCGGGCCACCCGCGTCGGCGCGGACACAGCGCTGGCGCAGATCATCAAGCTCGTCGAGAGTGCTCAGGGTAGCAAGCCTCCCATTCAGGGCCTCGCGGACCGGGTGGTTTCCGTCTTCGTGCCCATCGTGCTCGGCATCGCCGCCTTGACCTTCCTGATCTGGCTGTTCGTGGGCGGGCAGCAGGCCCTCAGCTTCGCCCTGGTCAATACCGTGGCCGTGCTGATCATCGCCTGCCCCTGCGCGATGGGTCTGGCGACCCCGACGAGCATCATGGTCGGCACCGGCAAGGCCGCCGAACTCGGGGTCCTCTTCCGCAACGGCGCGGCGCTCGAAGGCTTGCAGGGCGTGAACGTCGTCGCCGTGGACAAGACCGGCACCCTGACCAAGGGGCGGCCCGAACTCACGGACCTGGTGACCGCGCCCGGCTTCGACCGCGCCGAGGTCCTGGGCCTGGTGGCCGCGGCTGAGGAACAGAGTGAGCACCCCATCGCCCGCGCCATCGTGGACGCGGCGAGGAAAGAAGGCGTCCCCGTCTTCCTGCCCGAGAGCTTCGAGGCCGTCCCCGGGTACGGGCTGGAAGCGCGGGTACAGGGTCCTCTGGTCCAGGTCGGGGCCGACCGCTACATGGAACGGCTCGGCCTGAACGTCACCCCGTTCGGCGCACAGGCCTCACGGCTCGGGGACGAGGGCAAGAGCCCGCTGTACGCCGCCATCGACGGCCAGCTCGCGGCGGTGATCGCGGTCGCCGACCCCATCAAGGAGGGCAGCCCGGAGGCGGTGCGCGCCCTGCACCGGCAGGGGCTCAAGGTTGCCATGATCACCGGCGACAACGCCCGCACCGCGAACGCCATCGCCCGCCAACTCGGCATCGACGAGGTACTGGCGGAAGTTCTGCCGGGCGGCAAGAGCGACGCCGTCAAGGAACTGCAAGGGAAGGGCCAGAAGGTGGCCTTCGTCGGGGACGGCATCAACGACGCGCCCGCCCTCGCTCAGGCAGACGTCGGCCTCGCCATCGGCACCGGAACCGACGTAGCCGTCGAGACCGCCGACGTGATCCTGATGAGCGGCGACCTGCGGGGCGTGCCGAATGCCTACGCCCTCAGCCGCGCCACCCTGCGGAACATCCGGCTCAACCTGTTCTGGGCCTTCGCGTACAACGTCGTCTTGATTCCCGTGGCGGCGGGTGTGCTGTACCCCGCCTTCGGGTGGCTGCTCAGCCCGGTGCTCGCCGCGGCGGCGATGGGGTTCTCCAGCGTCTTCGTCCTGACCAATGCCCTGCGGCTGCGCGGCTTCCGTCCGCCCGTCCGTCCTGATCCCGTCCCCGTGGCCGCGCCCGCCCGCGTGGCCCGCGCCTGACCTTCCCGAGGAGTGCCCATGTCCAAGCTCACCGTCGGTCCCTGGATTGCCGCCCAGAAACTCCCCAGCCGTGACGCCGCCCGCGACCGTCTCGCCTTCCTGGAGCGGACGCGGGTCCGCCGGGAGACCCCCAGCGTGGCGGGGTTCCCGCTCGTCGGGCTGGGGGGCAGTTGCGGCAAGCCCTGCTTCGCCCTGCCCTACGTCCTGACCTGGACCGAGGAGAACACCCGGCGCTTGGAGGAGCTGGCCGCCGAGTTCGGGTGCTACGTCGAGTATGGTGCGTACCCGCACCTGAAGCTGCACGAGAACGACCAGGAGGTGGGGGCGGTGCAGGACTGGACGACCTTCGGCACCGTGTACCTGCGGCCAGGGTACGAGCGGGCGGAGGAGCTGTTGGTGCGGCTGGCGGGGCTCTTGCAGCCCGACAAACCACGGCAAAATCACCTATAACCTTGGGCAGTGGCACGGCCTCAGTGTGAAGAAGGGAGCCCTCAGCCGCGTGGCCGAGAGCCTACCGTTCGTTCTCACGCCGCTACTGGTGTCACCCCTGCATCCCGAACGGGGGTCGGTCGTCGCGCCATTCCTGGTGTTGGGCCTGCCACTTCTGCTGGTGTGCCTGGCGTGGTTCTGCACGATGGCGGCGCTGGCGGATGCGGTGTCCGGCGTGTTCAGGCGCCACCCGTCCTTCGTGCGGTGGCAGCGGCGGGTGATGGGTGGCGTGTACGTGGCGCTGGGCGTGCGGTTGGCCTTCGTGCAGCGCGAATGAGGGCCCCACGTGATGCTGGAATGTGAGCTAAGTTCCTAGCGTACCAGCATTCTGGAATCTTGTCCTGACCCCCAGACCAGGCCCCGGGTGCACCAGCTCCGGGACACCCGCGCGCCCTACCTCCCGCCGCCGCTCGCCGTGACGCCCGTCACCACCGCCTCCCGGATGCCCTGGGCGATGCCGAGCGCCACCCGGTCGAGGTAGGTGGGATTCTGGAGGTTGAGGCCGTCGACCGGGTGACTGGTGTACCCGATCTCGATCAGTGCGGCGGGAATGCGGCTGCCCCGCAGCACCGCCAGCGAGCGATTGTTTTTCAGGCCTTGCGAGAACGCGCCGGTGACCGTGATGACGTTCTTCTGGATCAGGGCCGCGAAGCTGCTGGAGAGCGGGTGGTTGGGATTCCACCAGGTCTCCACCCCGTAGCCCCTCAGCGCGTTCGCGGGCGGCATGGCGTTCACGTGGATGCTCAGGTAGAGCTGGGTGCCGGGCGTGCCCAGCCCCGCCCGCTGGTTCAAGTCCGTGGCCTTGTCCGGCGCCAGTTCCCGGTCGGTCTCGCGGGTCATCACCACCTCCACCCCGGCGACGCGCAGCAGGTCGCGCACCCGCAGGGCCACGTCCAGCGCCACCTGCTTCTCGACGACCGCGCCGACGCCCCCGGAGTCACGGCCGCCGTGCCCGGGGTCGAGGACCACCCGCGGTTTGACCCGGGCCACGCTGGGGGCCAGGAGCGCCGTGCCGCGCAGGGCCGACATCGGCGGCACGGCGGCCACCACCCGCTCGCGGGGCATGAGCGGCGTGAGGTCTGCCAGCGCGGGGGAGAGGTCGATGGCGAGGCGGGAGCGGTCGCTGCCCGCCAGCGGCGGCACGAGTTGCGCGCGCCACCCGCTGCGCCCGGTCAGGGGCGTGCCGGTGAGCAGCGTCACCAGGGCCCCGTCCGGCGTGGGCTCGACGCGCCAGGCCCGCACCTCAGGCGTCACCTGCTGCGCGGAGAGGGCCGGCGCGCTCACGCCGCTCAGCTCCACCCGCAGGCCCACCCCGCCGGGCACCAGGCGGTAGCGGGTGCCCGGCGGCAGGTCCAGCACCACCCGGGTCAGCCCAGGGTTCCGGCCCAGCCGGGGCGGCGTGAGCGCGGCCCCGGGCTGAAGCGCCCCCTGGGCCTGCCCGCTCAGGGCGCTGGGCTGCCCCAGCTCCTGGCCCGGCAACGCGGGGGGCGGGGGGCGGTGCCGGCGCGGCCACCCCGGAGGTGGCGGCCAGAGCGTCACTGGGGGTCAGGCCCTCGGGAACGGCGGGGCGGGCGGCCACCGGTGCAGGCGGACGCGGGGGCGCGGCGGCCGTCGCCAGGCCGTTCGGGGAAGAGGCGGTCAGGCTGCCTGCCCCCGTCCGGGGTGCGGACAGCACGGGGCCCGGGCGGGCGAGTGCCCGGAGCGAATCGCCCGGGCCCCCCACCAGGGTCGGCCCGAAATCCAGGATCAGGACGCGTGCGCCGCTCGCCAGCGTCGCCTCGTTGCCCCGCCACCCGTCCGAGGAGGAGAGTGGGAACGGCGTGGCGAGCAGCACCTGATGTCCGGCGGCCCGGTATCCCGTCACGCTGGGGCCCAGGCCCGCCCGCGTCTGGGACACCACCCGGGCGCCGAACACGTCGAGGCGCAACCCCCCGGAGGTGGGGGTGAGCCGGTACGTGATGCCCGCGGCCAGGTCGAACACCACCCGCGTCGTGCCGCGGTCACTGCTGGAGCGTGGGTTGCCGAAGGCCACCCCGGCGGCCGCAGATGTCCCTGGCCCGGTGGAACCGGGGGCGCCTCCGGCAATACCCGGCGTGCTGACGCCCGGAGCAGATGGGCTGGCCTGGACAGGGCCTGTCTGGGCCGCGGCCCACGAGCTGAGCAGGCCGCAGGAGAGGGTGACGGCCCGGAGCACCCGGAGTGGGGAGGTCAGCGCGGAACCCCTGGAAGGCACCTCCGGACTCTTCAGGCGCCGCCTGTCTTCTGCAGGTCGCGGGGCCGGGCGGGAAGACGTGCCGGGAGCCGTGCCGGTTGAAATGGGCGTTCCTGAGTGGATTCCTGCTGGCTGGCGTCTCCATACCCGAAGCGGCCCAGCGGTCCGTAAGAGGGCCACCGGGCACAAGGGCGACGAGACCCTCCGTGCCCAGGCCACGCAGCCAGGACGCCCACCGGAGGGCAGGTCAGGGCCAGGCGCCCTCCCCTCCAGGTCGCCGAAAGGCTGGTCCAGGCAACCGGCCGAACTGTACAGGGACGGAACACGAGCAGGCGTCATGAATCGCCAGCAGGTTACACCACATCTGTACAGACTTACAGTTAAATTGTCGTTACAGATCATTCCCGCGTCCTGGCCGCGGTCACCGCGCTCCCCGTCCTGCGGTGCCCGTTCCCGCCTGCCCGCACTGACAGCCAGGCTCCGGGTTCAGTAGCGAAGTGTTAGCGCGGGGTGAGGTACCGTGCGGCCCACCCAGCCCAGGCCCCGCCTTCCCGTTCACCTCCGGGGACGGCGGAACCGGCTGCTCCGAAAGGATGCCCCATGCCCCAACGTTCACCGCGCTCCACCCTCTCCCTGGGTCTGACGCTCGCGCTGACCCTGAGCCTCGCCGCCTGCTCCTCGTCGCCGGGGAGCGGGGCGCCAGACGCGAACGACCCGGTCGCGGCCTACCCCTACGAGGCGGGCACGGACTACTCGTGGACCAGCACGGTGCCGAGCACGAACCCGTACCCCGGCGACCAGGGCTACCCCTGGCGAGGCCTGGCCGTCGGCACGGCCGGGCAGCCCACCGACCTCGACCTGACGAGCGGGAACTGGGACTCGGCCTCCAGCGGTTACGGCCCGGTCGAGGTGGACAAGAGCAACAACACCAACAAGGGCGGTGACGGTCAGACCCTGACCATCGGCGGCGTCACCTACGCCAAGGGCCTGGGCGCCCACGCCAACTCCGATATCCGCTACACCCTTCCCGGCCAGTGCACCACCTTCACCGCCAGCATCGGGGTGGACGACGAGGTGGGCAACCGGGGCAGCGTGGTCTTCGAGGTCTGGAACGGCACCACCACCAGGCTCTACGAGAGCGGCATCATGCGCGGGGCCGACGCGGCCAGGGCCATTTCGGTGCCCCTGAACGGGGTCCAGCAGCTTCGGCTGGTCGTGCGCGACGCGGGTGACGGGATGAACTACGACCACGCCGACTGGGCCGCCACCCGGCTGCTCGGCTGCTCGGTGCCCGCGACCTCGGGCGACAAGTTCCTGAGTGACCTCACGCCGGTCAGCACCCCGGTCAACGGCTACGGTCCCTACGAGAAAGACCGCAGCAACGGTCAGAATGCGGCCGGGGACGGCAATACCCTCACCATCGGCCGCACCAGCTATTCCAAGGGGCTGGGGGTGCACGCCGCGTCCACCCTCACCTACGACCTGAGCGGCACCTGCTCGACCTTCACCGCCGAGGTGGGCGTGGACGACGAGGTGGGGGACCGCGGCAGCGTGGTGTTCCAGGTGCTCACCGACGGCACCAAGGTCTATGACAGCGGGATCATGACCGGACGCGACCCGGCCCGTTCGGTGAGTGTGGACGTCGCGGGCAAGCAGCGCCTGACGCTGGCCGTGACGGACGCGGGCGACGGCATCAACTACGACCACGCCGACTGGGCGAGCGCCAAGGTGAGCTGCTCGGTGACCCAGCCCACGGTCAGCAGCGTGACGGTCAACCCCGGCAGCGCGGTGCTGTCGGTGGGGGGAACCCGGCAGTTCACGGCCGACGTGCAGGGCAGCGGGGCGTACGGCTCGGACGTCACCTGGACGAGCAGCAACCCGGCGGTCGCCACCGTCAGCGCCAGCGGGCTGGTCACCGCTGCCGCTCAGGGGACGGTGACGATCACCGCCACCTCGAAGTTCGACCCGAGCAAGTCGGGCAGCGCTCAGGTCACGGTCAACCCCGCCTCCACCCTCCCCGCGGGCGGCATCCTGATCAACTTCCAGCCAGCGGGCTCGGGCACGCCCGCTGGGTACACCAAGGACACGGGCGCGGCCTTCGACGCGGCGCGCGGCTTCGGCTGGATCCGGGAGGACAGCGTGGGCACGGGGACCAGCGTGCCCCTGGACATCACGCCGAACACCCGGGACCGCGCGCTCGCCGGGGTGGACGGGCGCCTCAACACCTTTGCCCATATGCAATTCCCCACCAACGTGAGTAGCTCGACCGCCGTGCGCACGCCCGCCGCCTGGGAATACGCCCTGCCCAACGGGGTGTACACCGTGACGGTCGCCGTGGGGGACGCCAGCAACAGCCTCGACAGCCAGCACCAGATCAACGTCGAGGGGCAGCTCGCCATCGCCCGCTACACCCCGGTCGCGTCCAAGAAGTTCATCACCTCGACGGTGCGCGTGGGCGTCACCGACGGCCGCCTCACGGTGGACGCGCGCGGCGGAACGAACACCAAGATCGACTACGTGACCATCCGGCCAGGCGACCAGCCCAGCGTGCGCGTCACCAACCCGCAGGACGCCCAGACCCTCGTGCCGACCACCGCGTCCATCACGGCCGACGTGAACCTGCCCAACAGCGGCGTGGACGTGAACACCCTGACCGCCTCGACGGTGCGGCTGATCGACGCGGGCACGAACGTCGCGGTGCCCGCCACGCTCAACACCTCGGGCGGCGGGGACGTGATCGTGCTCAAGCCCAACACGCCCCTGAATGCCAACACCCGGTACATCTTCGAGGTCACCGCCGGGGTCAAGGACACGAGCGGGGTGCCTTTCCTGCCGCTGCGGTCCACCTTCGTGACGGGGTCGAGCACCGGGTCCAGCAGCAACGTCGCCTTCGAGCAGGTCGCGCTGCCCACGGTCCCGGCGATGCCGTACACGGCGGTCGAGATGGGACCGGACGGCAAGCTGTACGCCGGGACGCTCACCGGCGAGATCCTGCGCTTCGGGATCCTGTCCGACGGCACGCTCACCCAGCCGCAGACCATCACCTCGGTGCAGACGGCCAACGGCGGGCCGCGCACCATCATCGGCCTGAAGTTCGACCCCACCTCCACCCCCGACAACCTGATCCTGTGGATCAGCAACAACTACTTCTGGGACGGCACCAGCAACGCGCCCGACTGGAGCGGCAAGATCACCCGCCTCAGCGGCCCCAACCTGGAGAACGTGCAGGACTACGTGGTCGGGCTGCCGCGCTCGATCCGTGACCACGAGACGAACTCCATCACCTTCCGCCCCGGCGACCCGAACGCCATGTACGTCCTGCAAGCCAGCAATACAGCGATGGGCGCCCCCGACGCCGCCTGGGGGAACCGCCCCGAGCGGCTGCTGAGCGCCGCGCTGCTGCGGGTGGACCTCTCCAAGATCACCAACCCGCCCGTGGACGTGAAGACGGCGGAGGGCGGCCTGTACAACCCTTACGCGGCGGGCGCGCCTGTGACCATCTACGCCTCGGGGATGCGCAACGCCTACGACATGGTGTGGCATACCAACGGGCAGCTCTACGTGCCCACCAACGGCTCGGCGGCGGGCGGGAACACGCCCGGGACCCCGGCCACCCTGCCCGACGCCTGCCAGACCCGCGAGGGCGGTCCCTACACCGGCCCGGCGGTCCCGGCGCTCAGCGGGGTCAGCGGGCAGCATGATTACCTCTTCCGGGTGGTGTCGGGCGGCTACTACGGCCACCCCAATCCCCAGCGCTGCGAGTGGGTGCTCAACGGCGGCAACCCCACGGCGGGGGTGGACACCGCCGAGGTCGTGGCCTCCACCTCAGGGGCAGGGTACGCGGTGGGGGTACAGCCCGACCGCAACTACCGGGGCTTCTCCTACGACTTCGGCGAGCACGCCTCCGCCAACGGCGTGATCGAGGAGTACACCACCGCCCAGAACTCCACCCTGAAGAACAAGTTGCTCGTCGTGCGTTACAGCGCGGGCAAGGACATCATCGTGCTGACCCCCGGCGGGCCGAACCAGGACATCGTGGGGGCCGAGACGCTGATCACGGGCCTGACCAACTTCACCCCCAGCCCCCTGGACCTCACCGAGAACCGCTCGACCGGCCACCTGTACGTCGCGCAGCTCGACGAGCGCACTGGCAGCGGCAAGATCACCCTGGTGCGGCCCAAATAAAGCGCTGTAGCCGAGTGGCGCGCCCCCAGGTTCACTGGGGCGCGCCGCTCGGCGGTTGGACTCCTGCTCAGCCAGACACCCCTCCGTCCGCCACGTCGCTCTTTACAGGTGGGAGTGTCCCGGCCGCTTCTTCCCGTCAGATCAGGCTGCCCAGCACATTCAGGGTGAGGGCCAGGATAGCCACGTTGAACCAGAAGGCGGTCAGGCCGTGCCACAACGCGACCCGCCGGATGACCGGACTGGAGACGGCCACATCCGAGACTTGAAACGTCATGCCGAGGACAAAAGAGAAGTAGGCGAAGTCGAGCGCGGCGGGTGGCGTGGCGCCCGGGAACTCCAGACCACCGTCCGGCCCGGCCTCCTGATCCCCGTCACTGTAGTACAGGTGCGCGTACCGCAGGGCATAGGTGGTGTGCGTGAGGAACCAGCCACTCACCACCGCCACGACCGCGAACGTGATCGGCACGCCTGGAGCTGCGGGAGACAGACGCTTGGCCCCGTCGATCACCCAGGCGGCCGCGACCAGGCTCACGACGCTGGAGACCAGGACACTGGCGCCCACGGCCGCCCGGCCGGGGTCCTCGACGGCCGCCGCGTACCGCGTGCGTTCGGGAGGCGAGCGCAGGATGAAGTGCCAGGTCAACGCGAGCAAGGTGAGGGCGCCCACGTCCCAGCCCAACATGGCCCGGATCACCCCTGCCGGGGCAACGGGCAGCACCAACGCTGCCGCAATCCCGGCACTCCCCGCGATCATGAGCCGCGGCCAGGACTTCGGCCACGGACTCTGTTGGGTGGGGGAGGAAGGAAAGTGGTTCATCACGGCCACTCGGGGGTGAGGTCAACCTCAAGGAACGAACAGACATAAGCCCGCGTCTCCGAGCACGACGCCCTGCTATCTCGGTGCTTCCCGTGGCAGGGGGCTGCTGGCCGCCGGAGCAGGGGTGGAGGCGGACCCTCCATGGGGTGCCCGGTCCTGCCGGTCTTCTCGCGCGTCCCAAACGCTCACGGCGGCCAGGAGCAGCAGGGCCAGCATGAGGCCGAGGGCCGCCTGGGCCTCCCGGGTGTTCGCACGGTTCCGCATGGCGGCCTACCTTCCAGGGCGCCCGGCCCTGAGCAACTCGGCCAGGTGCAGGTGCCTGCGGTTCAGCAGCAGGAACACCGCGGTGAGCGCCAGGTAGAGCCAGCCCAGGGCGACATGCACCCCCTCGACCGGAATGAAAAACTGGACCAGGAACAGTCCCGCGAGCGTCAGCGCGGCCCGGAGGGTGAAGCGGAAGGTGAGCAGCAGCGAGATCCCGAACAGGGACTGCGCGGCCGTCAGGAACACCTCGTCCACCGACTGGGCCGTCAGGGGCAGCGGCGCGGCGTGCCCCTGCCCGACGCTGTACGCCAGGGGGATCGCGGCGATCAGCAGCGTCCACTGGTTGAGCTTCGAGGAGATCAGGTTGCTCAACCCCTTGCCCGCGAACACGATCAGGCCCGCCCAGATGAACGCCGTGAGGCTCTCGGGAAACTCCGAGAGGAAGGGGGCCACCCACTGGATCAGGATGAACTGCGAGACGCCCACCTGCCGGGCGACCTGGAGCACCGCGTCGATAAAGGGCTCCGCCCCGAAGAACAGCACGTACGCTCCGGCCAGCAGGAACAGGCTGATAACCAGGGTGCGCGTCCCGGGCGGGAGACGCTTGACGCGGGCGGCGACGCCGATGTCCCGGCTCTCGTCCTCCTCGTCGGCGTCCTCCGCGGGTTCGCTGTTCTCCTCCAGTTCCGCGCTGAGTTCCGTCTCCGTGAGCACGCGGGCCGGTGCCTGGTGCCGCCGCCTGGACTGGCGGAAGGCGGTGAGGATGTAGGCGACGTAGAGCGCGACGAGGACCACGGAGTCGAGCAGGCTGAACGACCGCTTCAGCACCAGCACGAAGGCGTACAGGGAGGCGAGCAGCAGGAACAGCAGTTCGGGCGCGTTCCGCGCGTCGAGTTCAATTTCCGTGAAGCGCTGGCCCTGGCGCCGGGCGCTCAGGAACGCCACGACCATGATCAGGGGCCAGCCCAGGCCGAGCAGCAGCCGGTTGGCGCCCGTCATGCTGGCCGCGGCCAGTTCCGTCTGCCCGCGGTAGGCCAGCAGGACCTCAAAGGCGTACTCGGGCGCGACCTCGATCAGGGCGAGCAGGGCGAGCGCCACGGACTGCGGCACCACGGTTTCGAGGCCCTCCGTCGCCCACGAGAGGAAAAAGGCCGCGGCGATGATCGCCACCCCCAGCACCAGCGAGGTGAGCAGCGGGTGCCCCTGCGCCAGGCCGCCGAAGCGGACGAGGGAGAAGGGCACCAGGGTCGAAGCTGCGGCCCCCAGGGTGATCCAGTCACCCCGGGTAAATCCCAGGTGCAGGCCAGGGTCGGAAGGAGCGATCGGTGGACGCGGCAAGGTCGAGTTCTCCTGACGGGAGTGGAGGTTCAGGGTGGCACCTGACGTTTAGTGTCCAGGCTCTATGGAAATCTGTACAGACGTACATTCTTTAACAATAGGCGGGCGGCGCGTTTGGATTCAGCGGAACGTGCGTCTGCTGGCCGCCGGGCAGGACCTGGCCTGGGCGAGGTCGGTGTCAGAGAACGGTTGGACGTCCATGGCGGCGTCTCCCCCCTCCCCCGTTCCGTCAAACACCTGGGGGAATCTCAGGGTTGTGACCACGTGTGGCCCTGTCCGGGGAAGACGAAGAGTCTTCCCCGCTGGCGTGACCTCAAAGGTCAGATGTGGGCCTCCAGAAGCTGGTCGAGGACGAGAAGGACGGCGTGGAGGGGGTGACCCCCTCCGCCAGCGCCAAGCGTGCCTTCGAGTTCACCGGCGATGAGCTTCTTAACGCGTCCGGGGTGCAGTGCCTGGCGCATGGCGACACGCCCCCCAACGGGTGAGGCTGCTCAACCTCGCCCGGGAGCGCAGGGAGCGTGGGCACACGCCAGCCCTTGGACTCTTCTCATGGTGTCTGTACAGTTATACAGATATCATGGACCCAGTGTCTCCTCGCCTGTACCTGACCTGTCTGCCGGGCCTCGCCCCGGGCGCCGTTCCTCATCCTCACCCCCCACCGACCCGGTGCCCGAGCATGCCCCATTCACGGCACACCGGGCTTCGCCCGCTCTGGCACAGCCCGAAGCGCCTCACCCGGTCGGCCTGGCGGCCGACCGGGGAAAGGGCTTTCCCGGCCCGCAGGAGGGGAGCTTCCCCGTGAATTCAGCCTCCCCCGGCACTCACGTCCCAACGGCCCTGTGGCGACGCCTCCTGCCACCCGTGCTTGCGGCCGTCCTCGCGGCCACCCTGGGTGCGGCGTTGCTCAACCCGGCGCGCCGCACGACCAGCGGCGGTCCACTCGTCGGGAAGCCCGCGCCCGCCTTCGCCCTCCAGAGCCTGGACGGTGCGTCGGTTCGTCTGGCGGACCTGCGTGGTCGGCCCGTCGTCTTGAATTTCTGGGCGTCATGGTGCACGCCCTGCCGCGAGGAAGCGCCTCTGTTCCGTGAACTCAGTGGGCGGCAGGCGGCGGGACAGGGCCTCGCCGTGATCGGCATCCTCTTCCAGGAGACCAAGGAACAGAACGCCCGCGACTTTATCCGCGAGTTCGCCCTCGCGTATCCCAGCCTGCGCGACCCTCAGTCCAAAACCGCGATCAACTACGGCGTGGGCGGGATTCCCGAGACCGTCTTCATCGACCGGCAGGGCGTCGTTCAACACGTGGACCGCGGCGGTCTGTCCCGCGAGCGCCTGAACGTCGGGCTGGAAAGAATCGGGGTGCGCGGGCTGTGAGGGGTGGTCTCTGGAGTCGTGGCGCAGGCTCGGCCCCTTCTCTTTCGGGCAGGAGAACGCTCCCGTGTCCTGGACAGCCTTCCTAAAGGGTGTCTCCGACCTGGCGCCGGGGCTGCTCGACGGCCTCGCCCCACCGGCCACGGCGGCGGACCTCCAGGCCCTGACCGCGGCGCTGAACAGTCCGCTTCCCGAGGACGTCCACCAGGTGCTCGCCACGCACAACGGGCAGCGGGCCGGGCACCGCATCCTGTTCGGGCTGACCCTGATGAGTGCGCAGGACATCGCCCGCCACGCCCGGAGCGTCGCTCACGCGCTGGAACGCGAGGGGCTTGTTCCGGTGGAGGACCTGGACCGCCGCACGCAGGCGTACGAACCGAATCCGCACCACGTGCCGCTGTTCACGGACAACACCGGGAACTTCCTCGGCTTCGACCTGGCCCCGTCGGCGTCGGGCGTGTGGGGGCAGGTCGTCATCTTCGGACTAGACCTTCCCCGTCCCCGAGTGGTCGCCGACTCGTTCCACACGCTGTTCGAGGAGCTGAGCGCCGAACTTCGGCAGGGAAACTACCGGATCAAGGACGTGGGCGGGTACAGCTCCATGAGCTGGAAGCCAGGGAACGGCTCGGCCCTGTCCGAGATCTTGCTGTAAGCGCGGGGAGGTGGGCTCGCCCGCTGGCCCTGCCGCAGGCGGATGAACGGAAACCCCACCCAGACGGTGCCGCCCTGATGGGTCTCCGGCCAAGCCTCCCGACCCTCTGCGCGTGTGGTCGTGACCTCCGCCTGCTCCGCCCATCCGTGTGACGCCTGACTCGCTCTGACCCTCCCAAGCGATGGGCCCGGCAGGTGAGCAGGAGCAGGGCCAGCAGCCCCAGGGCGGCCTACCAGCGTAGGGGCTCCTCGATTTGGAGATGGTCTTTCGCCTGAGGCATGCGGTGGATGTGGAGAGGACGCTGGAACGGGCTGGCCTAACCGAGTGGTTGGAAGCGGTAGCGCAGCAAGCGGTGGACCCTCCGCAACAGCGGGACACGGCGCAGCACCCGCCAGGCCGCCCGCTCCACCCTGGGCAACCGTGCGAACCCCGGCAGATCGAGCAGGCTGACGTCGTCGAGCAGGTGGAAGCCTGGCGGCCAGGTTTCCACCTCCCGGGGGTCCTCCAGCCCCCAGCGCAGGGTGGCGCCAGACGCGCGCAGGGCCGGGTGCCACCCTCCCAGGCGCACCCCCAGCCCACTGAGGGCGTCGCACACCAGCTCCCCTCCGGGGAACATCTCCCCCAGCCGCGTGAGCAGCGCGCGCACCTCAGGCTCCGGCAGGTACATCAGCAGTCCCTCCGCGATCACCAGCACCGGCCCTTCCCGCGGCACCTCCCGCAGCCACCCTCCCTCCGTTACCGAAGCGGCGATCATCCGGTAGCCCGGTCCCTCGTGCCGGGGGTAGACGGCCCGGCGCAGCGCGATCACCTCCGGCAGGTCGAGGTCGAACCAGCGCGCGCCGGGAGGAACCGGCACCGGGTCCACCCGCCCGTCCAGCCCGCACCCCAGGTGCAGCACGGTGGCCGCCGGATGCCGGGCGAGGAAGGCCGCCGTCCACTCGTCCAGTGCCCGGGCGCGCAGCGCCAGCCCGAAGGCGTCGCCGCGCAGGGCGGGCCGGGCCGGGACCGCCCGCCCCAGACGACGCAGCACCTGGGCGGCCGTCTCGTCGCGCAGGATCGGGTCGCGCCACGTGTTCTGGCTCGCCTTGGCGACGAGCGGGATCAGCAGGGTCGCCTGCTCCGGGTTGAGTTGGCCTGGCCCGCTCACGCTCCGCCCGCCCGGCCACCGCTCCGCCGGACCCCGCTCAGCACCAGGCGGCTGGCTGGACGCGCTGGGTAGCGCGTGAGGCTCACCCGCAGGTCCTGCGGCGGCACCGCGTAGGTCAACTCCTCCGTCAGGAAGCGCAGCGCCCCCTGCATCAACTCGATGGTGATCCACTCGCCCGCGCAGCGGTGCCCCTGGACATGGTCCCCACCGCCCTGCGGGATGAAGTTGTACGCGCTGCCGTTCCAGTCCCGGAAGCGCCCCGGGCGGAACCGCTCGGGGTCCCCCCACAGCCTCCGGTCGTGGTTGGTGCCGTACAGGTTGAGCAGGGCCCGCCGTCCCCGCTGGAAGGGCTGCCCCCGCCACTCGAAGTCCCGCCGGACCTTGGCCAGCGCGAAGGGGAAGAAGGGATAAAACCGCCGCACCTCCTGCACGAAGTGCTCCCCGGCCCCCCGGCCGCTGAGCAGGTCGCGCCTGGCCTCCGGGGACTCGTGCAGCGCCAGGGCAGTGAAGGTGACGTACAGGGCGACCGCCACCGTGGGTCGCAGGACATTCAGCACCTCCACGGCGGCGGTGTGCTCGTCCAGCAGCGCTCCCGCCGGGTCCCGGTGCAGCGCGATCACGCGCAGGGCACTCGCCTCGGCCGGGTCGAGGTCCCCCGCGCGTACCTGACGGATCAGGCCTCCGGCCCAGCGTTCCGCCCGCGCCCGCCCCAGGCGGCCGCGCCAGTGCCGGGGTCCCACCGCGCCCGCGCTGTCGATCATGGCCGCGAAGTCCGCCGTCCGGAGCGTCACCTCCGCTGGAGTGAGCGGCACGCCCGCCCAGCGGCACACGGCGCGGCAGAGCAGTTCCTGCACCTCGTCCAGCAGCACCACCCGGTCCTGCATCTCCCACTTCACGGCGGCGGCGTGCCACTGCGCGGTGGTCAGGCTCGCCAGGTCGCGCAACCTGTCCGGGGTCATCAGGGACATGAACATCGCCTTGCGCGCCCGGTGGGCCTCGCCGTCCAGGCCCTGCACGCCGCCCTGCCCGAAGAGGGTCTTCTGGGCCCGGGACGGGGCCGCCCCGCGCCGCTCGAAGCGCTCCGGGTCGTAGAACACCCGGGCGGCCTCTTCACCGTGCAGGCACAGGACGGGCACCCCTAACAAGCGGGTCTCGAAGACGTCGGTGCGGTCGCGCTCGCTGCGGTGGAGGAGAAACGCGTACCCCTCGCGCAGCAGGGCCACGGTGCTGTCGGTGGGATGGCTTCTGGCCGCGGACATGGTGGAACCTCCTAACGGTGAGGAACGGTGGGCGAGCCTGAACCTCAGGCCGTGGACGAGGACCGGGTCGGGGAGCGCGTGCTTCGCAGCAGCAGCAACAGCACGCCACTCACCACCCAGACGTCGGCGAGGTTGAAGACCGGAAAGTCACCCTGCCCGAGCACGCGGGTCACCGCCGAGAGGGTGTGCGACGCGAGCGTATCCACGACCTTGCCCAGCCGCCACCCGTCGAGCGAGTTGCTGAGCGCCCCCCCGGCAATCAGGGTGAGGGCCACACCCGTTAGGGGCGGAACGGCGCGGCGGGAGAGGTACACGAGCAGCGCCACGCCCGCCACCAGCCGCAGCGCGGCGAGGGGCAGCGCCGCCCCCGCGAACAGGCTCCAGGCCGCCCCCGTGTTGTAGATCAGCCCCAGACTCAGCACCCCGGGGAGGACCTCGCGGAACTCGCCGAGTGTGAATTCCCGCACGGCCCACGCCTTGAGGCTCTGGTCCAGCAGCAGGCACGCGAGCACCCCGGCGATCACCGCCGGTCGGGGCCACACCACCCCCGCCCGCCTCAGCGCCACAGCACCCACCCCAGGATGGCGAGGCCCGCGAGCACGCGGTACACCGCGAAGCCCCGGAAGTTGTGCCGGGAGACGTAGCGCAGCAGCCAGCTCACCGCGAGCAGCGCGGTCACGAACGACACCGCCAGCCCAACGGTGAGGGGGCCGAGTTGCGCTGCCCCCAGGGCGTCGCGGCCCTTCAGCAGGGCGTACAGGGTCGCCAGGCCCAGGGTCGGGATCGACAGGTAGAACGAGAACGCGGTCGCGGTGGGCCGGTCGAGCCCGGTCAGCAGACCGCCGATGATGCTCGACGCGCTGCGCGAGACGCCGGGCACCAGGGCGAGGCACTGCGCGCAGCCCACGACGAGGGCCTGGCGCCGAGTCACCTGGGTCAGGCCGCTCGTGGTGGCCGCCGCAGGCCGCCCCTCGATCACCCACAACACGATCCCGCCCACGATCAGGGAGATCGCCACGGTGAGCGGCGAGAAGAGGTAGCGCGTGATCAGGTCGCTGAACAGGAAGCCCAGGATGGCCGCCGGGAGGAAGGCCAGGGCCACGCCCAGCCACAAGCGGCGGGCGTCCGGGCTGACCGGCAGGGCGCGCGCCTGGCCGAGCAGGTCGCGCCAGTAGTATGCGATGACGGCCAGCACCGCCCCGACCTGGATGACGATCTCGAAGGTGCCGCCCGAGTCGCGGAACTTCAGCAGGTCGGCGGCGACAATCAGGTGGCCGGTGGAGGACACCGGCAGGAACTCGGTGATGCCCTCGACGAGGCCCAGCAGGGCCGCAGAGATGGAGGTGTTCAAAAGCGGGGTCCTTGAGAAGCAGGGGTGGGACGGGAAACCCCGGGGGGGAGCGTCCTCACATGGCTTTGGCGTGCTCCAGCACGTCCGCGATCAGCCGCGTGACGCCGTCGTTCGCCAGTCGGTAGTAGGCGATGCGGCCCACCTTCCGGAAGGTCACCAGGCCCAGCGCGCGCAGGTGGCGGAGCTGGTGACTCATGGTGGACTCGTTGATCCCCGCGATCACCGCCAGGTCGCACACGCACAGTTCCTCCAGCGCGAGCGCGGAGAGGATGCGCAACCGGGTGGGGTCGGAGACCACCTTGGTCAGGGTGGTCGCGCGCTCGATGAGGGCCTCGTCCGGCAGGCCCGCCGCCGCGCGGGCCACGGCCTCGGGGTGCACGCAGTGGACTTCGCAGTCGGCCGCACGATCGGTCTTGACGTCGGGAAGGGAGGAAGTCATGCCCCATTGTCGCTCAGGGCGGCTTCCAGCAGGGGGCGCTGGTCCTCAAAGGTGCCGTAAAAGGCCCGCTCACCGATGACGGTCACGGGGGCGACGCGGACGTTCGCCCGCGCCTGCATCTCCGCCAAGGCCGCCGGGTCCTCGCGGACGTTCTTCTCGATATAGATGACCCGCCGCGCCGTGAGAAAGCGCTTGACGGCCTCGCACGACGAGCAGTTGGGGACGGTGTAGACGATCACGGTCGGGAGCATGAGACACCTCGGCAGGAAAGGAAGCGAAGGAGCGTGGAGGGCGGGTCCGGCCTCAAGCCTCCGACCGGGCCGTTTCCGCAGCCTCGGCCGCCTCGGACAGGATTTCCCGACCTCCGTTGGCCGCGATGGCCGACACGATCACGCCGAGCACCAGGTCCGGCAGATTCGAATCCAACCACAACACCAGCGCGCCGGACAGCACGACGGCCAGGTTCACCAGCGAGTCGTTGCTGGTGAAGATGGCCGACGCCTTGAAATTGACGTCCTCGCCCTGGTGGCGCCTGAGGAGGTGCAAGCAGACCAGGTTCAGCCCCGCGTTGACGGCGGCCATGACCATCATCGCGGGGCCGACCGGCTCTTCACCCCCGAAGAACCGGCGCAGCACCTCCACGAACAGCAGCACCGCGAGGCCGATCAGGAGCCAGCCGGACAGGCGGGCGGCGCGCACCTTGATGGTGGCGGCGCGGCCCACCGCGTAGAGGCTGACGCCGTAGACAGACGCGTCGGCCAGGTTGTCGAGGGCTGCGCCGATCAGGGCGGTGGAGGACGCCCACACGCCGACCCCTGCGCCCGCCAGGGATTGCCCGAGGTTGATCAGCAGCACCAGCCACAGGATGCGGCGGTCGGCCGCCTGGCTGGCGTCGAGATGGTGTGCGTCGTCGTCTGTCCGGGAGTCGCTCACTGGCGTCCACCTTTCTGATGGCAGCCGCTGACGGTGAAGGCGCTGTGGGTTCCGAAGGTCAGGCCTGAACCGGGGAGGAGGTTCGTGGTTGGTCGTGGGTGCGACCGCGAGGGCCGCGGTGGGCAACTGCTCACGCGCCGGGCTTGAAGCGCAGCAGGCGCAAGGCATTGGCGGTCACGAGCACAGTCGCGCCGGTGTCGCTGAGGATCGCGGGCCACAGACCGGTGATGCCCAGCAGCGTGGTGACCAGGAAGATGGCCTTGAGGCCCAGCGCGAAGGCGACATTCTGGCGAATGTTGGTCATCACGGCGCGGGAAAGCTGCACCAGCTCCGCGACTCCCGTGACGGAGTGACGCAGCAGGGCGGCGTCGGCGGTTTCCAGGGCCACGTCCGTGCCGCCCCCCATCGCAATGCCCACGTCGGACTGGGCCAGTGCGGGGGCGTCATTGATCCCGTCGCCGACCATCGCCACCTTGCCGCCCTGCTTGAGGGCGGCGATCCGCCGGAGCTTGTCCTCGGGCAGCAACTCCGCCTCCACGTCCAGGCCCAGGTCCCGCGCGATGGCGTTCCCCGTGCGGGCGTTGTCCCCGGTCAGCATCAACGAGCGCACGCCCAGCCCCTTGAGCGTGGCGACGGCCTCGCGCGCGTCGGGACGCGGCTCATCCCGGATGGCGATCAGGCCCAGCGGCCCGTGCCCGTTCAGCAGCACCACCACCGTCTTGCCCTGACCCTCCAGGGCCTCGATCCGCGACCGCACCTCCGGGGTGAGCCCCGTGCGCTCCTGCGCGTACCGGGGCGACCCGACCGCCAGGTCCTCGCCGTCCACGACGGCCGTCACGGCCTTGCCCGAGATCGCCCGGGCCTGCCGGGGCGTGGGCACCGCCAACCCCTGGGCACGCTCCACGATGGCCTTGGCGAGCGGGTGCGCCGAGCCCGTCTCCACGGCGGCGGCCAGGCGCAGCACGTTCGCCTCGTCCCCGAACAGCGGAATCACGTCGGTCACCTGCGGCTTGTTCTCGGTCAGGGTGCCCGTCTTGTCGAAGGCGACCGTCGAGACGCCCCCGATGGTCTCCAGCGCCGCGCCCCCCTTGATGAGCAGGCCGCGCCGGGCGCCCGCCGAGATCCCGCTGGTGACGGCCGCGGGCACGGAGAGCACCAGGGCGCAGGGACAGGCGATGAGGAGCAGGGCCACGCCCTTGTAGATCCACTCGTGCCAGGGTTGGCCGAACAGCAGGGGGGGCAGGACGGCGAAGAGCAGCGCGACCGCCATCGCGGCGGGGGTGTACCAACGGGAGAAGCGGTCGATAAAGCGCGCGGTGGGGGCCTTGGAGGACTCCGCCTCCTCGACCAGGTGGATGATCCGCGCGATGGTGTTGTCGGACGCCCCCCGGTCCACCCGCACGGTGAGCACCCCGTCGGTGTTGATGCTGCCCGCGTACACGGCGTCCCCCACGCCCTTGTGGACGGGCACGCTCTCGCCCGTCACGGGGGAGTCGTCGAGGTTGGAGTCGCCCTCGGTGATGGTGCCGTCGGCGGGCACCCGGCCGCCCGGCTGCACCCGCACGAGCTGGCCGACCCCAAGCCCCTCGACGGGCACCTCACGGGTCTGCCCGCCTTCCAGCAGCAGGGCGGTCTTGGGCGCCAGGGCGGCGAGGGCCTGGATGCCGGCCCGCGCCCGCCCGGCCGCCACGTTCTCCAGCAGCTCGCCGATGGCGAAGAGGAACACGACGAGCGCGCCTTCCGCCGCCTCCCCGATGGCGATGGCGCCGATGGCGGCCACGCTGATCAGGGTGTTGATGGTGAAGGGTTCTCCCAGACGGGCGCTGGCGACGGCCTTGCGCAGCAGCGGCCAGGTGCCGATGGCGGTCGCGGCCGCGTACGCCCAGAAGGCGAACCCCGGCGCGACCAGGCTGAACACGAAAGCCAGGGCCAGCAGGGCGCCGGTGAGCAGGACGTTGCGGCCCTTGCCCGTCTGATACCAGGGGCGTTCAACCCGGGCCGGGCGGGGGGCGGCCGGAGTGGTCGGGGCCGTGCCGGGCACCGGGTTGACCTCGTCCTGCACTTCCGGCGGGTACCCGATGGAGCGCAGGGTCTGTTCGAGTTGGGTCCTGGGCGTCCGCGTCTCGTCGAGCGTCAGGCTGAGCGTCTGGGTGGTGAAGTTCACTTTGGGCTCGCCGACCCCCGGCAAGCGAGTCACCACGCCCTGTACCTTGTTGGCGCAGTCCGCGCAGTCCATGTTGTTCACGAAGTAGCGCAGGGGAGCGTTGGGGGTCACGGCCGGGGCCGCTTCCAGGGTGGGGGGATACCCCAGGGAGCGCAGGGTCTGTTCCAGCCGCTCGCGGGGCATCTGGGCCTCGTCCAGCGTGAGGCTCAGCGTCTGGGTGGTGAAGTTGACCTGGGGCGTGTCCACCCCGGGCAGCCGGGTGAGGGCGCTCTGCACCGTGCGGGCGCAGTCGGCACAGTCCATGCGCTCCACGAAGTAGCGCAGGGGCGTGCCCGGGGTGGAGGGGGAACTCGTCATACCTTAAGATATCTGTATGAGTGTACAGGTATCAAGCGCGGCGGCCCGACCTTGGGCATGAAGGGGACGCTCCAGATCAGGAGGGGGAGATGGCTGAAGAAGGGCACCCTGTCCGGCGTGCCGAGCCTGCCGTCCGTGGGGCTGGGCGCGGCCCTCGCCCTGACCGCCGTACCCCACGCCTGGAGCGCCCTCACCCCGCTGCCGCTCGCCGCGCTGCTCTGGTGGGTCAGCACCCCGCAGGCCCCGCGCGCGGTCGCCGCCCGGCTGTTCTGGGGCATGACCGCCTTCTTCAGCCTGCACCTGCTATTCCTGCCGCTCAGTTTTGCGCAGCTCTTCGGTGTGGCGGGCGCGCTGCTCTTCCCGGCGCTGTTTGTGCTCGAGGGAGCCTTTTACGCGCTACTGGGGCTGCTGGTGGCCCGGCTCACACCCACCTTCCTGGGGCGGGTGTGGGGCCTGGCTTTCGGATGGGTGGTGCTGGAATGGCTGCGGCACCTGGGGCCCTTCGCCTTTCCCTGGGGCACGCTGGGGTACACGCTGCTGCCCACCCCGCTGATCCAGGTGGCCGATCTCGGCGGCGTCCTGCTCGCCAGTCTGCTCGTCACGACCCTGGCAGCGGCGCTCGCCAGCCTCGCCCGGCAGGAGGCCCGGCCCCTGGCGCTGGCGCTGCCCGTCTGGGGGCTGGCGCTGGTCTACGGGCTGACGCGGCCCGAGCCCCCACCACCGACCCACCGGGCGCTGCTGGTGCAGGGCAACCTCGACCCGCTGGACAAGGTGGCGGGCAGGGCCGACCCGTTGCCGATCTATGCCCGGCTCAGCGGCGCTGCCGCCGGAGCGGTTGCGGTCTGGCCGGAGACCGCCATCTCGGGGGATGACCTGGGCCGTCTGCCCGATCAGCCCCTGCTGATCGGCGTCGCCCGCCCGGCTCAGAACCGGGTCGAGGCGTGGGACGGCGGCCTGATGGGGGCCTACGACAAACGGCGGCGGGTGCCGTTCGCCGAGTATTTCCCGCTGCGTACCCCCCTGGCGCCGCTGTACGAGCGGGTCTTCCGGGCGCTGGGCGTGCCCGACCCGGCCGGCCTGCTGCCGGGTCGCCTCGACCGGCCGCTGACCCTGGGCGGGGTGGCTTACGGGGCGTACGTGTGTTACGAGAGCGTCTTTCCCGGGATCGCCCGCGGCCTCGTGCGGGACGGCGCGGGGGTGCTGGTGAATGTGTCCAACGACGGCTGGTTCAACGCGGGGAACGGGGTGGAGCAGCACTTCCAGATGGGGCGGGTGCGGGCCATCGAGACCCGGCGCTTCCTGCTGCGCGCGGGCAATATCGGCGTGACGGCGGTGATCGACCCCAGGGGGCGGGTGACGCAGGCGCTGCCGACCCGGCGTGCAGGGGCACTCCAGGCCCGCTTCGCCGCCCAGAAGGGAACGACCGGGTACGTCCGGCTGGGGGACTGGCCGGTGGGGGTCGCGGCCCTGGGCCTGCTCGGCGTCGTGTGGGGCCGCCAAAGGCCCCGTTCCGATGGGACCTTCCGGAGGTGACGGCAGGCTGCCCCCGCGAGGTGGAAGGGGCCTCATCCGGGGAACACCACGGCCTCTCCAGACGCTCGCCGCCGGCCCCTCCAATGGCGTCCATTCGGGGCTGGCAGGATGCCCCCGGACGTTCACTTGATGAGCCGGCCCTCGACCCGCCACCCCCCTGGGTCGCGCTCGGGCCGAGACGGCGCAGGACCCGGGAATTATTTCCCGCTGGGTCAAACACGGTGTCCCCGGCCTGAGTTACCCGATTCGTCCAGCACCACGTCCACCGTGGTCACTGGCTGGAGGTCTTCAGCGCCTTAGGTCAGGGCATCCACCGTCCTGGAGACTGCGGCTGGGACCGCCGGGGAACAGCGCTGAGGTGGGAGCGGTCACGCGGGTGGGCGGGTGGGGCCGACGGCCGCCCGGGAAGCTCCCACACCGCGCAGCAGCGCCGCGCCCAGGCCCAGGTACGCGAGGCTCAGCACGGGGGCCAGGAACGGTTCGAGGTCGGCCAGACCGAGGGGCTTGGTGGCGATCACCACGCCCGCGAGCCCCGCCGTCACCAGAAACCAGGTCCCCAGGGCGGCGCTCCGGCGCAGGCGCAGCAGCAGGCCCCCACTCAGTGCCAACCACACGCCCAGCAGCAGGTCCGACCCCAGCCGCAGGTGGAGGGCCAGGTCCCCGACCATCCCCCCCACCACCTCCACCGCGTCCCGCGTCTCCCCGGAGGCCTGCACGTAGCTCTGCGCCAGGACGGGCGACGCGGCGGCGAGCACGAGCGGGGCGGCCAGCCCGAAGACCACGCCCCCCACCCCGGCCACGGCCGCGACCCTGGAGACCCCTCTGCCCCCGGGGCGCAGCCGGTCGTGCAGCGCCAGCGGTGCCGGCAGCAGCGCCAGACTGGAGAGCAGGGTCAGCCACCACAGGCCGGTGTAGGCGCGGGCGTGCTCCGCCACCCACGGCAGCAGCCGCGCCTGATCCTCGAACATCTCCACGTCCAGCCCGGCCCCGGCCAGGACGCCATACACATAGACGAGGGACAGCAGGAACAGCGCTCCGGCCAGCAGGGCACCGCCGCCGCCCAGTCGGGCGAGCGCTTGATCTTGGTCTTGAAGCGTGGACAAGGGAGAACTCCTGGTGAGGGGTCGAGGCAGGGCGCCCGTGGACGGCCGGATGGAGACGGCCTCCCACCGGTCAGCCGGAACAGCGAGGTTCCCCTTCCGACTGGACGGCGGGAGAGTCCGCACGCCTCTCCCGGCCCACGGCACGAAGGCGTGCGGGGGCAGGCCCGGGGGACGGCGCAACCCATCCGGCCCCAGGTTATCTGTACACCTCTACAGGGATCAAGAGAAAGGCCGGCCCTGCGGGCGTCCAGTGTGACGCGGGCGCCGCACGGGGACTCATGCTGAGGAGTGCCGTCCCAGACGACCATTCTTGACAGCACCCGGGACCGGGCCTACGCTTCATCCGACTATCTCCTCGGATGAAAAGGAGAACCGTGCGAACCGCCCCGATCCTGCTGACCCTGCTGCTCTCCTCGACCGCCCTGGCGGCCGATCTGAGCGGCACCAAGACCTACCTGCTGGGCCGTCTGGGCGCCCTGAACGCCTCCACGGCCCGGCTCGCGCGGGCCGCCGCCCTCCTGGGGGTCAAGGTATCGGGGCAATGAGGCGGCTTCTCCCCCTGCTCCTCACCCTGGCCAGCACGGCGGGCGCCGCCGACCTCGCCACCGCGCAGACGTTGCGGACGCGGCTCTCCGACGCGCGGGTCGAGCTGATCCTCGATGTGGGGCTCGTGGTGGTCCGGCAGGGGGTGAAGACGAGGCCCGGCTGATGCCAAGGGGTGAGCCTGCCCTTGATCGGCCGAGGCCGACGAAAAGGCCCGCGCTGAGGCCGTTTGACTCCGTCCACGCTTCGAGGGGTGCCAGCCCGGCAAGGGGAGGGGCAACACGTCAGCACTCCTGACCGGAGATCGTATCGGGCTGCGCCCGGGGGTCCGCGTCTCATCGAGGGTCAGGCTGAGGGTCTGGGTCGTGACGTTGCCCCTGGGCGGGGTCCGCCGACCCCGGGCCGTCGAGTGACCACGCCCCACACCTTGCTGGTTCAGTCGGCGCGGTCCACGGTGTGCACGAAGTGGCGCAGGGGCGTGCTCGGGGTGAGGGTGGAACTCGTCCTCCCCCAGGGCTGGACAGGGCTCAACCACGAGAGGACGTGGTTGAGCGGGCGGGAACGGCGAGGCTCAACGGGCACAACGCGGTTCTTCGTTCTTCGCTCCCGCACGGCCCGGATCAGTGCTTCTCGTCCATCGTCATGCCGGGCATCGCTGCGCTCATCATGGTTCCCGCCGTTCTTGGCAGCGCGGGCTCATAACGTCATGATGCTGGAGGCTCAGGGTGGACGAAGAGGTAAGGAGCGGAAAGAGCGCGGGGAGGGCCATTCCCCGCGCTGCTGACCTTGGCTAATCGGCGGCGCTGGGGGCCGGTGCGCCTTGCCGAGGCAGGGCGTAGCGCTCCTGCCGCCTGCCCCCCCGGAAGATCGCCAGCGTCACGTACTCGAACTCGCCGTCCGCCTTCTCACGCACCTGGTCCAGGTCCGTGCTCTTCGCGCCCCGGCTGATCTTGACCGCCGCGGGCAGCTTCATCTTGCGTGAGTCCACCGCCTCCAGTTCCCGAATCTTGTACGCCTGCCCCCGATGGATGATCAAAACGTCACCCTCCGGACTGGTCCACTTCCTCGCCCCGATCAAGCTCCAGTCGAAATCGGAGAAATTGTCATAGGGGAATGGATACCCACCGGGTGGCACCTCGCCGCTGGTCCACCCCAGACGGCCGTACCTTCTGAGGGTGTCCTCCAGCGCCCGCTCGTCCGGGACGTCCACCAGAACCTTCGCGCCGAGGTCGCTGCGAAATTCAATGTGCATGGTTTACCTCCACGGGGGAACCTCCCGCCCCGGCGGGAGAGGGTCAAGCCTGGAACCGTTCCCGCCCGGCAGAGGGAAGGGAGGCCTTTCCCCTCCCCCTCAAGCCGCGTGAGCGCGGTCCCGGATCGGATCAGCCCCCAGGGCGGTCGCCACGATGGCGAGCAGACGCTCCCGGAACCGCTCGGAAACCAGTTGCTTCCCGGTACCCTCCACCACCCGGGGGTCACCGCTCAGCACCGCGACCTGCGTGACGGTCAGGTGCTCGCCCTCCGTCCTGACCGCGTAATGCATCACCACGTGCCCGGTGATCAACAAGCTGCGCAGCGCGTACTTGTCGGGACTCGCGTGCAGCATCACCTCGTCCCCCCTCACGCTCACGCTGATCACCCCCTCCGGGTTCCGCGGCACCGGGTTCACTCGCCGGGCGTCCAACGCGTGGACGGCGGCGTTCTTCGGCAGGCTGATCGTGGGGCGTGCTCCCAGGCTGAGCGACTCGCGATAGTGCCCGGAGTGGGTGCTCGCCTCGTACCCGGCCCCGCCCGTCACCTGCCGGAAGTTCAACACGGTACTCTCCCCTGTTTCCCTGACCGCCGTCACCGCTCCGGCACTCACCTGCGTCACCTCGACTCGCCCGCCCTCGTGCACGAAGGTCAGTCCGACGTGGACGGGCAGCACCCCGATCCAGTGCAGCTCGCCCACGTAATTGAGCAGCCGGGCGAAGCTGAACTCCCCCAGCAGGTCGAGTTCACGCCTCACCCGCCCGGACGCCTCCCGCGCCTGGGTCAGCAGGGCGTGATCGTTGGCCGTCCAGCCGTTCTTGCGCGCATGGGCCCGTTCACGGACGGTCTGGACCCGCCCCTGCACGCTCAGGACCCGCGCCAGGACTTCGAGGTTGCGCCGCAGCGCCGCGCGGCCGGTGAGTTCTTCGAGCGTCTTCTTCTTCTCCCGGATCTCCCGGCGGGTCTGCTCGGGGTCGTCGCTGAGGAGCAGGGCCATCTCCTCCCCGTTGAAGCCTGCGGCTGTGTTCTCCAACTCGTCCACGTCCAGCCACAGTTGGGAGAGCCAGGACTTCTTCCCGCTCATGATCGTGTAGGTGATCGCGTCGAAGGACCCGCGCATCAGCAGGTACACGTTGCGCACTCGTTCCGCCGTGTTCCCCTGCCGTGCCCCGCGTCCGACGCGCTGACGGATCTCCTCGTAGTTCCACGGGATGTCGGCGTTCACGATCAGCGTCGTGCCGTGCTGGAGGTTGAACCCCTGTCCCAGCACGTCCGTCCCCAGGATCAGGGAGAGGTCCCCGAAGTTGTAGTCGTCCTCCAGGTCCTGGCGGGCCACGCTGCTCTTGTGCGTGTCGCTGGACACGATGGCGATCTCGTGCTCCGGGTACCCGGCCTCCACCAACAGCGCCTTCAGCCGGGCGAAGGACCCCTCCTTCTCGCCGATGCTGAGGAACACGATGCCCTTGCCGCCGGACGCGCGGTTCTCCAGGGCGAGTTCTGTGATCTTCTCGAAGCGCGGGTTGCGGCCCCCGACGCCCAAGAGAGCCGGGTCCACGGTGAGCTTGCGCATCTCCCAGAGGATCGCGAAGGGGTGGTTCGGCCCCTTGGCCCGGGCGTCGGCGGTGCGGGCACGTTCGCGCAGCGACCGGTACAGCACGGCCTGCTCCTCGCTCATGTCGATCATGACCTCTTCCGCCACCGCCGACGGGACCTTCAGCGGCTGGCCGTCCCGGGTGACGACCAGCGGGTCCCCATAGGAGCGGGTGATGACGTGCCCGCTGATGATGCCCTTGAGTTCGCGTAACCGCCGGAAGCCCTTCACGCAGGGCTTCACCTCCACGCGGCCGTCCATCCCGGTCACGATGTCCGGCTCGATGCGCAGGTACTGCTCCATCAGGGCCTCGCCGGTCGGCAGGCCATAGCCCGGCAGGGCGTCCGTGACCATGCTGAGCATGGAGTAGACCTCCAGCGGACTGTTCTTGATCCACGACGCGGTGAAGGCGAAGGTGCTGCCGCCCCGCTCGCGGACGAAGCGGCCCTTGTGCAGCGCGTCGAGTGCCCTTTGGCTCTCCCCTCCCCCACCGAGAAAGCGGGGGGTCTCGCCGAAGGTGGTCGGCGGTGCGAAGAGGTTCTTGTTGCAATTGTGAACGAGAATGCCCTCGGCGAAGTAGTTGTGATGGCCTTCTACTTCAATGTTGTAGACCAGGCCGCCCGGGCACAGGCCGCCGTATTCTCCATGATCTCCCGGTTCGAGAATCTCAAGACTTGCCAGCCGAGTGAGGACAGTATCGCCTCCTTCTTTCGGTCCTGAGCCTGCTGGGAAAGCGACTTGTGTGACGGCCCGTCGCACTCGACGGCAAGGCGCAGGGTGGGATGCGCCAAATCCACCTTGTAGACCCGTGGGCAGCCCCGCTGCCTCAGGCCCGTCTTGATCGGGTGCTCCGGAATCCATTCCACGCCCGTCAGTTGCCACAGTTCCACCCAGAGGGCTGCTTGCGGCGCCGTCAGACCCTGTCCATTGCCTCCGCGGATCCGGGGCTTGTGACCCCGCGCCTTCATCGTTTCGCGCATCCGGGCCACCACTTCCGGCTGGGCGGCCTTCCTGCGCATCTCCGCCATCTGCGCCTTGAGCTCGTCGATCCGGGCAAGGTTGGCGGCCTGCACACTGGCCCTGAATTTCAGGCTGGTTCTGGCCGTGTGCTTCGTGCGGCAGGACTTGCTGCAGAAGAACTGCGTCGCCTTTCCGGTGCGCAGCTTCCAGGACTGCACGTTGTTCAGGGTGAACAGGACGGCGCATTCCTCGCAGTGCCGCTGAATCTTGGGGAGACGCGGTTTCGGCTTCGTCCGGTGCCGATGCAGTTGGATGCACCGACTCCCGCAGAAGACCGGCAGCCCACGCCTCACTCGGGTGCGCTGCTCCTTGGAGAGCGAGATCAGCGTCCGGCACTGACCGCAAGGGTGCGTTGCACTGCTTGTCGACATAGAGCGTTTCTCCAGGGGTGAGCTGACGGGCGTCAAGGTACCCTGCCGGGGTAAAGAAGGGATGATTCCCTGTCGTGATGATCTGCCTTCCATCCTCAAGGGTGAGGCGGAGCAGATCATGGGGACGGCGCACCTGGAGATTGAGGACCCGTGCTGACTCGATGCGTCCGGTGACGTGATTGAACGCTCGTACGCGCTCCCCCGCCCGATACGCCTCGATGTACTTGCCGTCCACCAACGTCCCCGCAGGGAAGCAGTGTGCCTCGTCATGCCCAGTGAAGTCGCAGCCCAGCAGCTCGAAGGAGAGTTCGCCCTCCTGCGCGATCTTCGTGCGGGCAAGCATCGCGCCGAAGACGCCGAGTTTGCGCACGAGTTCCTGGTGCTTGCCCCGCTTGGGCGTGCCCTCGTAGCTGTCGGCGGTTTCCAGGTTCCGCTGATACTGCGGGTCCTCCAGGATCAGCCGCTGGCGGGTTTCACGCAGCATCCCGATCCCAGTGAAGGACTCGCGACTCATGATGACCAGGTCCACCTGACCGGCGCTGAGGGACGCGATCTTCTCGCGCTTGACCGCCGGAGAGTCCTCCTTCCAGGCCTCAATGCGTTTGCCGCCCTGGTCGAGCATGGGCGTGCCGTCGCGTTTGGTCTTGTAGACCTTGTTCCCCTGCCGGTCGCGCCGGACACTCATGCCCACCGTCACGATGTTCCAGTCGGGCAGCGCGAGGGCCGCGTTGGTCGCCCAATTGCTGACCAGGCCGGCAGGCACGACGACGATAGGCCGCGAGGCGCGCCCGCAGGTCTTCAGGTATGCGATCAGGCCGAGCATCGCGAACGTTTTTCCCAAACCCACGTCGTAGTTGTTGACCATGCCGGTGGTGGCGGCCATCGCGCGGATGTCCATCACCTGGTAGGGGTGGTGCTCGGGCCCACGCCAGTCGGGCAGGTGGAGGGGCCGCGCCGTTCCTTCTGGGCGCAGGATCGCGCCGCGGGCATAGGTGTACGCCTCCTCGACGACGCCCACGTGCGGACTCTGCATCAGCCAGTTGCCGAAGTGCGCCTGGGTCTGATCCTCGTACGCCTGGGCCGCGTCGATGGCCGTCGCGCGCTCCGCCTGATACTGCTCGCGCGACATCTCCCCCGCGCCACGAACGGCCTCCACCTCCGTCTTGTGGTTGAGGTAGTTCTCCAGCGCCCGTGCCTTCTCCTGGTCGAAGGCGCTGCGGGCCCGCACCCCCGCCTGGCCCGCTCCACCCTTGAGGCGGAAACGCACCGCCCCGTTCTCCCGGCGCACGCTGATCAGCGGCTTCTGGTCGGCCGCACTGCCGAGGTAAGCGTTGACCCACTCTTCCAACACGGCGACGGGAATCACGGCGTCACGGGGGCTGAGGGCCAGTTCGCTGAGGTTCGCGCGACGCACCCGGCTGATGAACAGGTCCGCCTGCCTCGTGAGCGCCGCCCGCCGGTGGCCGCCGAAGTGCTCGGCCTGCGCGCGGGCCTGCTCGGCGCGCAGGAAGGCGTGCCCGGAGTAGTACAGCCCCGGCTCCACCCAGATTTCCCCGTTAAAGGCGTAGTGCCCGGTCAGGTGCGTCACCGCTTCCGGCTCGGACACCCCGGCGTACTCCATCAGGGTCTGCTCGGTGAGCGCCATCAGGTCGGCGAGTTGCTGGGCGATGCCCTCCATCCCGCTGGCCGTGATGGGCAACGCGTACGTCCCGTCATCCGGCAGGTTCAGCTCACCCAGGGCACTGAGGTGGGCGAGCAGGACGGCGAAGAGCGAGTACCGGGAAATCAGCCGGGTGAAACGCTGGCGGTCGTACGCCCCGTGTGTGGCGCGGTATTGCACGTCCAGGGCCAGGGCCGTGCGGCGGCGCTGCGGGGTCTCGGGACGGCCCAGCTCGCGCGCCTCCAGGTACGCCTGGAGGGCCTGCGCCACCTGGACCGCCTGCGCGACGACCGGCGCCGCGAAGTCGTCGGTGACCACCCACTGGCCGAGCCGGAAGGCATGGCGCCGGTCCGTGGAGAGGGTGCCCTCGGGGATCGCGTGCAGGTCCGCGACGTGCGAGGCCGCCTCGGCGTTTCTGGCGGCATCCTCACCGAGCCGCTCGCGGACAGTTTCGATCAGGGTGCGGAACAGCACGGGGGCGCTGTTCATCGCGGCCTGCATCTGGTCGTGGACGCGCTCCACCTGACGGGTGTCCACCTCGCCTTCGAGCAGCGGGTTTCCGAAGCGGCCGCAGCGGAGGGTGCTCTCCTGACTCAGACGGAAGCTGCCGGAGAGCTGGCGCAGCCGGTGCGTCCAGGCTCCCTCCTCGCCCTCGGTGATGATCAGGCTGCTCCCGTCCACGAAGCGTTCGACCAACTCCCGGTGGACAGGATCGGCGACGAACTCCAGCAGCGTGTCCGTGACCTGGGCACCGCCGAGGGTGCTTAGGGCCTCCCGCACCCCGTGGTCGTGGCGGCGCAAGACGAGCAGCACCGTGGTGACCCCCGCCCCGGCCGCCTTGAAGGCACCGGTAGGGACGAGCACGGCGTGCAGGGGCAGGGCGGAGGTGAGCAGTTCTTCCCGCCAGTCCCGGTGCCGGTGGCCGTGCAGCAGGGACAGGGGCAGCAGCACGCTGACGAGCCCGGTCTGGAACTGGACGCGGCGCAGGATCTGACGCATGAAGTACCGCTCGCTGCGGACCTCGTCGGGTTCGTGCAGAGATCGAGTCTCGCCGCGCGGGCCGTAGGGCGGGTTGGCGACCACCAGGTCGAAGAGGGGATCGCTGCTGCGGGTGGTGTACTGCTCCAGCGGCATCACGTGGATGCTGGCGTGCGGGTGCAGGTGCGCGGCCGCCCGGCCCGCCACCGGGTCCAGCTCGACGCCGGTGAGCAGGACGCCCTCGGGGGCATGCGCGAGGACCGCCCCGTTGCCGCAACTCGGTTCCAGAGCCCGGACGGGGCGCTTCTCGTCACCCAGCTTGAGGAAGGGCGTGACGAGGTTCCATAACAGCGCCGCGACGGCACTGGGCGTGTAGAACTGGTCCACGCTCTCGCCGAGACCGCCCCCGCCGCCGTAGGCCCGCAGGACGGCCAGGTCAGGGTGGGGGGCCAGAATCTCGTGGCGGGCCGCCTCGTTGGCGTTCAGACGGGCCTGCTGGGCGCCGCCGGTCACCTCCACGCCGTAGAGTTCACCGCCGGGCGTGAGGGCAGGCTGGGGCGCACTGACCACGTCATAGCCCTCGCGGGTGAGCAGCGTCCCATTCAGGGCCAGCGCCGACTTGTCAGCCGGGCTGAATTTCGGGCAACCCATGCGGGTATACGGCACTTCGCAGTTGAGGCCGAACAGCGCGAGGAATCCGGTCACGGCAGACAGAGCAAATCCTTTGATCATGTGATCCAGGTCATGCCGGATGGCCGCCCGGCCACCGGCATGAGGGACCCCGCGTGGTGAGCCCGTACGATTTCGAGAGGGACGAGCAAGCACAGCATTGGACAGGCGAGCGTGCGGCCTGAACTGCCCCAGGCCTGACCCGTTCTTCCCCTACCGGGCGCGCAGGGCGGTGGGCGCTCCCTGAAAGGGAGAGGCGGCATGAATGCTCCCGCCGATGAGGCCAGGGATGACCGTCCATCGGCGGTGCTGCACGTGCTGGCCCTCCAGCAGCCTCGTCCACAACGTTCGGCCAGCCCAGCAGCAGGGAGAGGTTCCCGTCCCGTTCCTCTCTCCCACCGCGGTCAGGTGTCCGAGTCGATGACTGGAAGCCGGGCCTTCTCCGCCATGGCGCGGCTCTGGCGATTCACGCTGCCGTCCTTGTTGCGGATCACGCTCAGGTTGCTGATCGGTACCCGCAGGATATAGGCGGGGATGAACTCCAGGACCGGAGCTCCAATCAGGAGGGGCCTGACCTCGTAGCTCGTGCGTTTGAGGCGTCGTTTCACGGTCCCGGGCACGTTCGCCTCGGCCGCGTACCAGTGGTACCCGGCGCACGGGTCGGCGGCCGAGTGACCATGTCCGCAAGGGCAGGAAAAGCTCGAGGTGAAGGAAGCCAACGCGAGGGTGTTGGTGACCCGGCCCCGGGGGTGAATCAGGATCAGGGTGCTCCCGCGGGTGAGGCGGCTGAAGTCTCCGGTGCGCGGGAGTTTCCGGCTGACGCCGAGCGCCCGTGCTTCTTCCAGAAAGTCGGCGGCGCAGGGATAGTGTCCCTCGCCGATGACGTCCACAACGTGCCAGGTTCCCTGACGCTCGACGAACGTCACGCCCTGGCGGCTCAGGCCCAGTTGCCCCGGGTCGACGGGAAGGGGCAGGTCGATTAGGAAATGCTCGAGAGGCACGCCGTGGGGACTGAACCCGCATTCCGCGTAGATGTGGCCTTCCTGCCGCCCGGGGCCGCACTCCCGTGGGCCACCCTGAGCGGGAATCAAGTCGAACAGGGTCGTCACGGCAGTCCCCTCGGGTGGTGCAGGCCGAGATTCACACGGCCGGGGCGAGGACACACGGTCGGATGCGGGGATGCGGGTGGCTCCGCTGAGGCGGACAACGGTTCGTTCATGCCCGGCATCGCTCCTGACAGGGCCCGAACCAGCGCGGGAAGTTCAATGCCGCTCAGCGCCGCCAGCCGCTTGACCTCCTGCACCAGTTCGGTCAGGGGGTCGCGGGAGACCTCCAGCAGGGGCTCGGTGCGGAAGAGCGGGGCGAGGCTCTCCTCGAAATCCGCGGTGCGGGCAGTCTGGCTCGCCTTCAGGTCAGCGGCGGTGAACTTCTCCCCCGCGTCCAGTCGGCGTTCGGCCGCCCGGATCGCCTGCTCGCGGTACTGGGGCGCGAGGTTCGCCATGCGTTCCGCCACACCTTCGGCGATGCTGATGCCAATGTGCGCGAGGAGGTCTTCGGGCAGGGCGAGCAGCCTCAGGCGTTTGCGGATGGTCTGCACGCTGACCCGAACGTGGGCCGCGAGTTCCTGCACGTCACCGAACTGCCCCTCCTCCAGAGCGGTCTGCCAGTTGCGGGCCTCGTCGAGCGGATTGCTGGAGCGGGCAGCGTTCAGGATCGCACTCGCGGCGGCGATCTGCCCGGGGGTCCCGTCCGTGACGAGGGCAGGGATCTGCTCAATGCCGTACCTGAGCGCACTGCGGACCCGGCGCCTGCCGTCCACGATCCGGTAGGGACGCTCGGGATTACCGCTGGGCCCAAGCAGAACGCTCTGCATCACGCCGAGTCGCTCGATCCCGGGGTTCACCTCCAGGGTGTCGGGTTCCTCGATCAGTCCGACGGGCACCATTCGGATTTCGGTGTGAAGTGGCGCGCCGAAGAGATGTCCCGAGAGGGTCATGACGACCTCCTTATGGAGGAAGCGCCCCGGCGCCAGCCGGGGAGGGACACCGAATAACGTTATTCAGGCGCGACAGGGCAAGCGGCCCCCTCTTCCCGGAGGGGGCCGCTGGAATAATATTATTCGGCCTCAGTCCCTCAGCAGTTCGTGCAGTCGGCGAATCAGCCGCTCAGCTTCCGCGCGCTGCTTCTGCGGGAGCTTCCCCAGCCGCCTGGGGGAAATCTTCCGGCGCAGGCTCAGGAGTTGCGCGTCGGCGTCCCCGCGGGCGGTGGGTTTGAGCTGGGCCACGATGTCCGTGAGCGAGGCATGGCTGTGTTCTTCTTCCAGCGTCCGCTTCAGGAGGGCCTCGTGATGCTCCTGCGGAGCGCGGGCGATCAGCAGCGCCTTGGTGTATTCGAGGGCCCCCGTCTGCACGGCCTCGACCAGGGTCTCCGGCAACCGCAGGGCGGGGAGCCCGTTGGTGACGAAGGATGGCCATTTCTCACGACCGAGCTGGGTGAAGAGGTGTTCGAGCTGAGCGACCTGCTCAGGGTGACTCTCCGGCTGGCGGCGCAGCTCCTTGAGACGCCGGATCGCCTCCTCGGGTGTCGTCTCGAACAGGGCCGCGACCAGGCGCAACTTGTAGCTCACCTCGTCGTAACGGTTGAGGTCCTCACGTTGCAGGTTCTCGACGGCGGCCAGAAGTTCGACTTGCGAGTCGGTCAGGGTGCGGACCCGGGCGGGAACACTCGGGAGTCCGGCGAGCCGGGCGGCACGCCAGCGGCGCTCTCCGTACACGATCTCGAAGTGCCCATCCTCCAGCGGCCGCACCATGAGCGGCTGGAGGACGCCCTCCTGGCGAAGGCTTTCGGCGAGCGCCTTCAGGCTCTCCTCGTTGAAGAACCGCCGGGGCTGCCGTGAGTTGGGCCGCAGGGCATCGATGGGGAGCTGCTGAACCTCTCCCACTTCGCCTTCCTGGGATGGGACCGCCCCAGAAAATTCGAGTGATCGGTTGAGCAGTGTCCCCATACTTGGAGCCTTGGGCTTTTTGAAGGCGTTTCTGGTCATGCGCCGCTCCCCAGAGCCTGCTTGATCTCCTGCCAGATCTCGTGGAACTGCGAGAGTTCGGCGGGAGCCTGTCCGAAGACCTTCTCGTAGGCGCTGAGCGACTTCACGACCGTATTCAGGCGCGGATGGGCGTTCAGCGCCTCGTTCGCCTCGTGGGCCATGCCCTTCCGGGAGTCGAACCGGTTGAGGATGATCGCGTAGTTGAAGTTGTCCAGTGCCGCTTCGAGGTCGGCCAGGAGTTCGAGCGTCGTGGCGAGGCGGTCGACATCCATACCGGTGGGCAGCACGGGCACCAGCACCACGTCGGCCACCGTGGCGGCACTCTTGAGGATCTCGCGGTTGTTGGGTGGCGTGTCGATCAGAACGGTCACGCCCGTCTTGGCCAGCTCGCGTGCTTGACGCATCAGCGTGTTGCGCTCGGCAGGAATGACCTTGAAGGGGAGGGTCAGCCCCTCGGCAGCCGCATGCTGTTGCCAGCGAAAGGCGCTCACCTCCTCGTCGGCGTCCAGAACCACCACCTGGTCACGCTCCTGCGCGATCGCAGCCGCGAGGTGCATGGTCAATGTGGTTTTGCCCACGCCCCCCTTCAGACTGACCACCGCGATGATGCGGGGGGCGTCGGCGTCAGGTGGTTCGACGGCAGCACCAGGGACGATGGTCGCGACGGCCTCACCGTGCTTGGTCACGACCAGCGGCTGCCCGGTTGTTCCCACCTGACGCAACATCTCCGGGAGCTCCTCGCGGAGTGCACGTATCCCAACGGTTTTGGGTGCCATAACAGGAGTGTACACACGTGTACACATCGAGGCAAGTTTTGAATAACGTAATTCAAGGAATGAGCCTCCCTCCGTCCCGTGAGGGAGCTGTCCCGGCGGGAATGAACCCGGCCATCCAGGAGCAAAGGAGTTCGAACGCCTTGCGGGCGCGAGGCCATCTCCCGGCAGCCGCAGGCCCGTCAGACAGGTCCTGGTCCCGCCTCACTGGCTGTGGATTGCGTCAGTCTCACCCACCCCTCTTCGATCAAGGCTGCAAAGTCACGGGCAGACGTGTCCCAGCGCACCCACTGGTTGGGATAGAAAAAACGCTGCTCGTGCCGCAGCGCTTCCCCCTGTCCCTCAAAGCGCCACATGATCGCCACGCCACTGGGACTGGTCCGCTGCCAGGGAGCGCAGAGCCCTCCGGCATCCACCTCCACGAGGAGCAGCGTGTGCGTGTCCATCTCCAGGTGCAACATGGCCTCACCGCTGCACGCGATGCCGGATGGGTTGTAGGAAACGGCCTTGCGCCCGGAAAGCGCAGGCCGCCCCAGGTGTCTCGCCAGTCGCTTCAGGTAACGCCGCGCGTCCTTTTCAAATGCTTTTTTTGCAGCTTCGTTGTAGCTGATGGTGCCGCGGGCGTCCGCATAGGTTCCAAGGAGCACTTCTCCCTGCTCACTCTGCCGGGCCCGGTGGACGAAGTGCTCGGCACGCCGACGCCAGCGTCCCTCATCTCCCTCGAGAAACAGTGGGGCAGGGGAGAGGCACTTCAGGAAGTTGGCGCTGACCTGACAGGGCCTTGGGTCCCGCGTCTCGCTGACAGGCCCCATCAACAGCAGGTCATGCCCGTAGCAGAGGCCTGGGTCGAGCGGGGACAGGGGAACAACGAAGGCACAGGTCAGGCCTTGGATGGTCACAGCCAAGTAAGCCTCCCTGGGCCCGACCTCCACCAGAGTGATCTCACTGCCCCGCTTTTTGCGCTGCTCGAAGTACTGCGTCAATGCTTCCTGTACACGACCCTGGGTACAGAGGGTAACCATGCCGCCTGTTGCCCCCGCCTGGGCGGGGGAGGGCCAACGGCATTAATCCGCGGCGTTAGGGATCGTGAAGTGTTCCTCAGCCGATGCGAGGCACAGCAGGTAGGCCAGCATGCCCAGTCGCCGCGCGTCCATCACTGCCGGATCGCTCGCTTCACAGTGTTGGGAGGGTTCCAGCGCCCGGCTGGGCCGGTAGACCCCGCCTCGTGGGAAACACTGCCTCTGCGCTTCCAGGAACCCCCAGGCCCAATCCAGGGGGAGGGGCGCCCGGCGCTGCAACCAGACCGTCCAGAGGGCCGGCACGGCGGCATGGAGGGGCAACTCCCGGACGAACTCACACAGGTCGTCCTCACGCACGTACACGTCGAGGCGCGTGAGGCTGCTGCCACCTTTGCCCAGCACGTGGATAGGTGCCGGACCGAAACGGCTGTGCGCGTAGTGAACAGGCACCTGGCTGAGCAAATCGGCGACAGCGGAGAGGGGAGAAGAGGGCATAGCTCTTCTCCACCTGGTAGGGTGAGGGACAACCTCAGGAATAATATATATATGACGCACCCATCTCAGGTTCGAATTGCCTCTGACGCTAGCGCCAAGGGGAGACAGGCGGCCTTCGGCGGCGTGCTTGAATTTCCTGATGGCGTGCGTGTCGAGGTGTCGGGCCCCCTACCTCGTTCAGAACATCAAGAGGCGACGGCGGCACTTGCAACGTTGCGGCACCTGCCGCCTGGTACTACTGCCGTGCTTCAGGTCGATGCTCAGGAGGATGTGCTGCGCGCTGTGCTGTGCATTACTCACCCACAGGTCACAGTCACACGTATCCCCCGAAACAGCAGTCCTCTGCACGAGCGCGCGCACGACCTCGCACGCGCGGCTTTAAAGACTCAGGGGGCCGGGCAACTCCCTCCTGTTCAAGAGGGCGAGCCAAAGATCGCGGTGTACGCCCGCCAGAGTGTTGACAGCCCAGCTCCCTGGTACGCGGTTGCCTACTGGAGCGAGGGCGAGGTGCAGACGCGAACAGGACAGGTCAGGACCCAGCAGACCAAGGCCCTGACCCTCCGCATGTTGCAGGAGCAGGCAGAGGCCAGTGCTCCTGTCGGCTACACGGTGGTGGAAGCACGCTACGCGACCACGAAACACGCCCAACCAGCGTGGGGAGCCACCCGGGAACAACTGGCCGCCCTGCGGAGCGCGTGTGCGGCTGCCCTCAGTTCAGCGAGTACAAGCGGCTGAGGATCGCTACCTCTCCCGCCTTCAGGGAGTGGATGGCCTGTTCTGCGGCCCGCGTAAGGGCCGATTCGCCCATTTGACGACTTAACCTCACCACCCGCTCGAACGCTTCCGGTGTTTGGGCCAAATCCGCCGCCTTCACCAGCCAGGCGAGGGCCGTCTGAGGGTCGTGAGGTTCTACATGAGCCGCCCCCTCATGAAGCACCTGCACGACATGCTTGTGAATGACCTCGCGGTAGTGACCGGCCCATTCGCTGGCACTGTCTGGGAGGAACGGTCCCCCGTACAAGCGCAAAACTTCCTTTGGGTCACGGCTCTCTACAATGGTTAGAGCATCACAAGTAATTTGTACGGCGGTGTTGAGAACCCATTCCGGATTACGGCGGCCCTGGCTCGGCAGGATCAGGTCGGTCGCTATTGGGATGCCCAAGCTCTTCACGGCCTCACGAAAAGAGGCGTTAAGGGTACTCCGGGCGGTGTGACCGGATTGACGAGCACGTTTGAGGTCTGCGCCTCCCCAAACTTCATCTGCAAGCTGGTCCTGACGTGCTGTAGGGTGTAAGACTCGGTAGACCAGAGCCTCGACGGCGGACACATGACCTAAGCGGATCTCTTGGTCGTTCACGGCCGCTTTAACACGCCCGAGTGTTGTCAACTCCAAATGCACTTGCGGAGCGGCAGATTCAGCAGTCATGAGGCATCGTTCGAGAAGGCTTCTAAATACTGAGGTAGACCAGCCTTGCTTGACAAATTCCCGCAACAGGGGCTCGAAATGTGGGTGGACCATACGAACTTCAGCCACGTCTTCCGGTCGTTTCTGTAGAGCCTCTAGCACTGCGTCTGCATCGGAACGGGTTAAACGACCCTCACGGCGTCTGATCTCTGCTTTAAGGAGTTCTGATAAGACATTTCTGACATTGTAAACCTTTAAATTCTCTGTGATGGCCTCATCCAAATAGTTAAGTGCGTCGTCTAATCGACCGTCTACATAAGATAAGTATGCGTTGGCTTCTCTGTTTCTTATCCAAGAGATAGTCGATAATTTCGACTTCTCCTCGCCAAGTAGAACTCGGATACGATCAAAAGCTAAAGTTGCCTCCAGCTTTTGTCCGCGGAGCACTTCCGTATAGAAAAAATAGACAAGGGCATCTGACGCGGTATTGGGATTCTCTTGACGCAGCAGTTCTTCAAAAGCTTGTCGTGCTATCACAACACCATCATCTGTTTTCCCCTGTGCGTGGCGAACCTGTGCGAGGCGGCGCTGCGTGGTTGGGACGCCTATCGGGTAATTTCTTTCGCAGGCAATCAAAAAGCTCTCCAGCAGTTGTACCGCTTCGGTAATACGATCCTTGCCTACATATAGCAGTGCCATTCTGTCCACGACTGGCATGAGGCGATTGGTGAGGCCGAGCTGCTGACCCGCTTGGTACGCGCGCTCGTGATCGCGTAATGCCAGCTCTCGTTCCTGCTTCTGTTCCAGAATGTATGCTCTAATAGAGAGTGTGGCTATCTTTAGACTAGCATCACCCATTGCCTCCGCACGTTGGACCGCTTCATCGGCTACCGCCAAGCCTTCATCAATCCGACTGACTCCCTGCAGGTAGGCGGCTTTAAAGCGCAGCAGTTGAATGACATCCCTCTGCTCCGTTGCAAGGGCAAGACCGGCCTCGATGTGCTGAATCATTGCCGGTAAATCTCCTGTTCTATAAGAGTCCAGACTCAATGTAAGGTGTGCCGTGGGAGTTGGAAGCGACCGCAACTGCTCCTGTGCCAGCTCACGTCCTCGCTCTGTCTCGCCGGTCTCCAACAGTGCCAGTGCCAAGATTGACCGTAGAGGAGCGGTCAACTGCACATTGGGGATCGGCTCCAAAGCCTCCCGGGCAAGCAGCCAATCTGCCGCACGATACCAACGGGGGACCAGTTCTTCCGCCAGGCGCATCGCCAAGTCCTCGCGTCCAGCCTGTACGTAATGTCGTACCGCGCTGTAGGGCTGCCCCTGTGCCTCTGCCTGCTGGCCCACCTTGAAATGCAGCACTCGCCATAAATCCAGATCCTGTTTCAACTGCCGGGTTAACAACTCGCGTACCACATCGTGCGGTGCGAATTTTCCCTCACCCAACGGTGTGAGGGGGAGTCCGGCTCGCAGTACGGCGTCCAGCCAGCCCACCGGAAGCGGAATGCTCAGACTTCGTGCCTCCTCGGCACTCCAGGTACTCAGGACGGCCAGGTATGGGAGCACCTGCCTGACCTCCGGGGGCAGTGTGTTCACCACTTCCTGCACGAGTGCGGTGGCCGGGACAGGCATAGAAGACTGTTGGGTGTGCAGAGCCAGCATGACCCCCGCAGGCCAGCCCTGGTACTGCTGCTGCACGGCTGTGGAGGCCTGGTCCTGCGCGCCGAACTGCCGGGCTGCCGCCCTGGTGTCCTCTGGGGTAAAGGCTAGGTTATTGGCCGAAATCAGCAGACCTTCTCCACGAGCGACGAACGGCGCAGCGTTGAATGGGGAGGCCTCATGTTGCGCGATGAGGACCCGGTGGCCCTTGCCAAGCTCGGTAAGCAGATTGGTGAGGGCGCGCGCCGCGTCACTCCCCAAGTGTTCCCCACCGTCCAGAATGAAGGTCAGATCGGTGTCGTGGGCGTTCAGGTCGGTTGCCAAGGCGGCGATGAGTTGTTCCCGGCTCAGGTCGAGGAGGCTCACCCGGTCCCAGGTTTCCATTCTGACTCTGGCGAGCGCACTGGCCTGCGCAAGATCGGTGAAGAGGGTCTTGGGGTCCCTGTCCTCTTCGTTCAACCGAAGCCAGATCACCGGCAGCGTCTGTTGCCTGGCCCACTGGGCTAGGGCCGTGGTCTTGCCGTACCCGGACGGCGCGACCAGCAACACGACCTTCGCATTTACCCCACGGCTAATCAGGGCATGAACATGGCTGCGGTCCAGCTCGACGGGCAAGGCCGTCGGCACCACGAACCTGGTGTTCTGCCGCATGCGCCGCTCGCCCGACGAACCGGAGGGGGGAAGCATGGGGTATGCTAGCCACCCCATGTCGGCTTGATGGTGACGTGGACCTGTGCTATATTTTCTCAGCCCTTTGGGGACGCCCCGGTTTCGACGGTGTTCGCGGAAGGTGAAGTGGCGAGCCGAGGATGGTCGTGGGCCTCGTAAATCATTCGACCAAGCCATTAACTGGCAACAACAGCGACTCGTTCGCACTGGCTGCTTAATCCCAGCCCAGCAATCGTAAAGCCCGGCCATTGGCGCTACGCGAGCTGACACAAAAGATGGCTAGCTTTGGAAGAAGCCTCGGCTTCCCGAGTGAAACTTAGAGGATGGATTCAAAAGTAGCCTGTCCTTGGGCGACTGAGAATCGAGACCTAAAATGAGGACTACGCTCGTAGAAGCCCACTGAAGCAGCATCGGACGAGGGTTCGACTCCCTCCGTCTCCACCACCACCCGCCCTTCGTTTGAAGGGCGGGTCCTTTTTGCATCGATAACGCATCATTCTAGCGCCTGTTTGGTTCTGCCAATCATTTAACATAGAGCTTTTTGGAACTTTTTAGAGGTTAGCTCTAATTTAGGTGTGCTCCACCAGCCACACAGCATGCCAGGAGCGCTAGGGGAGGAGCGCGAAGGGCGATGAAACCTGTGCCAACCATGTTCGCTGTCCAACAAGCAGCTCAAGAGAGCGGCTACAGAATTCTAACTCTACAATTTGAAGATGCCCAATTAAATACTGAATTGCACTTAGATGGACCCGAAATACTTACTGTTATAAGCCCCGTATTACCATCCTGGCCCACCTTGCTCATTCACACCGGTATATCTGCCGAAGCAGTTCTGAAGGCACAGCAATACAATCCGGACCCCCAAGGAATGTTGCAGTACTTGATCAAAGCAGGCCAGATCTGCATGGAGAGCCTACGTGCATTGGCTTATGAACGAATAATTAGCGCGATGGTGCCGCTGTACTGGCATCTAACGAGCCCTCAAATTCGTGTAGCCGCATATATAGATGAACCCGCCATCCGCACAAATGCTCAAGCTGGAACGACGGCTGCCGCATGGCACGCCCTGACGCTGACATCTGAGCAGCGCGCGTTGCGGCTGTCTGATCACTTCACTCCTAGTTCAGTAAGGCTCAGGGAGGATTTGAGCACCCCCCTGGGTTTAACCTACCACGCTGCTGCGAATGGCCTAAACCTCGCGCAAATGGCGCAACGCCTTCCACTTCGTTGGGATGTCCTGACAGGACACGTCACAGAGCTGATAGCCCGGCAAGTCCTCACGCCCAGAGGAGGATTAAACTCTCGTTGATGTAGGGGCTAAGGAAATGCTCCTACCTCACGACTTGACCTCGCATTCAGTTGAAGCCGTTCTATATCCCAGGTACATCATTGCCCTCTACCCCTGACCTTGGAGACGACATGCGCCGCCTGCTAATGCTCACCACTGCACTCCCGCTCGGCTTCACCCTGAGTGGATGTGACAACTCGAAGGCCGCCACCGAGACGAATCTCGCCAGGGCCATCCAGGGCTATGAGAAAGAACATCCCGGTGATCTGTGCGGGGACTTCTACGGAGTCAAACTCTCACCCGTTGGGACAGATTTCGACCCCGACACCGTCGAGAAGAGTGGGTTGGGAGCGTATGAAACGCTTCAACGTCTGGGTTATGTCACCGTCGAGAAGTTCCAGCCGCCGCTGCTTGGAGCGGAGCCGGTCCTGCAGGTGAAGCCCACTCAGAAGTTCAACGATGAAATTGGCATAGCGGCGGGTGATCGAGTTCATAGCTGTTACGGAACTTTCACGTTCAAGAACGTCAAGGAAATCGTCGAACATACTAATTCGGCAGAGGTCAAGGCTGCCGTCAACCAGCAGACCACGGCGGCATGGACCAAAAACCCTGAATTGGTTCAGCTCTTCGACTTCAAGGCACCAGCTTCTGAAGGCACCCGCACCTACTTTATGGTGCTCGAAGGAAACAATTGGATGGTCAAGGCCGTTCGTCCATAATGGTTTGAGCGAAGAGGCGACACGAAGGCGGCGCCCTTTCCACGCAACATCAGGAAGGATCTAGCCTTACGTCAGGAACGTGCCCAGAGCCGCACTAAGCAGGATGATCCCCAGGATGAGGACCGCCCACACCACCAGGGTGTGACGCAGCGCCTGTCTGAAGGTCACGCCGTTGGCGAGCGCCAGGCCGTGCACGAACACGCCCCCGGCCACCAGGCTGCCCAGCACCGCCAGCGGCCCGCCCAGCCCCACCACGAGGCTCAGCAGCGTGGCCAGGACAACCGGCACCAGGCTCAGGGCCGTGATGGCGCGAACCTCGTGCCGTTCTGTCGCGGCGCCGAAGCAGCGGCTCAACCCGGTGAACAGCCAGGGAAACAGGCCCAGGGTCAGGGCCCCGTTGACCACGGCGGCCAGCAGGGCCAGCGAGATCAGGCCGGTGTTCAAGGTCCCGAAGCGCGGGTCACGCACGCTCAGGCCCACCAACGTACCGGCCAGGACATACCCGGCAAACGCGAGCAGCGTGACCGGGGTCCCCTGGCTCTGGATGACGTAGAGCTGATGCTCGGGGGTGAATGGCGTCGTCATGCCCGCAGTGTGGCGACGGGTCAGGTTGGACGGTGCCGCCTCAGCCGGTAACCGCACCCGCCACGGCAAGCGTCCCGACAAAAACCAGGAGACCCACGGCGCAGCCCAGGAGACCCGTCACCAGCACGCTGGCAGCCAAGGCCAGCAGCGAGAAGAGGAGCATCCGGGCGACCTTTTGCCCAGCCGTGGCGTTGGGCAGGACATGGTGGAGCCCCAGCACGGCGATCACGCCCAGGGACATCAGCAGCATGGGCTGTCCGAGGAAAGCGCTGGCGAGCAGGAGGAAAGCCACCAGGGCGCCGTCGGCATTCAGGCGCCACGCGCGAGAACGGAGGAGGGGGGCCGTGGAGCGAGAGATGGTCATGACGGACCTCCAATCGTCATTATGGCTTGCGGGGCGACGCCCGGACCGTGAAAGGACCCGCCCTGTTCCCCCAGCAGGGCCCCCAGGCGGCCAGCCGTCAACCCGAAGTGCGCCTCCACGGCGCGCACGTCCGCCTCACCCTGGGGCAGGAGGCACAGCTTGAGCCGCCACACCGTCACGCGCCTTGCCCCCAGCGTCAGGGCGATGCTCGCCTCATCCAGGTCGCGCCACAGGTACCCCAGGAAGGCGGGGTGGTGCTGAGCCTGCCAGGCGAGTTCACGCCACCTTCGCGGTGCTTCTGTGCTGTTCGTGTTCTTCCCCACGCTCATGCCTGCACCTCCTGCCGGTGGATCCGCAGGTCGAGGACGGATCGAGGCTGGCCCTGTGGGGCATGGAGCGGCACCGGCCCTCGCTGCCGGGCAACGTGAGACCGGACCTGCTGTGGAGAGTCGTGCCGCTCCGTGCCGGAGCCATCTGAGAATGGGCAGATCGGGAAGCCACCTTTCACAGCAGGCTTCGGAACGAGCGGTGTCATGCCATGACAAAACCCCCGCATGCAGCGGGGGAGAGGGGAGAGGAGAGGCTTGGTCCTCCTCCCCGATGCGGCGGCGGGAGAGGTGATCTCATCCAGGACGTGGGGCACGGGGCACTGGCCCCCGCTGCCGCGGGGAGGGTCAGGCCTGGTGCAGGACCTGCGCCCGCACCAGCAGGTCGCCCGGGTGGGGAAAGCGTCCGCGCAGCTCGGCCAGCCGGGCGTCATAGGCCGCCTCGTCCCAGGGCCAGGCGAGTTGCCGGGTCAGTGCGGCGTGCAGCACTTCCACGAAGCGGCGCTCCAACGTCACGGCACAGAGGGCCGCGATGATGCCGGTGTTCGCGTCGATCAGGAAGACCGGCATGGGGAGTTCCCGGTCCACGGCGGGCAGCACGAAGTCGGGTCCGGCCAGGTGGGGCGTGAAGGCCGCCCCTTTCCCATTCGGTCGCGCCGACCTGGTACAGCAGCAGCAGTTGGTCGGCCTCCGCGAAGAGGGCGAGGCTGATGTGCCGCCGGGCCACCGCCAGGACCTCGTCCAGCCTGGGGTTGGGGTAGAAGAGCAGCAACCCGGGAAGTCCGAAGCGCAGCTTGAACTGCTGCCCCTCGGGCCAGTCGGTCACGTCGGGGTGGAAGGGTTCGCCGACCCGGTAGGTCGTCCGCTCCGGAAGCTGCGGCTCGGTCATGTCCCCGGGTCACCCCACCGGGTGAGGGACCCGCCGGGCGTGAAGGGCACGGATCACACCTCTCCGGGCGACGAAGGTCGGACGGTCGCTGGCCCGGGTCAGCCGGGTCGGACCGTCTTCCTGTCGCCCACGGCACCGGGCGCGTCTCGTTTCTCCCGGCCGGGATCGTCGGCACGCGCTCCCCACGGCAACAGTGGCTACACCCCCGCCCGCTCGCGTGACCCCTGACGGTGGGCCTCGATGCGGCCCAGCGCCCGGTGTTGCTGCGCGGAGGCCGGGTTGACCTGGCCCTCGACGGCCCGCCACTGCGCCACCGGCACCGCCTTTCGCAAGTGGGTGTGCCAGGGATCACACGCGTCTGTGGGGCGGCGCATGCTGGCATACCTTTGCTGGAGGTGCCGCAGTTTCAGCAGAGCCTCGCGGTACGCCTCCTAAGCGGCCTCCTTCAGGGCGCGGCGGTAGGCTTCGGCCTCCCTGGCGTGCCGGGCCTCCAACTCCGCCATGCGCCCACGGCCCTGCGCGCACAACCGCAACTGGTGATCTTCCTTCCGGGTCCGGGTGAGGTCAGCGGCCTGAGGGTCCGCCACCATGCTGGCGCCCAGCCAGAGCGGCATCTGCTCCAGGTGCAGACGGTTGAACTTCGCGGCGTTGTCGCGGCTGGCCTGCTCGGCGGTCTTGGGCGTGCGTGGCACAGCTCAGGCTCCCTCACCGCTCGCGCGTCGGGCCGCGGCCCGGAGGTCTCGCACCGGCCGCCCCTCCTTCCGGGGCACCCTCACCGCCCGTCCCGTTCCGCTTCCAGCAAGCGCACGAGGGTCCGCAGGTGCGCCGCCGCGTCCTCGTCTCCAGGTTCGCCCAGCGCGTAGACCCGGGACGAGGTGCGGGCCACCGTGCCATGCAGGGCCTCGACGGGGTCCGTGACGACTTGCTCCCCGGCGCGGGCCTCCGGATGGTCAAAGACGCGCCCGGTGAGGGTCGGGCGGCCGTCCAGGCCGTCCAGGTTCACGAAGCGCCACGTCTCCAGCCGCGCGGTGGCCGTCGGGGCCTCGCGGAAGGAGGTCAGGTGACGGGCGTCGACCACCGCCCGCGCGAGGGCCAGCGTTTCCGCGCCGGCGGCCACCCCTTTGATCGCCAGCGCCGCCGCCATGACATCGACCCTGGCCTGGTGGTCCGGCAGCGCGTCCAGCCGGGCACGCAGCCCGGATTGCGAGCGCAGGCCGCAGAGCAGCTTGGCGGCCTGCGTCAACGCTCCCTGGACGATCACCCGAGGGGTGCCGGGGAGGTCGGGTTCGCCCTCTAGTTCGGCGAGCAGGCGCCGCGCCACCTCGGGACGCGACAACTCCGCCCGCAGGGCCTCGTCCGTGGTCTCGCCAAGCAGGCAGACACGCGCGTCAGCCCACACGAGGCAGCTCGGCAGCGCGAGGAGCACGGTCACGTTGACCGCCCGGGTGGGGAGCGCCAGGATGGCCGTCCCGGCTCCCAGGTACAGCAGCGCTTCCTGGTCTCCGACGAAAACGTCGTGGACGCCACTGCTGCGGCCTCCCAGGTCCAGCGGGACGACGCCGGGATTGTTGATCCAGGTGTCCTGTCGTCCGCCGTGGTTGGTCAGGTCGAAGGCGGTCTCCGCGTCGGTGGTCGTGACCAGCGCCACCAGATGGAGCGGACTGGTGGCGTCGGCGGAGAGACGGCGCTGGTAGACAGCGTGCAGGACAGGAATTCCAGTCGGCATGCACCACGGGCACCCGGCAGGGTGAGGGACACGCGCTGGGTGACTGTGGCTTCTCTGGCTCCGAAGTCCTCAATGTGGGAGCAACCCAGGCTCCCGCCCAGCGGGCGAGGGTCGGCCCCACCATGTCGGGGATGGTTCTCGCACCGACGCCTCCTCCTTCCGGGACACCCGGAACTGCCCGACGTCAGAAGGGGAGGTCGTCCGGCTCGGGTTCAGGGATGGAGACGGCCTCCTGGGGTAGGCCGGGATGGTGGCACAGTGGTGCGAGATCGTGTGTGCGGATGCTGAGGCACGCCTGACCGAGGTAGCCGAACGCCGCCGCGAGGTCGGTCTGATCCCTCAGGCCCTGATTGCGGTCGCGCTTGAACTGGTGGACGGCACGTCCCCGCACCTCGAGGCAGTACACCGGCGTCCCCCGCCCGTCTCGGGCGACGACGATGACGACCTCGCCGCGGATGGCCGCCCCGGCGTAACTCGACACGCAGTTGTGGAGGGTCTCGCTGACGTGGATGAGGTCGTGCGTCTCCCGGGCCCGGCGGAAGTGGAGCGTGCCGCGGGCCGCGTGAGGGAGGTCGGCGTCGAGGTGAGAGAGCCGCCCGTCCGTGCCACTGGGGATGGGCCGGTTCTCGGTCCGGATGCGGGTATGCAGCCGGGCCAGGTGGTCGTGCAGGGCCAGCGGGTCGAGCTGGTCTCGCCCGGGCCGGTAACCCGGCTGCGCGGCCTGAACGTCCTGCCACAGGCGCTCCGTGTCGCCGAGCAGGAGCGCGAGGCCAGAGACGGCGTGCCCCTCCCGGAAGGTGCGGATCAGCCGCCGGGCGGCCTGCTGCTCGCCGCCCGCGAGTTCGACGTACCAGCGGGCATCAAAAGGTGGGCCGCAGCGGTGCTCGCGCAGGGCGGGCGCGTAGGCGTTCAGGACCTGGGCCTTGAGGTCCGGGGACCTCATGCCGCTGCGGTGGAGGGACGCGGCCAGGGTGAGCACGTCCAGCCGCGCGAGGAGCGGCCGGACGCCGCGGGGGAGGGAACCGCACAGTTCGCGCAGCAGGGTGGTCGCGCCGGGCCTGCGCCTCAACCACGCCCGGTACTCGCGCCTAGCGCTGAGCTGCACATGCTCGATGAGCGCGGGCACGTTGAGGTAGTCCGGGTGCTGCACGGCGAACAGGAAGGGACCCAGCCGCTCGGTGGTGCGGGGCTGGTCCTCCGGCGCGAAGGCCTCGCGGAGTTGCGCGAGTTCCCCGGCGCAACAGGTTTCCCGCGCCAGTTCCCACGCGAGCGCCTGGAGGCCCCGGCACACCTCCGGCGTGAGGCCCGCCGGATCGAAGCGGCCGTACTTCACGTTCCGCACCTGTCCGCCCTGGATCAGCAGCAGGTCCCGGCCCCGACGCTGTACCCGCGTGGTGGTCTGGGTGCAGGTGAAACGGCAGTACTTCGCCGGAGCGTGCTGCCCGGTGCGGGGCGTGAGGGCACTGACCGAGTACTCGGTGCGCAGTTCGTAGAACTCCCGGACGCCGGGCGTGAAGGGGTGGTCCCGCAGGGCCGTCATCCGGTGAACACAGGTGCGGCCGTAGCCGACTTTCAACGCGCTCCGGACCTGCTCGGGCGTCAGGCGCGGCCGGACGAACTGCTCGAAGATCGCCGTCCCCGCCTCGTTCAGGTCGGCGAGCTGACCGGTCCCCGGGACGGCCGCCTGCAACGCGGGATGCTGACGAATGGGCACCCGCTCCTTCAGCCCGCTGGCGTGCCGAATCCAGACGACGCCCTCCCACTCGGGCTCGCTGGGGGAGCAGGCGTCCAGCACGGTCCACAGCACCCGCCTTCGGCCCTCGTGCCGCCGCCGGAAACGTTCAAAAGCCTGGATCTCGCGCTCCAGCGCGGCGGGACCCTTGACGCACGTGCGGGCGGCGCGGGGCACCTGGAGCCGTCCGGGAAACAGGTGGGCGTTGCGCTCGGCGAGCCGGGCGTACAGCACGTCCAGTTCGTGTTGCGGCTTGGGGGCAGGCGTGGCCTGTTCGGACATGCCCGGCTTCCTCCGGCCCTGGACGGAGAGGGGCCGCCGCATGCCTTGCCCATCCTTCCGGAATCTCCCCCAGCGTCTGGAGGCACCGGAATGGAGGGCTGCCCGTTCAGCCCCCGGGCGTGGGAGGTCAGAACGGCTGGGCGTGGTGGAGCCGTGCCGCGAGCCACCAATCGAGGACCGTGAGCCGGGTTGGAAGTGGCGGGCTTGTTCACGGGTGAGGGCCCATCACGGCAACCTCCGGCGCGTACGCGTTCATACCGCCGGCTCACGCCATCACGCTGCTCGCGCGTTCCTCCAGCACGGTGAAGTACCGCTTCTCTCCACCGATGATGCTCGCATCCGTCTTGACGAGCACCTGCGTGATGACCAGGGCGCCGCTGCGCTGCCCCTTGAGCGGCGTCTCCCGCCAGGCCTCGACCTTCAGGTAGTGCGGGCGGGTCTCGGGCGCGCCCGACTTGACGGGGAGGTTCAGCGTCACCAGGGCTTCCGTCACCTCGCCGAACACCCCTGCCCGGCGCGTCTCGGTCTTCTTCGCCAACCGCCCGCGGAGGGTGAAGATGTTGACCGCGTTCTCCAAGAGGAGATGCTCCCCCTGACGCCGGGTGCGGACCCCCCGCAGCTTCACGAAGGAGCGGCCCCGGGTCACGATCTGCGCGCGCGGTTCCCCAGTCTGCCGGTCGGTCCAGATCAGTTGCTCAACCGTGGCCCGATCGAAGAGCACGGCTTGTCCCGGTTCGAGCTGGAGGGCCTTCACGGCGACGTCTCGGGTCACGCGGACCTGCTCGAAGAAGACCAGGGCTTTGCTGACTCGGCTCGTCTCGCCCGCCAGGGTGACGATGGCCGCGGGAAAGGTCTGGGTCTTGTCCTCGACGCGGACGACGCAACCACTGATCATGCCTTCGTTCATGGTGCACCCCTTGTGGTGGGGCGCTGACCCGCTCGGGGGACAGCGAGAGGTTCAGTGCAGCAGGAGGATTCGATGGGTGGAGGCGGCGTCCCTGAAGTCGCCCAGGGAGAGGACACGGGCGGTGAGGCCACCCCGACGAGGAGGTCACCGGGGCGGATCTGCTCCTGCCGGGGAGCCTGCACGAGCGTGAACACCAGGACGTCCGGGGCGAGTTGGGCGCGAACGTTCAGGGCCAGGGCGGCGCGGTCCGTAGCGTCGTGGATGTCACGGCCCTGACCGAGGATTTGCGCAAGGACCCGAAGCTGGGCCTCGGTATGACGCAGCAGGTGGAAGTCGAACGCCTTCATACTGCCTGTCCCGCCCATCAGGGCGAGGGTTCTGCCGGGGCATGCTGAACGGGGAGAGGCACGCCGGCCCCTCCCCATGGCCCTTCGCCTTCTCTGTCCTACGTCCTGGGCCGCACGTGCCGGAGGCTCAGGAAAAGCCGCAAGTCACCGGAGCCAAAGCGCTGGAAGCCGAAACGCTCGTAGAAGCGGACCGCTCCCTCGGAAAGCGCATCCACCACGATCACCCGCAACCCCAGCTCACTCTCCAACCGCGCGCAGTGTTCGACGGCCGCCGCGAGGAGCCGCTCCCCAAGGCCCCGACCCTGCTCGCGCACGTCCAGCGCCATCCGCCCGACCAGCACGCCCGGAACGTCACGGTAGGGAATGCCGCGCGCCGCGTCTTCGGGCAAGTCGTGAAGCCGGAGACTGTGGGCGCTGAGGGTGTAGTACCCCACGACACGGGCGGGCTCGCTCGCTCTTGTGAGGACGTAGCAACGTGCGAGCGAGCGTTTGCGGTCCTGGCTCGCCTGTTCGCGCAGGTAGCGGTCGAGCGTCGCCTCGCCACACGTGAACGCCGCCCGGTCATGGTGGGGACCGAGCGGCGTCACCTGCAGATCGTCCACACTCACGGTTCTTCCCGCACAGGCAGCGAGGTCCGGCCGAAGTGGCGCGTGAGGCGGTCCACACCCTGGGGCGCCTCGCCTTCCTCGAGGGCACGGAGAAACGCTTCGGCCTGTTCTCGGCCGAGCTGCGTCACGCGGTGATGTTCGACCACGCGCGTCGCCGCGTCCACCAGGTGACGGGTGGCAAAACCCGTAAGGGTGAGCCCCTCGAGGGTGGCGGCCTGTTCGATCAGATCATGGTGCTCCCCAGTCACTCGCAGGTGCAGCCGCTCGTCTTTCGGTAGCTGCGTCATCACATTCCCCTTGGCATCATTGTACGCCAAAATGCCACACCCATGACGGGCCGCGCACCCGCATACCGGTGCAACCTGTCAGTCCTCGTGTCCCCGTACACGTCGGTAGGACGTGCGGCTGTCCTCGGCCAGGGGGGCAGGGTGCCGATGAAGCGCAGGAAGGGGGGCTCGCCCTCGCCGACCGGCGTCTCCTCGACGGGGAGCTCCACATCGATCACCACGGTCTGCCGGGGCCCACGGGCGAGGCGGGCCTGCGCCTCGGGGGGCAGGGTGAGCCGTCCCTGCGCGTCGAGCGTCGACGGTCACGGCCAACTTAGTCATGCTTCCCCGGGGGTCATGTGAGCGCGTGCACGCCCGGTGAGGTTCCGGGCGAGGGTCCTTCCTGGAAAGGTCTGCCCTTCGGGGTCACAGGTGGGCGGTGAAGCGCTCGATCTCGCGAACCGTCCCCCGACCCCAAGGCACCCGCTCGAAGAGGGCCTGCCAGGCCAGTTCCCGCTCTCCCTCCCGGCCGATCAGGGCGAGGTAGGACGCGGCGTCGGTGGTCCGGAGGGCCCACTCCACCGCGGCGAGGAAGCCCGGCTGGTCCAGGTGCTCGTGCAAGTGCAGGGTGACGACCCCGAGGTCGCCGTGCACCTCCAGCCGAAGAGGAACGGGCGCGGGAACGAGGGCCGAACGGGACGCCTGCACCGCGGCCACCGTCTCGGGGCGAGTTCCGGACCGGGCCGCGCGACGCAGGGCCTGGGGACGGGTCAGGCCGTCCTCGAAGGTCTCGGCGTCGATGGCCGTCTCCCCCTGCGCCTCGTCGGTGCGGGTCTCGAACACGGCGTACCCCGCGCCCGGCCGGTGGATGACGTGGAGGCTGCGCCGCTCGCCACCGCGTGGCGGGAACTGCTGCTCGACCTCGAAGGCGGGCGTGAGAAAACTGGCGAGGACGTGCAGGAACCTCAGCATGTCCCGGCTCTCTCCACCGTGAAGGGAAGGTGCCTGGTCCGGCCGCTGAGGGTGGTGTCCACCTGCGCCCGGCCCGACCGCCCTCCGGCGCGAATGCCGGGGAGGGTCCGGGCCGCCGAGGTGATGACGCGGGCGGCCTCGAGGGCCATAGGACCGTAGATCAACAGGTGGCCGGCGCCTGTGAGGGCACTGCTTTTAACTGTAAGCGTAGCCGTCTCCTTTCTGGATGAGCACGAAGAAGCGGTAATGCAGCCCGTCAACCATTGGGAGTCGGAATTTTCCAGTCGCCCGCACTGAAACCCGCCCGACGTAGCTTCCTGCCTTCTTCCCAGTGGTGACGACTGCCCGCACCAGATCTCCGGTCTGGAAACCAAAGTGGGTCTTTTGCCGAGTGCGGTGCCGGGTAGGGAAACCGAACTTGTTGGTCCCGCACATCTGCCGGTTCCCGTGCCCGATGCAGATGATGGCAAGCGGACGCAGGTTCGGGACGATCACCCGGGCGCCAGAAGGTCCGACACAGGCTGCGTCAATCCAGTGGGCCTTGGGGTAGCCCTGAATGTCTCGGTTGAAGCTGGTCTGTGCGCCGTCGCCAATCTCGACGAGAAGCCCGGTCTTCTGAAGCTCACGCAGCAGCTTAGCCTTCGTCGCGTTGACCGCAGCGCTGTCATGCAGGGGGTCCTGAACTTGCGCCCGGATCTTTTTCAGCAGGATGAGATTCTCCGCGAGGAACTGCTGCAGGCTCTGGGTACCCTTTTTCAGATTGCAGGGCGTGCACGAGAGCACGAGATTGGAGATGCGGTCTGATCCCCCTTGTGAGCGCGGTGTCAGGTGTTCGACTTCTAGCGGGCGGTCATTCCGGTCACAGTAGGCACACCTGCCCTGCCACTTCTGTAAGAGGTAGCGCCGGACGGTGTAGCCGTAAAGGGTACCTCGCTGGTAGCCCTCTCGCCTGATGAATGGATTCTGCAGGCGTTGCGTGTCGAAGGAAACCAGTTCAGTAGCCAGGTGAGTGGCTGCGGCCCAACGCGAGAGGCGCCCCACCCAAGTCAACGTGGTGAGTACCCGGTGCGTAAGACTGGGCGGCAACCAGCCCATCGGACGGGTGCGGTTGTCGAACCTCGGCTGACGGTACCAGAGCTTGCGAGACCGTCGCGCCCGCCGGAGAACTCGGCGTGCATCCAGGCTCTGCTGGATGGCCCGTCCGCGATGGTGCAGGAGTGCTGCCCAAACGACCTTTGGCCCCCGCTTCATCTCAGCCACGGCACAGATGCCCGTGGTCTTGGACCCAGGGTCGAGCTTAAGGCTCAGAGGCTGGGTCACTCCACAAGCCCTGTCTTTCAGGACGATGGTGAAAGGCTGGTGACGGAGCACTGCGGCCCTGCCTTTCCTGAGAAGTTCTCTGGCTCGCGCGGGGTGGCAGGGCATCAGGGGTTTGTGGGTGGCGGAGACCACCAGGGCCCGGTTCGGAAGCTGCCGGTCCCGAGGCTTGAAGGAGTCGAGATGGACGATAGGGCGTTCGGTCATCGGATTACTCCGTGGCTGGTGCTCTTCCCGGTGAGGGGAGTGAAGTCTGCCTCGGGGGGAGGGATGGCGTTGAGCCGGGTGGTGCTTGAGCGGTGCGGGCCGGACATCCCCGTGCCCGGGGCTTCGCAGGCCGCTCCGGAGAGCTTTGAACTGGCAAGGGGCATTCAAAGGTCCGATCGTCCATCCATCTGCTACCTGAGATTCAGGTCCCCTGGTAAGGCGTGGGCTCTGCTTCTGACAGCAAAGCCCCCGAATTCATTCGTGGAGTTGCCTTACGCCCTCGCCGAGCTTCAGGGACAGGTTCATGCGCTCCTTTGCGCCCGGCGTTCTCCCGGGCGAGGGTCCCTCAGGGGCACCCCGCCGGGGGCGATGGGGCCGGCGGGTGGATGCTCCAGAAGAACAGGGGAGAGAGGCGCTCTCCCCCGGGCTGGCTCAAAACGGCAGGGGCTCCTCGTCGGGCGGGAAGTCCTCCAGCCCCTGATCGATGTCCAGCCCCCCAGAGCGGGTCGGGGCGGGCGCGGCGTTCTGAGAGCTGGCCGCGCGAGTCCCCGAGGCGGCGACCGGTTGCCGCTGCTCGCGTGCCGGAGCTGGCGTGCCGGAGGTCCCCGTGCCCGCACCCCGGCTGAGGGGGACCACCGTGTCCGCCTCGACCTTCTTGGTCCGCCGCCCACGCCCGTCGCGGTCCGTCCACGACTCGTCCACCAGTGCGCCCTCCACCAGGACCGGGTCACCCTTGCGCAGTCCCTGGTGAGCCAGGGCCAGGTCGCGCCACAGGGTCACGTCCACCCAGTGCGTCTTCTCCTGGGCTTGGCCCTGACGGTCCTTGTACTTCTCGTTGACGCCCAGACGCAGACCGAGCACGGCGTCACCGGCAGGTGTGGACCGCAGTTCGGGGTCGGCGGACACGTTCCCGATGACCGTGGCCCGGTTCAAGCCGCCCCTGAGTCGCTGCCCGCCCCGGCCATCCTGAATGAGTTCGAAGTCTCCGTCCGCTTGGCGCACCGTCCCCGTGACGCGCACCCGCAGGGCGCTGCGCTTGCCCCCTTCGGACGCTTCCCACTGGCTGTAATCGAGCTGCCCGTCCGCCACCAGGACGTCGCCCGCCTGATACCCGCGCTCGGCCAGATGTTCGGCGTACTTGCCCAGCGCCTGCCCGTTCTCGTAGAAGGGGATGACGTGCGCGCGCCCGTCGCTGCCCGTGATGTGGCGCTCGCCCGCAAGGGTGAGATCGAGGACGGCGGTGCCTCCCGGGGTGTAGCGGAGTTCGGGATCGCGGGCGAGGGCGGCGATGATCAGGACCTTGTTCATGGGGACTCCTTCTGGTGCGCGGCGGCACCGGTAAACCTTGCCGGTGGTTCGCCCGGTGCGGTCTCCGGGCGAGGGATGGCTGCCCGTTCTGCAGTGGACGCGAGGGTCGACCGTGCCCGTCCTCCAGTGTGGGTGCGGGTCAGGTTGGTCACGTCAGGGCGTGTTCAGGCGACGAGACCGTGAGGGGCGGGCGAGGCGAGCAGGGCGCCCAGCAGACGGCGGACGTGCGCGGTCAGGGCAGGCAATTGGGGCAATTGGGGATGGGCGGGGAGGCCGTCGGCCTCCTGCAGGGCCAGGCGGGCGAGTTCACAGGTGGTCTGGGCCGACACGGCGGGACAGGTGATCATCAGGTCGACGCACAGGGTGCGTTCCAGGTTGGGCCGCAGGACGTCGAGCAGGTCGAGCAGGTCCAGCGTGTGGGTCAGCAGGGCCTGGCCGGCGGGGGGTGCGCTGGCGACTCGGGGGAGGACGGACAGCCTCACACGTGCCTCCAGCTCTGGTACTTCCGCTCGCGTTTCTGCTCACGGGTGAGGGGACGAGGGAACTTCCTCTTGCCCTTGTGGCGGATGCGTTTGGTGGTGGTCATGCGGCTGGCCCACCCGCTGCCCGGCGGGTGAGGGTGGAGGCTAATGAAGCTGGCGGGGCAGTCCAGCGTCTCTGCCGGACGTGAGCGGAAGCGGCTGCACCCGGGCGGAAGGTGCAGCCGCCATCAAAAGAGACGTGGAGGCTCCCCGCTCGGCAGCCGGGTTGACGAGCGCAGGTCAGGCTTTGGCGTGCCGGGCCCACCAGCGATCTGTGTTGACGAGGTGAGTGGTGCGGATCACGAGCTGTGTCCTGAGAGTGACCCGACCGGAGCCCTGGCAGGTCGTGCATGTCTCCAGGTTCTGGCCGACCTCGACCTCGGCCGCTCCCGTGTCGGGGTCAGTGAACACGACGGCCGTCGTCCACCAAGAGGTCGCCCTCTCCGTGGCAGTCGGGGCAGGTCACGAGAACGGGGTCGGGGACCCGGTGGCCGAAGCGGCGAAGCAGGAAGTGCAGGAGGGCCATGCCTGCCTCGCCGCCCGGGAGGCGAGGGTCCTCCCGGGCCACGCAAAAGGGAAAGGCTCGGCGCGGGACCTCCCCGACCGGCCACGCCCAGTGGCTGGTCACGGTGGGACATCCGGTCGGCGCTGAGGATCAGGGGTCGCAGGTCGTCCGTCGTCCCGGGCGTTGGGTGGCATCGCTGGGGTGCTCCTGAAGTTCGGGACCGGAGAGGTCAGGCGAAGGGGAAGAGGGCGCCGAGCAACAGGACCAGTTGCATGACGAACAGCAGGAGGAGGACGACCCGGAGAGTACCCATCAACCGGGTGCCGGTGCGGGTGTCGAAGGCCGGACCGAAACGGCGGGCGAGCAGGAACAGCACAGCCCACAGCAGGGTGGCAAGCAGCGAGGACCAGACCTGCGCCGCGTCGGGCGGGGCCCTGTGACCGACCCGCAAGGTGAAGCCGAGCAGCAGGGCGGGAGGGAGGATGGTGGCGAGCCAACGCAGGAGCCGGGCGTCCTTGCGAAGGCTGCCGAGCAGCAGATGCAGCATGGGCACCCTTTCAGGTCAGGGGTGTGGACCGGGTCCCGGGGACAGGTGAAACCCGGGTGGAGCGTCAGTGCAGGTGAACACGGACGCGCGGTTTCCGAGGACGGGGACCGAGCTGCTCGGCGAGACGCAGGACCTGGAGGGCCGCCTCGACCTGAGCCTGGAGTTCGCCCCGACCTTCCTCGTGCTGCGAAGTTTTGGGGCTGACGTAGGTACGGCAACGGGTGTTCACCATCTCGCTTTCCTCCTGATGTGAGATGGGGCAAGCGCGCCGCCTGAGCGGCGAGGGTCCCGCCGGGCCAGTGCGCGAACACGGAGCGTCGCCCGCCCGCTCCCTGTCGTGAACGAGAGAGGCGCGAGGACGGGGGAGGGCCACTCGGGCACCGACGGTGGGGGAAGGTGATGCCCGAGTCAGGTGGCCTGGCGTGGAAGATGTCGCAGACGGATCGGCATTGGTATCGGTCCGGCGGGGCTCGCCATGACCCTCTCACGGTGCAGGTGACTTCGGTTCCTCCAGGCCATCAAGGCCCCTTCCTCCAGGACACTCCCGGCGTGTTTTCGCATCACTGCCGGACACGTCCCGGTGTCTTGAGGCGATTCTCCAAGGAACGTTCTCCTGCCCTCACCGCTGGCATCCGGGGGGCTCAGCATGGGCGGGCATCTCTCGACGGACCGTCCGCTCCTCGCTTCACCCTCTCACAAGAATGAGAAGTTTGAATAATTTCGGTTGAAGTTTTCAAGTGCTTTGTATTTTGAGGTTGGGGCAGAGCGGTCTGAAGCTGGGAGACGAGCATGGGCGCGGGCTTCAGGCAGGGTGGAGGCTGGCGTTGCAGGGGGGGGAACGTTTCGTTTCTGAAAAAGCTGAAGCGCCCATAGACCCCCCACCTTTGACCTGTCGCCCCGTCTGGGTTTCTCCATGTGAGAAAGGGACTGGAACAGAGAGCTGTGCCGGGAGACCAGCACCGCCAGGTCTCTGCTGGAACCGCGCCGCCAGGTGAGGGACGAGGATGGACTTGGTGCTTGTGTTCTTGGAGCGCGCCTCCGGTGTTCCTCGCCGCAAGGGAGCAACTCCTCCTGAGGGGTCACGGGGTTGGAAAAGAAGAACAACGGGACGCATGGCACGTCCCGTTGTCGCAGGGCCTTCGGGTTCAGGAGACGCGAACTTCGTGAAGACCTTCTGTGGGGGTGGCGTTGCCGAGCAGGGCTTCGATGCTCCGGTCGAAATTGGTGTGGACTCGGTAGTGGCCGCGCTCCAGGACCTCGATGGCGATAGCGAAGGTGCTGGGGTCGAGCTTCCGGCCGTCCCGGATACCCAGCAGCGGCCAGAGCTTCTGGCTCTTCACTACCCGCACCATGTCCCGGCCGTGCAGGGTGGCGGTGATCGGCACACCACGCGGGGCGTTTTCGACGATGATCGGGATGTCGTTCCGGTACCCGAGCTCGTCACCCAGCAGGGCCTGAGGGGCGGCGTTTCCTATCGCGCGCGCGTACTTCCCACCTTGCAGCCCGGGGTCCCCAATGATGACTCGCCGGGCCTTGCCGATGATCCAGTGAGCGAGGTCGCTGTCCCCGCCGATCTCGTTGCTGGTGTCCATGATGATCAACCCGCGGCCCAACCGCTCGGCCATGATGCGCGCGATGTCCCTGAGGAGGGTCGTCTTCCCGACGAAGGGCGGCCCGATGATGGCGATGCCCACACCCCGGTCGATGGCCTCCTGGATGACCTCGCGCAGCGGCTCGGCGACGCCGATCAGGGCTCGACCGATGCGCACGGTGATCATCACGCTGGCCCCTTGGAGGTTGGTCTCGCGGCTGATCCGGTGCAAGGTCCCGGGGATACCAATGCGTCCGTCCGCCCGCCAGCCCTTGGTGACTCCGGACTGCATCTCGGTGTCGACTCGGCCGAACAGCACCGGGTCCAACACCAGCGGGTAGTCGATGCGCAGCCCTCCGAACCGCACGCTCAGGGGCTGATTCAGGTCGAGGATGATCTCGTCGGTTTCCGTCAGGTTGGGGGCGATGATTCGCCGGAGTTCCTCCGGAAAGCGCTCCTGCACCGCCGCGTACTCGGCTGGCATGGTGAGGTCGATGACGGGAAAAGGCTTCACCATGCCAGGCCGTACCTTTCCTTGATCAGCACCCGGGCAGGGACATTCGGAGAGGCGTTGATGACGTTCGCGCTCGCGGTGAGTGCCCGGGTGAGTTCAGCCGACGTCCCGCGCCGCACGGCCGAGGAGCCGTCGGCGAGACCCGCGCCGAGGTAGAGGGTCCGGTTGTCCACGATGACCAGGGGCGGGGCCTTCAGCTCACCGAAGTGGTAGCCGAGCGGCAGGGGCGGTTGCTCCGCGTTGGCGAGGGCGACGCTGGGCAGGAACGAGCCGGGCCGCAGATGAGCACGCCGGGGTGTGATCAGGTGGACGTGAACCCGGCGGCTGGCCGCCTCCTTGAGGGCCTGCGCCAGCATCTGGGCCTGGAGGTCGGGGAGGTAGGCGATCACCTGGCGCTGAGCCCGGTGCAGGGCCTGGGTGACCTCGTTCAGAGTGGTGGTCTGGGCGGTGCCGGTGCTCGCCGCCCAGGCGAGCATCAGGGAAACGAATCTGCGCATACCCCTGCATGGTGGCCGCGGCCCAGGTTGGCAAGGCGCGATCCCGGCGCCCTGGTCGGACGTTCTCCAACCCTCCTTCCGGGGACGGTCAACGGGCGGGAAGCGCCTCCTGCTTCTTGGATGTACGTCACGCCGCTTGCCGCGTCCGAGAAGGGCTGGCGTCAGGGTGCCTCTCCCTGCGTGGAATTCTCGGGAGGCGGTGCTGTGCGCCTGTGGCAGGACAACGAAAGTGGCTCCGGGCTGAAGCATCCGGGCCGTGCCTTCCTGTTCTAGGGGTCGCGCCAGCAATCACGCGACAACAAACGCTCAGAATTTGCATGGCGTAGACCCTGCCTCCCGACGGCGTTCCCACCGTCCTGCCTGTCTGGAGGCACCGCCGAGTCTGTCTCTCCACCCCGTCGCCGGAGCGCCTGCTGGACGATCACCTCGTTACCCAGGTTGGGGTCCAACAGCCGTGAATGCAAGGCGGCCCACGCCCTCCTCGATGACGGCGGGACTCGCCCCGGCGTAGCTCAGGCGCACGAATGCGCCGCCCGGCTCGGTCGGGAAGAACCCGCTGCCCGCGCTCACCTGCACCCCCGCCCGCGCCGCCCGCTCCACAAAGTCGAGGTCGGACGTCCCCTCGGGCAGTTGCACCCAGACGTTGTACCCGCCCCGCGGGACCAGGGTGATCCGCGCCTCCGGCCAGTGGCGCCTCAACGCCCCCACCATCACGGCCCGCCGTTCGCGCAGCGCCGCCTGAAGGTCCTTCAGGTGGCGCTGCCAGCCCCGGGAAGTCACCAGGTCCAGGGCCGTCTCCTGAAGGGGACCCGCCAGAAAGTAGTCCTCGATGGCCCGCCCGTGGCGCAATCGCGTCAGGATGGGCCCCCGCGCGACCAAGGCGGCGATGCGCAGCCCCGGCGCGCTCACCTTCGTCAACGAGCGCAGGTACACGACGCGCCCCGGACCGTCCACCGCCAGGGGAGGCGGGGCTTCCCCGTCCAGGGTGAGGCCCCGGGCGTAGTCGTCCTCAATGACGAAGGCCCCGGCCCGCTCCGCCGCCGCCAGCACCACCGCCCGGCGCCCTAACGCCAGGACCGCGCCCGTCGGGTTGGCATAGAGCGGCTGGAGATACACGGCCTTCGCGCCGGTGGAGCGGAACGCCAACTCCAGCAGATCGGGCCGGACGCCCTCCGCATCTGCCGGAACGGGGACCGGCTGCACACCTGCCGCCCCCGCGGCGGCCAGCACACCGTAGTACGTGGGAGACTCGACCAGCAGCGGTGCCCCGATAGGGAGCAGGGCGCGCAGGGCCGTCGAGAGGGCCGCCTGTCCGCCGGGGACGATCAGCACGTCAGACGCCCGGTACGCCTCCCCCAGTTCCCGGGCAAACCACGCCCGCAATGCCTCCAGCCCTTCCGGTGGTAACCGCGACCAGACCCCTGGTCGCCTGGACGCCTTGCCCAGGGCAGTCTGCAACAGGGGCAGGGGTTGAATCGTCTCGTCGGGGTAGCCACTGCCCAGCGGCAGCGTGTCTGGCTGAGGGGGTCGAAACAGGTCCTGCACGTAGCCCGGCGAGATGGGACGACCCGAAAGGGCCACGGTTTGCCACGCCAGGTCCGTTGAGGGCGGGACGATGGCTGCCTCCGCGACGAAGGTGCCGTGACCAGGGCGGGTGACGATCAGCCCTTCCCTTGCCAGTTGGGCGAGCACGGCGCTCACCGTCACGGGACTGGTGTGGTAACGGCGGGTCAACTCGCGCACGGGGGGCAACCGCTCCCCGGGCCGCGCCTCCTGCCCGATCCACGCTTTCAGGTCGAACAACAGGCGTTGTCTACTCCTGCCACTCTCGGTACCCGACGTCATACTGTTATCGTAGAACGTGAAGAGTATCAGTAGCGTTACAGCTTTGGCGACGAAAACGGAAACAAGTGGTTGGTGGTGGGCAGCCCTGGGCGTGCTGTGCTTCAGTTTCACCCTGCCCGCGACCAGGCTCGCGGTGCCGGAATTCGGCGGGTACACCGTCGGCTTTGGTCGCGCCGTGGTCGCGGCCCTCCTGGCCGTGGCCCTGCTGCTCGCCCGTCGGGAGCGGCTTCCCGCGCGTCGTCATTGGCGGGGTCTCGGGCTGGTCGCTCTCGGGGTGGTGTTCGGGTTCCCGGTGTTGACCTCACTCGCCCTGCGTACTGTGCCGTCCTCGCACGGGGCGGTGGTGGTCGGTCTGCTTCCAGCGGCCACCGCCGTCGCCGCCGTACTGCTGACGCGAGAACGTCCACGGCCCGTCTTCTGGCTCGTCTGTGCCCTGGGCGTGGTCGCCGTCCTGTGGTTCGCTGCGACCACCGGGGCGGGGCATCTGGAGACGGGCGACGTTTACATGCTGCTGGCGGTGCTGCTCGCCGCGGTCGGGTATGCCGAGGGCGGACGGCTGGCCCGGCAACTCGACGGATGGCGGGTGGTGAGCTGGGCGCTGGTGTTCTCGCTGCCCTTCGCCTTGATCGCCACCCTGCTGGCCCCCTGGCCGACCCATCTCCCCTCGCCGGGAGCCTGGGCGGCCTTCGGCTATGTCTCGATGGTCAGCATGTTTCTGGGCTTCTTCGCCTGGTACCGCGGGCTGGCACTGGGAGGGGTGGCCCGGGCGGGACAGGTACAACTCGTGCAGCCGGTCCTGACCGTCGTCTGGTCAGCACTGCTCCTGGGGGAAGGGCTCGACGGACGCACGATCCTGGCGGCACTCCTCGTGGTCGCCGTCGCCGCGCTGAGCCGCCTGACGCGGTGAGACGAGGACACACCGGCACTCTCCCCAAGCCAACGCGCGCGCATCAGAAAGGACCGCCATGACCGACTTCACCCCACGCGGACAGCTCAAGCGCCAGGACAAAGCCATGACCCGCGAGGAGGCCGAGGCGTTCCTCGTCGCCGCCTTTTGCGGCCGCACCGGCACCCTCGGCCCCGACGGTTACCCCTACGTCGTCCCCAACCTCTTCACCTGGCAAGGCGGCCAGGTCTACCTCCACACCGCACGCTCTGCCGGTCACTTCCTGACGAACGTGCGCTTTCACGACCGGGTGAGCTTCGAGGTGGACGAGCCCGGCGAGGTGTACCCCTACGGCCAGGTGGAATGCGACACCTCGGTGTCGTACCGCTCGGTGATCGTCTTCGGGCGCATCCGCGTCGTGGAGGACACGGACGAGAAGGTGCGCTTCTACCGCGCCTTCATGCACAAGTACGCGCCCGAGGACTCCTGGGGCCGGGAGAAGGACTCGTTGCCCCGGGTAGGCGGCACCATCGTGTACGCCATCACGCCGGAGACCATCACCGGCAAGCAGGGCGAACTGCCTGGGCTGAGTGAACGCTGGCCCGCCAGGAACGACACCGCCTCGCCCGGGTGGCGAAAGAGCAAGTGACCTGACCCGATGGACCCCACCGTTGGCTCAGTGGGGCGAGGGTGAAGGGCTGAAGGCTGAGCGTTGGTTGACGCGCCACTGCTGGGGGCACTCCTTCTAGAACTCTTTGGGAGCCCGGTGTTTCTCCAGGGTCTGCCACAACGATGGGCCGTCCTCGTCTTCCGCCCCCAGGGTCTCGTGCGGGAACCGGTCGGCTTCCTGCTCGGCTTCCTGCCCGCGCGTCTCTTCCTCCTCGTTCGTCCAGGTCCTGTCCACCAGGCGTTTCTTCTTGGTCTTGCGCAGACCCGGTCGGCGGCCTTCGGCCTCGGAACCCCGGGTCTCCTGCGGGTCCGCTTCCTGCGCGCCTTCAGGATGGCGAGCTTCCTCCTCGTCCCTCGTCCAGGGCTTGCTGGTGGGTCGCTTCCTCACGGCCTGACTTGGTGCAGGGCGAGTGTCTTCCGCTCCAGCAGGAGCTGCGTCCTGCTCGTGGGCCTTCACCCGGGCGTCTTGCAGTGCGTTCCAGAAGCCCGAAGGGTCCTGGCGGTCAATCAGGATGTACTGACTCTTGCCGATGCGTTTGCTGAGCACCTCCGGCGCCGCCCCGAACAGGTCGCGGCACGGGAGGAAGCGCAGGTACACCCGCTCGCCCTCCAGGATCGCCTGGACCTCCGGGCGTTCGTCCGACCCCAGCGCCTCGCGGGCCTCGTGACCTTCAACCATAGACCCGTTCTGCTCCAGCCACAGGTCGAGGGCGCCGAAGGTCGCCTGCTTGTTCAGCCGCAGGCGCAGGTCGCGGCTCAGCAGCGCCAGCCCCTCGGGCTTGAGGCGCAACTCGTCGGAGTCCGCCCTGCCGGTCCAGCCACGGGAATAGAAGCCCTGCAGGGTGCGCCCCTCCTTCAGGGCCTCCGGCAGGTCCGCGGTGCGGACGTACAGTCGCTCGCGGTCACTCGCGCTGAAGCGGACCCGGGCGCCGCTCTCCAACACCCCGTTCACCCAGGTCCGGAAGCGTTCGTGCTGCTGGGCGCTGAAGTCCTCCTCCGGCGTGGTGGCCGTGCCGAGCACGCCGGAACGGATGATCTGCTGGGTGACGTGGGCCATGTTCTCGCGCCCCGGGTTGACCTGCCGGTAGAGCTCGTGCAGCCGGTTGGGGATGCCCCGTGGAATGTCCGGCCCGTCGAGGAAGGGGTCCTCGATGGCGGGCATGAAGGTGCGAATGGGGTTGGCTCCGCGGACCTTGATGACCGCCTCCATCGGTCGGAAATGGGGGAATTCCTCGGGAGCGAGCAGCGGCACCGCGATCTTGCGCAGCCCGATGCTCTGGCGGGTGGTCTCGTCCAGGGAGGTGCCCAGGAAGCGGCGACGGGTGTCGCCCTCACTGATGTCGTACACCGTGGTCTTGCCGACGTACTGCGAGAAGATCTCGCGCTCCTCGTCGTCCACCGCGAGCGGGAAAAAGATCTTGCGGCCGATCACGTTGGTGGTCAGGGCCTTGCTGTAGTTGTCGCCGTAGACCACGGCGAGCTGGGCGAGGTTCTGCACCCCGATGTGGTGCGACACGTTGTAGGAACGCAGCACGCCGAGCGAGCGCATCATGTACGGCAGTTGTCCAAAGGAAGGGAACTCGTCGAGGACGTACGCGGCGTGCCTTTTGAGGACGCCGCCCTGGGCCGCCGCCTCGCGCTGGAGATCGCGGTCGATGGAGCGCTTGACGAGCTGGAGGAGCACCACGCCGTCGCCCTCCATCATGTACTCCTGCTGGATGCCGATGTAGAGCAGGGTGGGTTCCCGAAAGGCCGCGCGCACGTCGATGTTCTCGCCCACCAGGCTCTCGGTCGCCCGCGCCACCATCGGGTTGTAGAAGATGCGCAGGGCGTTCTTGATGCCCTGCAGGACCGAGGCGACCTCCTGGTTCCCCTGCGCGAAGATGCCCTTGAGGTTGAGGACCACCTCGCTGTTCTCGTCGAAGGCGGCCTGGTCCTCGAACCACTTCTTGAGTTCGTTCGGCGTGAACTGCGCCATGCGCAGCAACTCACGGAAGTTGGGCGTGTCACTCCTGGCGAGGTACAGCAGGAAGGCGGCGAGCACCCCCCGGTCCCGGTCCCGGTAGTGCTTGCCGGGCTCCTGGCCGTACTCCGGCGGTGGCATGATGGTGGTCGCCATTCTCAGGGCGCTGGCATAGTCCTCGATGCTGTCGAGCAGGGGCAGACGCATCGTGTTGAGGCTGAACGGGGTGAACATCATCACCCTGCGGCGCCGTCTGGCCCAGTACCCGATCATGTCGAAGAAGCCCGAGTCGGGCTGTGGGTATTTCAGGTCGAAGACGATCACCGTGAAGCCCAGGTGGGCGGCCAGCATGATCAGCGGTCTGAAGTAGCCGCGGGTCTTGCCCGCCCCCACCCCCCCGAGCACCAGGACGTTCTCGGCGAGCGCCGCCATGCGCACGTACAGCGGGAAGGTCTTGCGGTACTCGATCTTGCCCTCGCGGCCCACGCTGAGCAGGTGGCCGAGGTACCCGAGCAGCTTGTTCTCCGGCCTCATCGGGTCGTGCGTCCGGTACTGGTTCAGGCCCTGATCGTCGGCCTGGGCCCACCAGGCGAGGCCGGGGTCCTTGGTAGGGTACGTGCGCGGCCGGGCCTTGAAGCCGTAGATGACCAGTCCCACGGCGGGAGGCGCCAGCGACCACAGCGGGAAGAGGCGGGCGAAGCCCTGCTGGAACGCCGCGTTGCAGGCCTGGCTCAGGGTGCAGTCGAGCACGAACGTCTGGCTGTGCAGGGCCGCCGGCCAGCCTTTGTCGACCATCACTTGGGAGACCTGCCCTGCCGTGTGCACGGCGAAGGAACCGGGGACGAGGAGCGTGGCGAGAAACAGCAGCAGCCAGCCGACCGGGAAGGTGCGGACCCCCTGACTCTGCTGAACGGTGCCCGCCGGGGCAGACGCGTGGGACAAGGGGGTGGGCTCCTTTCAGGGGACCGGGGAACGACACTGCGCCCCGGAACTCAGGCAGCGGGGCGCAGGAGGCGGGGTTCAGGGCTTCGGGGGAGGCAGGGCACCCCGGACGGGGCGGGTGGTGGCCTGCGCGAGGATCACCTTGGGATTGGGGACCGTCACGCCGCTGCCGGGCAGACCGCTTCCTTTGGGCAGTTGCGTGACGGTCACCTTCGGGCCGCCGCTGGCCGGCGGGGCGAGGGCGGGTGTCTTCTGGGTGCTCGCGTCTGCCGCCGCGCGTGGGCGGCGTTCCCTGGGACGCTTGCCAAAGTCGGTGAACACACCGCTCGACTCCCCACCGCCCAGACCGCCGAGGATGCGCTCGACGGTGGCGGGGATGCGCCGCAACTGCGAGACCGCGACGGAAAAGGCCACGATGATGGCGAAGATCGCGACGCCCACGCCCATGAAGGCGCTCTCCAGGCCCTGTGTGAAGCCGTCGATGACCGCGCCGATCCCCTCCACCGCTCGGCAGGCCACGAAGAGGACGCCGCTGCAACTGTCCAGCCGCTGCTTGACCTCAGTCAACATCTGCGTGCCGATCTCGATGTTGTACTGCAGATTGGCGTTCAGGCTCTGCACCGGGCTGGTGAGCATGGTGGTCATTAAGACCCCCATGAAGACCGGAATGATCAGGATGCTGACGACGTTGGACAGCCAGATCACGCCGACCGTCTGGAGAAACTGCCGTGACCCGAGGGTCGTCAGGGCCAACACGATGGGCAGGGCCAGCACGCTGATCACCACCATCATGCCGCTGCTGTACACCAGGATCGCGAACACGCTGAAGATGCCCAACGTGAGGAAGTACGCCGCCGAGTAGGCCGACTTCGGAAGGGGTGACTTGATGTTGCCGCCGCCGCCCACGGTTTTCTGCATCTCCTGGTAGGCCGTCTCCAGCGTATTGGGGTCCGCCTTGGTCCCGAAGAGGGCCTTCTGCGTGGCGATGGCCTGGATGTCCATGCTAATCGCGACGTAGTTGGAAATCTTCTCGTCCAGCTCCTTCGTCTTGGCGAGGATGCGCTGGTCCAGCATGGCCTGACCGACCCGCGCGCTTCCAACGTAGGCCGTCTGCCAGGCGCCCATCGCCCAGTCCGCCGCAACCCAGCCGATGCCGCTTTTCGTGGTGTAGGCGTTCGCCGCGGTAAAGGCCACGAAGCCCAGGGCCAGCGCGCGCAGGAATGGCGTGGCCGTTCCGCGGCCGACGGAGGTCAGGAGCGCCCACAGGACGCTGGCGACCACGATGAACTTGGCGATGGCCGCCGTAACCGTGAACAGGTTGACGTCATTGATGTCCTTGATGCTCGCCTGGAGCCAGCACCCGGGATCGGGCACGAACGTCTCCAGGTTGACGCGGCTTCCCCCTTGAGCCGGTGCGTTGCGCTCCAGCATGGTCTGACAGATGGGGCTGAGGCCCCCCGCTCCGGGATCGCTTTCGGCCAGGGCGGGCGCCCCCAGGGTGAACAGCAGCGCGAGGACGCACCACAAGCGCCGCATCACGGCCCTCCCAGCAGGTCGACTCCACGCAGGCTTGCGCCGCTCACGGCACTGCCCATGCCATCCGTGAGGTTGCGGCTGTAGTTGCGCAGGCGCTGGGCCTCACGCCTGGCCTGCTGCCGCTGCGCTTCCATCATTCGCGCGATGGCGTTCGCCTTGTCGAGCCGCGAACGCTGCATCTCCTCCAGCATCTGTCCGAGCGTCTCGGCCTGCGCCACCTGAATTTTCGTCTGGTTGGCCAGCGCGGCCGTGAGCGCGGCGCTGTTCAGGGCGCTGACCCGCAGCGATTCCAGCGAGGCCGAACCCACCATCCGGCTGATGTCCTCGATCTTCTTGTTGTCCTTGAGCGCCTGGGCCGCCCCCTGCGAGTAGTCCAGCGCGTCCAGCGCCCGGTCCTGGGCCTCCTTGGTCAGGCTCTGCGTGTTGCTCTGGGCCTCGGCGTTGTCGGCGTTCCGCTGAACCCTGGCCTTGAGATCCTGAAGTCCCGCGGCCTGCTCGCGCACCGCGACGGCCTCAGCAGGTGTCATCACCGTACGTAGGCGACCCAGCACCTCACGCTGCTGGTCGGTGAGGGCATCGATGGCCGCCCGAGCCACGCCCTGCGGGTCCTGCTGGTACTGGCCCTGGCTGAAGACCTGGTTCACACCCGCCAGACGCATGACGCTGTTCGCGCTGGCGACGAAGTCCGTGTAGTTGTTCGGGCGGATGATGTTCTTCGCCGTGTCCTGAATCTGCCGCGCGGCCGTCAACCACTTCTGGACCTGCTGGATCTGCCCGAGGAGCGGGCCGAGGTTCGACCCTCCACCCAGGCCGATCAGGTCCAGCAACTGACTCAAGCCGGGAATCTGCCCGAGCAGCGTGTCCAGGCCCGGAATCACCTTCAAGATGTCCGTGAGCGGGCCGAGGCCCGCGAGAAAGTTGAGACCCGGGATCATGCCGATCAGGCTCATCAGGCCGCCCGACTGGAGAAGGTCGGTGAGGCTCCCCAGGTCCTGGGCATGAGCCGTTGACGGCAGGGCGAGGCTGAGCGCAACGCCGAGGGTCAAGAACCGGCGAAAGGGTGCCCGGGTCACCGGCGGCCTCCCCGCGGGGAAGTCCGTGCTCCGGGCAGGGGTCCCTGCAAGCTGCCTTTCCTGGAGGAGGGCTTCGCTCTCGGAACCGGACACGTGAGGGGTGGCGGAAGTGTTCATGCGACTTTCCTCCTGGTCCGGATTTCTGCGGCGAGTTGCAAGATGGCCTCGGTGCGTCCACCGAGCCGTTGGGTGTACGTCTGCCGCCTGGTCTTCTCCTCGTCCTGGGTGGTCACCGTCCAGAGCTTTTCCGGGCTCATCCAGAGCTGCACCACGTCCCCGACATGCACGTTGTCGGCGACTTTTTGCAGCACGAGGTACTCGCCCATCACGCCGGGCCGCAACGTCAAGGAGGCCGCGAGTTCGGCGACCTTGTCCGACAGATGCATGACCTCCTGAAGCCCCGCGAGCTCGCCCGCGCCCAGGGCGCTCATCACCACCCAGGCGCTGTTGTTGATCAGGCCGCCCAATTTCTCGAAGTCCTTCACGTCCTGTGAGGTGCCCACCGGAATCATGCCCAGGCTGCGGCCGGTCTTGAACCAGCGGTTCACGAGCTGCTCCAGTTCAGGGATGTGGGCCAGCACGCCCAACTCCTCGAAGATGCCGATCTTCGTTCCGGCGGTGCGGGCCGCCTGCTGGAACATGAACTCGCCGATGAGCAGGATGCCCAGCGCCCGGAGGGTGGGGTCGTTGTACATGCTGGACACGTCGAAGGTCACGCACGAAGCGCCCGACTCCACGGTGGTCCAGCCGTCCAGAAACTCGCCCAGGACGCCGCCCTGCCCCGCGAGGTAGGACTGGAACAACGCGGTGAGACTGTCGCGAATCTGGAGGAAGTGCGGCTTGTCGTGAATGCCTTCGGAGCCGATGCGGCTGAGGGTGCTCAACACCTGCACGAAGTCGCGCAGGCGGCCGCCCATGTACACCTCGCGGTACTCGCCGACCTTCTCCGGGTCCGGAACCCGGCGTGACTTGAGCAGGAAGAACTGCTGCAGGGCGGCTTCCAACACCGCCTGATGCAGGCGGTCCGGGACCAGGTCCAGGGTGCGGAACACCGCGATGATGAAGGCCGTCTTCTCCGGGCCGGGCTGGTCCTCGCCGGGGGTGGGGTCGAAGATGTTGATCCTCACCGGGCGCCCGTCGGGGAGTCGGGCGGTTGCGCTGATGGAAATTACCTGCCCGCGCAACGACCAGGTGGTCTCCTCATAGTCGTGCTTGGGGTCGAGGATGAAGGCCCGCACGCCCGGGGGCACCATGCTCAGCAGCAGGTTCATGTTCCACACGCTCTTGCCGCCGCCGGACTGGCCGATCACCATCATCCCGAAGTTCGTCCCGCCCTTTTTCGGGTTCAGTCCGGTCAGCCCCCCGTGGCGGTTGCGCAGGGGAATCATGGGGTCCAGGGTCCCCATCCAGGGGCTGACCTTGGGGAAGGCGTCGGCAACGTTGGAACAGTGGCCCTTGACGCGGTGGATGGTGAGCTGCCGTGAGAAGGGCATCACGTCGAAAAAGGTCCGCCGCAACTGCTCATTGCTGATGATGGCGTGCGCCCCCTGCATCAGCGAGTACTCGCTGCGGGTCTTTTCCAGCATCTCCGTGAGTTCCTCGCGCGTGCGGGCATACAGCACCGTCGTGAAGCCCAGGCGCCAGAAATGCTTTCCCCGGTACTCGGCCTCGTGAATGGCCTCTCGCGCCTTGCGCGCCTTCGCGCTGGTCCCCTCCCCGGCCCGCATGACCAGGCTGTCGACCATACCCTCGAGTTCCTCCACAGCGGTGTCGAGCCTGGCCTTCTCGGTCCCCTGCTGGAGGTGCTCGAAATCCACCATCACGTAGAAGTGCTTGTTCTGCAGCGCTTCCAGCAAGTGGTCGATAATGTGCACTCCGGTTCCGCTGCCGCCTTTGCCGATGCTGATGGCCCCGATCAGTCGGTCACCCATCGTGAGGTACCCGGGGTGGTCGGTGCCGATCTCGGTCTCCGCCACCTGGTAGCGGGTGGTCAGGGTGGCGGCCGAGCGGTCCTTTTTCAGATCGTCCGGGTCGAAGTCACGGAAGTCCAGTTGGGAGGTGAAGGCCGGCGGATGGGCGGCGGCCAGGTTCCCGTTGAGGTACCTCCAGATCAGCCACTTGATCTCGCGGTTGCTCATCACCGTGGGGCTCAGGCCCAGCCCTTCCAGCCGGTGCAGGAGGTTGGTGCGCTTCCGGCGAACCAGGGCCATCTGTGCGCGATACTCGGCCTCGGTGGGTGGCACGTCCTTGGGACGCTTCGGCACGTTGACGTAAAAGGTCAGGAAGAACCGGGTGACGGTGATCTCCCCGCGCAGCCGAGCACCCCGCAGGTCCTCGTGCTCGGCCTCCATGATCCGGTGGAGCAGGGGGTCGGGCGTGGTGGCCCGCTGCCCCTGGAGGAAGTACTCCACAAAGGCCTCGGGAGCGGGCACGCGTTCGACGATCAGGCGCCCGCCCTCGCCCATCGGGACCGCCTGATTGAGCATCACGCGGATGCCCTCGGAGAGAGCCTGCGCGCGGGCGAAGTCCACCTGCGCGGCGGTCGCCGGCTGAATCTCGAACCCGAACCACAGCCGCTCGCCCCCGCGCAGGAACACGGCACCGTCGTCGGGCTCGGCCCAGGGCAACTGCTCGATCAGGCTCTTGCCGGAGACCGGCCGCGCAACCCGTGCAGGCTTTCTGACCTTCGCGGACGACACCCGGGCGGGCTTCTGGACGGGCGCCTCTGGGGAGGGCCTGTTCAGGAAATGGGTCAGAACCTTGGAGAGCATGGCGGGCATCATGGGCGCGGCCCAGGTTGGACGATGTTCCGCAAGGCGCGCCGGGGCCCCTGCCTGGCCTTGACATACAGCGGCAGGGGTGTGGGGTCATTGGTGATTTCCAGGTTCTGCGGATTGAAGAGGTAGTAGTCGCTCAAGCCCTGGAAATAGCCTCTGGGGAGCGTCTCGCTCCATCTGCGGACCCTCGGGATCAGCACGAACCACCAGAAAAGGGCGGTGCCCAACAGCGGCGCGAGTTGGACGATGCCTGCGGCGCCCTGGAGGTACGGCTTGCTGAAATGGTCCACGAGCTGGTAGAGGACAAAGGCCACGAACACCGTCAAAAACAGGGCGTTGCGGCTCATGCCCAACCGTTCAAACTGCAGGTCGTCGAGTTGCGGCCAGTTGTTCACGGGAGGTCTCCTGAGAAAACAGGCCCCGGCTGCACAGGCGTGGGGCCAGGTGGGGAAGGTAGGGAGGATCAGCAGTTCATGCCGAAGGTGTTCATGATGGCCGTGAACTTGCTCAGCACCAGGAAGCCGATGATGCCAGCGAGGATCTGGCCGACCCCGTCCTTGCGGGTGGGGAGGAACTTGACGATGCCCCAGAGCAAAATGGCCGCACAGAACACCTTCGCGGCGACGCTGGTCTCGACGCTCTTCACGAAGGTGCAGCCCTTGCTGGTGACGTTGCCGCCGAGCGCGGTGTCGATGGTCTGCGCCGCGGCCTGATTCAGCAGCAGGAACAGCAGGAACAGCCCGAGGCTGAAGACGAGTTCCCGGAGACCCGGGATGTACGGGCGAATGGCGTGCAGGGCGGTTTTCATATCCACTCCTTGTCCTCGGAAGCCCACGGTTGACCTCCTGCGGCACATGGTGGGTGCGGCTCAGGCTGGAAGGGGCCGCCGAGGCGCCCTGCACTCAAGCGTCCAACCTGGGCCGAGGTGAAGATGCGGCCATGCAGATCGATCAGGAACGGCTGGAAGCGTTGCGGCCCAAGCTTGTGAACCACGGTGTGGACGTGGAGCACCTGCCACCTCCCGATTCGGAGGAGTGGGGAGCGCTGGTGCGTGAGCTCAACCTCAAGGACCCGGGCCTGGCGCAGGACTTCTCGGGGTTGAGATATGACCCGGACGAGCTGCTGAGCAGCGAGCTGGTCGAGCGCCAAGCCACACGCGCCACTGCACGTACGGGAGTGCTCGGCTGGCTCAAGGCCCCCTTCCAGAAGAAGACGGTCAATGGTGACAAGGCGCCCAACACGGCCCTGGTACGGAACGTGCTGCTCGGGGCGGGAGCAGTTGCGGCCGTGGCGTTCTATGTTCTGGTCCCTTCCGGAGACAAGGTCAGCGCCAGCCGGATGGCCGGGCAGCCCCCAGTGGTGCCAGCGAACGAGGGCGCCGTGGCCTCGCCGCAGACCACGCCGCCTGTCCAGAGCGATGCGGTGCCTGCCCCAGAGGACACGGTGCCCACCACCCCCATCCAACCGAGCCCCGACACACCCTCCGTGGATGCACGGGTAGACCCGACAGGGTTGGGCGTGGAGGACGCCTCGACATCAGCGGGTCCTAGCGCTCCCGCAGTGAACCTCACTTCGGGAGAGGAGGGGACCGTACCGACCGTCGTGGGCCCACCTATGCCGGTCGGGCCCACGACGCTGCCGTCTTCTCCGGTCGCGCCCGCACCGCATCTGAGCGCACCGATCGTCATTCGCCAGACCTCTCCCCAGAGGACGCGGCTCCAGGCCCACACGCCGAAGGACCAGGTGGTGCAGGCTCCTCCGACACTCAGCGGTTCGCGGGACACGTCGGGAAGTGGGACCACCGGCGGCGAGGCGCGTCCGTGGGCGCTGAGCGGCAGCGCCGCCCAGGGGACGTCCGGCGAGGCATCGCGCCGCTCCGGGCTGAGTTCGGCGAACGCCAGTGCGGCAACCGCGACTCCGGAGCCCGGCGACTCTTCAAGTTCCGCCCGCTCCGGGCTAAGCAGCACGGCAGCAGCGGACCCTACTCCTCCCAGGCTCGTCAGCCTGGCCGCTGCCCAGGGAGGAGGTGTGCCCGTATCCACGGCGTCCGGCGCGCAGGAACAGAGCGACCAGCGTCCCTCGATGGCAGAGAACAGGACCCAGGTGTTGGGGCTGCTCTCCATGCAGGGGAGTTCAACATCCGAGGGCACCACATCCTCGGGAGCAGGCACCAGTACGGCCTCCTCCTACAGTCTCAGTGGCATGACCGGGACGGGTGACACGGCGCTCCAGGGTGCCGCCGAAAGCGCGGCGGCGATCCCGGCGGCGGAAGCTCCCGCGCCTTACCCGGTGGGGCGGCCGCTGGCCGCCAAGCTGCTGGTGGGGGCTTTGGCCGTTCAGGATATGGCCATTGGTCTGCCGATTTACGCGGAGACCGAGGACGGGGCGACCTGGCGCGGAACGCCCCAACTCGACGCTCAAGGCCGGATTCAGATGACCTTCGACACCGTGTTGCAGGGGAACCGCGAGTACCCCCTGATGGCGGACGCCTACGGCCCCGACGGCTTGCCAGGAGTGCGAACGCAGGTCAAACCCACAGCCCCGAACCTCGTGTCGTCCCTGATGTCGGGCTTTTTCGGTGGCGCGAAAGCCTTCGTGGACGCGATGGTGAACCAACGGAACGTCACGGTCCAGACCGGGGTCGGCGGGACGGGCAGCGTAGTGACCTCCAGCGCCGCCAACACGCCCAACTTCTGGATGCTTACGGGCGCTGGCGCGCTGGGATCGCTGCAACTTCCCGAAGGCCAGGCTTCTCTGGTGAACGTCGCCGAATTGCCGAAGGGGACGACGCTGCAAATCGTGGTGCGCCGGAACAGTGGGGGGAATGGGCAGTAAGTTCATCCCTGCCCCTGTCCGCCTGAGGCAGGTGGCGCTGGCCCTGGAGGTGGACCGGGTCCTGACCCTCGCACAGGTGGTCCGGCACTACGAGGTGCGGGAGGAGCCGGTCCTCTCGCACTTTCCGCATCGCGAGGTGCAGTTCAAGCCTCTGTCGAACAGTTCTCCGGTCAAGAGAACCACCTTCATCGCCCGGGAGCCCGAGCGGCTGCTCTGGGAGCCCGCCTGGAGCCTGGCGCACGATGCCAGCACGGCGGAACTCAGGCACCTGCTCGGGGCATCGCGGCAGGAGTGGGAACGGGCGCAGGGCCACGGCACTTCCCGCCCGGACGCCCTGTGGCGCAGACCGGGCGGTCAGGTCGTCGCGGTGGAGTACGACGGCGGGTACCCTCCAGCGATCACCCGTGAGAAGTTCCAGGCCTTCAGCGACCGGCGGACCTTCCAGGGCCTGGTCTGGGGCACGCCTTCCCGTGCCCGCACCGCACACCTCGCCGAGCGCCACGGCGGTGCTGGGCGGAGCTTTCTGGTCGTGGACATCACGACGACCACCGCGGCGGGACGTGCAGCAACTGCAGCCGCGGGTGGCGGTAGGACAACCGGGTAGGGTCCGGATGGACGACGACCAGCCGGGCACGTCCGCTCAGCAGGTCCGGCTCCAGCCGCTCGACGTGCTCGCGCACACGCCTGCCGCTGTACCCCCCGCTGGTGAAGCGCCCGAGGACCGGACAGGGCGCGCCGCCCGGACCGGTCGTCACCAGGAAGATGCCCCGGCCGGGCCGCAGGTCGCGGTAGCCCGCCGCGTTGAGGGCCAGCACGGCGTCTTGCAGGTACAGGGTGTTGGCGACCACCGTCTCACTCGTGACGGCGGGGGAGACCTCCAACCACTGCCGCGCCTGCCGGGTCAACGTGAGGCCCGTACCGATGGCGGTGGGAACCCGCATGGCGAGCCCCGCTTGTTCCAACGTGTCTGTCGGGACGGGCAACAGCGCGGAACCGGGCCGCACGGCTCGCCACACGAGGAGGCGTTGCAGTGCGGCCCGAAGAGAGCCCTGGTTCACAGCGCGAGCAGGGCGCTGATCTCGAAGCCCTCCCTGCTTCCCACCACGCTTCCCGACCAGGTGAGGTGTCCGAGCACGGGCGGCAGGGGACCCTTCAGCGCGACGTCGAAGGTCAGCGTCTGTCCGGCCGGGATGACCAGCGCGCCGCTCCCACTTCCCGAAGCCTGAGCCACGTGCAGGTCTTCCCGCCTCAGGACCACGCCTGAGTCCAGCGAGTTGCTCAGCGTGAACGTCAGGACGCCCCGCTGCTTTTGCCCGGTCACCACCCAGACGCGCAGTGCCCCAGGCCCCTGGGTCCGGATGGACACGGGAAGACGCTTGGCGGAGGGGGGCAGGACCGGAGTGGGGGCCATCCGGTCGGGTCTGGCTGGGGCAGAGGCCAGTGGTGTCGTGGCTGCGCGGGAAAGGGGGGTGGCCGGGACGGCATTGGCCGTCAGTCGGGCGGAGGGGGTGGGGGCGGGAACCGGCGGTGCCGCAACCGTACGGGTAGGAACCACCGCAGGAGCCGGGCTGGAACCCGCCCGCGTGGGACTGGCCGGGGCAGGCAGCGTCGGTGGCGTGGCCGCACGCGCGGTGGTTCTCGCGGGAGCCGGGGCGGAGGCCGCCCTGGCCGGGGTGGAAGTCGCAGCGGTCGCGGGCACACGGGCGGCTTCCCTGACGGGCGGACGGGTGGACGGGGTGATGGCCCTCCCGGCTGGCGGCGGCGTGGTGACGGGCGGGCGAACGGTGGCGGTGGTCGGGCGGCTTGGGGCTGGGGCAGACCTCACCACGGGGGTGGGCGTCGGGGCCCTGGCCTCCGCTCCCGTGCGTGGCGCCGCGCTGCCAGCGGCCCCGCACCTGGAGCCGCCTGGCGGAAGACCGGGCTTGACGATGACGCTTTTGTTCCGTCCCCCGGGTCCAGGTTGGATGGTGATGCTGAAGAGCGGGGCCCGGCCGTCCTCGGTCAGGACCAGTGCCGGAGTGCTGCCACTGGGCCCCACGACGGCGATGATCAGCCGGTTGTCCTGCAAGCGACGCTCGACGAGGCCATTGCGGGTCACGAAGGCGTCCGCCAGCTTGTCGGGAAAGGTGAGGGTCCACAGGTCACCGGGCTGCATGTCCAGCTTCCCCGGGCAGTCCTCAAGTTCGGCGAGGTAGTACGTCCGCGTGCTGCTGTTTCCCAGGTAGGGGTTGGTCGAGGCGCGGGCCCCTGCGGGCAGCAGCGCCAGGCAGGCGAGCAGGAAACGCATCCTGTTCATTGGCCCGACCCTCCGGCCTGCCGGGTCCCCACCACGACATCGAGCACGGTCTGGCCCTGCCCCCGGCTGGAGAGGCCCTGGATGGGCAGGCTGGAACTGCCGAGGAGGGCACGCCCACTCACGCTGACCGTCATGCCGCTGGCGTCCGGGATCGCGCGGATCCCCGCGGTCTCGACTGGCAGGGGCGCGGGTGTCCCGAGGGTGACGCTCCCACTGAAGGTGGCGACGCCGACGTGTGCCGTGGCGCCGGGCGCGAGGGTGAGCGTGGAGGGCGTTACGGTCAGGGTCAGGGCCGGGACCTGGGGAGCGCCGAAGGGATTCTCGAAACCGGAGCCCACCGCCCCACACGCCGTGAGCGCGAGGGCCAGCGGGAGCAGCAATCTTTTCATAGCCATTCTCCTTGCAGGCACGAGCACCAGGCGCTTTTCACCCCGCCGTGCACCACCTCGGGCACAGCCTGGTCGCAGTGCGGGCAGGCCGTCAGCTCCCCCGTCGCCTCCCGGCAGAGGTAATGCGTCCGGGTCAGGCTGTCCCTGACTTCCCCCTGCGACCAGAGGACCCGCGCGAGCGCCTGCGCCTCGGGCACACCCGTAAAGGCCACGACGTGCGCCCGCAGGTGCGAGGAGAGTTCATCCTCACTCTGCAGGGCGCACTCGGTCGGCAGCAGCGGCGCTGGGCGGGTGATCCGGAGAAGCCTGGTGCTCACGTCCCCAGCATGAGTGCGGGTCAGGTTGGACGCCTCCCTTCAGAAGCGCAGGTCGTCCTCCAGCCGGCCCTCCGGCTCGCCCGCACCCTCCACCCGCAGCAAGCGTTCTTGCCGCGCGAGCGCCTGGACGTCCTCGTCGGAGAGGCGACGCTCCGGGTCCTGCTCACTGTCCCGGAGGGGCGGGAAGTGCAGCAACACGCGTTCCTGCTCGGCCTCTGCCTGCCGCAGCGCCCGCACGTCGAAGATATCCATGACCGCCCCTCCCCGCAGGGCCCGGGCCCGGTCGAGCCGCTCATCCCGTGAGAGGCTTTGCGGGCCTCCTTCAAGCGGCGTCGCGGTGCCGAGCTGCCGGGACAGGTCCAGCGGTTCCTCCCATTCCGGGTGCTTGGCCAACAACGTCAGGCTTTCCAGCCCGTGGTCCGGCCCCTCCAGGAGATCACCCAGACGAAAGGCGCGCTGGATGTCCTGGGCCGCATTGGTGACGTGCTGACGTATCAGGTCCGTAAGCTCCGGATGGGAGGACTCGATCTCGAGGGCGCCCGGCTGTGCCGTGTGAACGCCGACCTGCTCTCCCGCCCACGGGCCGGCCAGGGTGCCCGTCTGCGCCGCCGCCCGGCCGAGGTGAGGGGTTTCGATGAGCAGGTCCAAGTTCAGCCGACCCCGGAGATGCAACAGCGGGTAATCCCCGTGCGGGGTGTGGTCGATATAGACCCCCAGCAGGCCATATTCCTGCAGGTACCGCGTGATGATCTTCTGCTCGTCCATACCCGGACCTTCTCAACACCCTGGTGCCGCTGTCAAGTCCCCCTCCAGGACCCCAAAAAAAGTTGCCCGACAATCCGAAGATTGAAGGGCGACGCGAGCAGTACGCGTTGGCAACCAGCAGTAGGTTGCGGGTGGAACTTCTGGAAAAAGGCTCAGCGAAGGGTCGCTTCGATGGCCCCCATGATCTCGGTGGCATGCCTGACGCGAATACCGTACCGGGAGCACAGCGTGCAGAACCCGGGGCGGCCAGCGCGGTAGGCGAGCAGGAACTTGTGCAGGGGGATCCTCATCGCGATCTCCCACAGTCCCGTTCTCTGAAGGCGTTCGGTGATCCGTGCGGCGTCTTGCAACTGCTCGGAATCGAACTCTTCTTCAGGGAACTCCTCGTCGTCCTGATCGGGGGCGGCAAGGAAATCGATCAAGCGGGTTTCATCTCCTTCGTCGTCCTGCATGGTGACGTCGTAGGAGGTGACGGTGTACAGCTCGTCCATCAGGGCTCCGATTCGCGTGACGCTCCAGGCCTGCTCGTCAAAGGGCTGACCTTTGAGCTTGCGGTTCTGGCGCATCACGTCTTGAACCATGCGGGGCGTGACGTCTTCCTCACGGATGGGTCGCGGAGGACGACTGAAGACGCGCGTCTGCATCAAGCGGGAGGTGAACTTGCTGCCGAACACGGTGGAGCGGAAGGCTTCACCCGCATCCTGCAACTGCCTCACCTTGTACCCGGTCCTGGCACGCGTGGTCTTGCGGGGCCAGTTGCGGGGCCCCCGAAAGGTCCTGACCGTGATGGACTTGTGGCCGGAGAACCAGGACAGCAGCGGATTGGGCTGGGGTTTGCCATCACCGTTCTCGACCTTCTCCGGGGGAGTCCGCACCGTGAGGCCCGCCTGAAAGCTGACGGTGGTGTGGGCCGGGAAGCGGAGCACGAGTGGAGCGGGGAGACCGGGGCGACGGAGCAGGGGGGCAAGGGTTTCACCCTGGACGTCGCTGTAGGCGGTCATGTAGGGGCGGTTGTAGCCGCTCTGAATGATCTCGTGAATCGCCGCCCTGACTGCGATATGGGACCAGTCGCTGCGGCTGATGACTTCAGCTTCCTTGCGTTCACGTTCCAGCTCGACCGGCAGCGTGAAGCGCACGAAGGCGGAGAGTCTCATGCCTCGCTTGGGATCCCAGCGGTGCAGGGCGCGCCAGAGGCTGATCAGCGCGGCGCTGTGGGCGGCGGAGAAGCTGACGAAGTGGCCTGCCTGTTCACGTGCCGCCAGTAGGGCGATGGGACTGAGCGCGCGGTGCAGCAGCGTGTAGGCGTACTCCTTCTGGAGTGCCGTGTTGTCCTCGCTCGCCAGGATGCCCGCAAGCCGGAGCGTTTCCCCATCACTGAGCAGGACGAAGTCCTGTTCGGCGGCGCGGCGGGCGAGTTCGAAGTCGTCCGCGGGAGTGGGGAAGGCAGGAGCGGCGGTACGACTGTTGAGCTTGGAGGTCAGGGTGGCCATGTGGGTACTCCTCTTCGGGGGTCGCTGTCGCGCCGCGCCCCCGGTGAACTGGAGGCTGAGGACGCGCGGGGGCCCGGGGGACGTTGGCCCTTGCTGGAACTAGACCGGCTGGAGGCTGGTCATCAGGAGTTTCTGGGTGCTGCTCGGGAAAGCGACGGTCGCGGCTTCTCCCAGCGCGGTCGAGCTGACGGTGAGGATGTCACCCCGTCCGTAGATGGGGTGGGCCACCTGCTGCCCGATCTCGAAGGCCGGAGGATTTGGCGCACGCTCGCGGAGAGGGTGGCTCGTGGGTCGTTCCGCGGGGGTCAGAAGCGTCCGGGGGCCACTCTCGAAAGACACCCGGGTCATCTCACCCAGCACGGTGACAACCTTCTGGAGAACAGTTCCTTCTCCGAACTTCGGGTGGACGATCCTCTGAAGGTCTTCTTCCAAGGCTGCCCTCGCCTGCTCACGCACGCTCGCCTCGGGGACAATGGCAGTGCAGTGCTCGAAATCCACGATGAGGCACGGGCCGTGCTTCATCTCGGTCTTGCCGCGCAGAACACCGCTGCCGAACTCGGGGTGGTGAACCGTCGCGGTGGTCACGACCTGCTCGGCCTGCATCGGGCGTGTCATCTCTTCCCACCTTCGGTAGGTGTTGACGACCGGTTTGCCCTGCTCCACGGCATCCTTGACGCAGCCCGCGGTGCCACCGGCGCTGCCGTCGGAACACGCGAGGATCAGGTGAGCATGGTCGACCATGAACTCGTTGCGCCACTGCATCGCCGAGCGGATGTCCGCATCGGCCAGGTCGTCCGAACCCACACAGACCACCAGCGCGGCACGCTTCAGGAGACCGTGGTGGCGTTCCTGGTCGAGTTGCGGCCAGCGCGAGGCCTGGCGGGGGAACGGCAGGGCGGCGACGTAGGGAATTCGCAGCCCGAGAGCGGCGGCCGCCAGGGCGGTGTCCCAGCCGAGCGCCATTCCCGTGATGACGACGTCGGGCCTGAGCTTAAGGAGGTAACCCCTGGCCACCTCGATGAGCGCTTCGAGGGCCTCCAGGCTGAACCCACCGAGTTTGTCGGGCCGGTGTCCGGTTCCGGCAATCACGAACTTCCCGGTCAGGAAGTCGGTCGCGCCGGGGTGGCTGGGACGCAGGGCGGTGAGGTCGCCCAGCAGGATCGTCTTGTCCATCGCAGGTCTCCTTGCCGGGGGCGCGTGTCGCGTCACCCCCCCGGTCTTGTCTGGGAGGGTGACGGTGGCGTCCACCCGAAAGCGGAAAACTGTAGGCAGAAGGAGCGACACCCCAGCCTATCGGCGAAGAACGGTCCGCCAGAACAGGTAGAAACCGATGCATGCTCCGTAGAGAAGCAGGGTGGTCATCAGTGCGGCGGCCAGCAGGTTCATGCGCTCACTCTCCGGGACCGTGAAGGACCCCAGGATGATGAACAGCGCGAACACCGTGCAGCCGATGCAGCCGAACAAGCCCACCCAAGCCTCGAGCTTAGGGGACATTCTTGTTCTCCTCGCTGGGGGTCCACGTCTCGCGCCGCTCCCCCCGGTCTTGCATGGAGAGCTCTGAGCCGCGAGGCTCTGGGCGGGATCAGTACAGGCCGTTGTGCCTGGTCCAGGCGGCGTCAAGCGCCGCCCTGGGCTTGCCCTGACGGGTGAGATTGTGGGCGAGGATGTCGTCCACTTCTCCGAGGCTGCACACTTCGCCCACCAGCTCGGCGAGACGCACCTGCAGTTCCGCACGGGCGACCGGAACGTCCACACCGTTGGGCGTCCGCTCGCACCAGCGCATCTGCATCCGGGCAGGTTTGAACTCCCACCCGGCGAGTTGCACGGCCACGGTCTTCAGGCCGAGACGGCGGGCGGCCATGACGGCAGCCCTGCCGACGAGGTCGTCGGTGTCGGCGGCCACCACCGGCGCCTGCTTGCGCTTCAAGGCGGCGGTGAAGAGTTCGACCAGCCGGTCGAACGCCTCGGCTTTCAGGGCGCGGGGCACCCGGAGGCTCTCCCAGTCACCCGTGACGAACAGGGCGCCGGCCAGCGCTTCTTCCACCCTGTGGTGCAGGGCGCGGGGCTGCACGCTTCTGCCCGGCTGCGGGTCCGGCTCGTACCAGGCTTGCGCCCGAAACGTTCCGTAATCGCGTATGGGATTGCCCCCGTGGCCGCGGCCCAGGGCTTCGAGCCGGGCCAGCAACTCGGGGTCGGGATTCCCCGCTGCCACCAGTTGCGTGGCGGCCTCCTCGGCGTTGTCGGCAAAGATGCCGAGCGCCTTAAGGTCGGCGTCCACCCCTTGCAGCTCGTGCTCGGCGTGTGCCCAGTCCCGCTGGGCTTCAGCAGCGTCGGCTTGCGCTTGCATCTCCTCAGCGTCGAGCGTGTAGCCCACGCCGTGCAGATGCTGAAGCGCGGCGAGTGCCGTGTAATCCACGTCGCCCTGGGTCAGGCCGTAATGGACACTGGGCTGGAGCATGTCGTCCCGACGGACGAACACCTTGCCGCGCCCGGGCACCATGACGTCACCTTCCTTGACATTCTTCGCCGTGGCGAAAACGGCGCGGATGACCACGTCCCGTGCCTTGGATTCCCACTGGCTCCTCGCGGCGGGCACGGCCCCCACGGCCGCACCCTTCTTGAAGGCCAGGGGCACCATCGCCTGGAGCCACGCGGCGGTGTCCTCGTGGGCGAGGAGCGCCCCGTAGAGCTTCTCGTCGATGGTCGCCCCGGGCTGCTGGCGAGCACGGGCCAGCAGCTCGACGAGGCTGACGGGGAAAACCGCCGCATCCTGTACACTCATCTCGTTTCCTTTCGCTCGCCGTCAGGGGGGTTGATCGCCCCTCGACCCTGACCGCGAGTCTCGGAGAGAAACAACCCCTTCCCGCGCGGGAAGGAAACGGTGGCACTCCACATCTACAAATGTGGGGTGCCGCTGCACTTGAAGGGCCCGGGTGAGCCGGGGAGCCTCCACGAGGGAGGCTGGCATGAGGTCCGCCGCACACGTTGCCGCGCCGGTGGGTTCAACAGGGGTCCTGTTGGTGAATCGAGCATAGCAGGGGAGGCAGATCGGTGCCAGGGACTACGGCAGAGGGAGTGTCATTCGCCTGCACGTCACAGATGTGGGCCGTGCAGGCCCCTGCGAGCCTTCGGGGGGAAACGGTTCACCGGACCCTACTGATCCCAGCTAAGCCCCTCAGGGCCGCTACTGGACCAACCTGACGACAACAACCCTGGGTGGAGGGTTCCTGCCCTATGGCTTCTGCCTGGTGGAATCCCCTGAACCGAGATGGCCCTCTTGACTGTTGATTCTTCAAAAAGAAAAAAGAGTAGAAAAAATATGATGATCATCATCAGGGCGCCCAGGTGGAGCACGGCCTGGCGCGCGTTTTTCGGGATAATCCTGCAAACTGTCGGAGGCAGGTCCTGCAAAGTGTCGGAGGCAGGTCCGGTCAATCCCGCAAAGTGTCGGTGGAACGTCCAGGATAGCTGCCCCTAAGTCCTACAAAGTGTCGGAGATGGCTCCTACAAAGTGTCGGAGAGCGAGGGAGGGTATTCCAGCTCTGTCCCGCAAAGTGTCGGAGGTGACTCCTACAAAGTGTCGGAGGGCGAGGGAGGGCATTCCAGCCCTGTCCCGCAAAGTGTCGGGGGCGACTCCTACAAAGTGTCGGAGGCTCCTACAGTCAGTCCCACAAAGTGTCGGAGGGAGCCCTCCTGCCTCTGCCTGCCGAGTCCCACAAAATGTCGGAAGCGAAGGTGTAGCAGCGAAAAGGGAGGGCCCCGTCACCTGCTCTGCCGGGGACCACAGTGAGTTGAACAGAGACAGGATCAGGCGGTGGGTTGCTCCCAACCTGAGATCTGGCCTTCGATCTGGGGCCTTTCGAGGGAACGCAGTTGGAGAAGGTCCAGGGTGCTGACGCGCCCATCCAGGTACAGCTTCACCGCCCGGTCACGCAGGGGCCGCAGGGCTCCTGTTTCCTCGAACCTCTGCCCGAGGGCCATGAGCGCAGACTCTGGTTTCCTCTCCACCGGAGTCGGGTCTTCCTCATCAGGTGTGGGCAGAGGGGTAGGAGCAGGCCGCCGCGCACTGGACGTTTTCTCCGCGATCTCCACCGGGTACTTGTCCGGGTCGCGAAGCATATCCACCAGGAGGCCCTGACGGTTCTTGACCTTGCCCTTGTAGGCGGTCTTCATCAAGGCCTCGAAACGCGTCAGAGTTTGATGTACGTGCGCTGCGCTGTACTGCACGGCCAATTCCAGGGCAGCCTTGCTGCTGAGATACTGCGACAAGAGTTGGGCCGCCTCCGGATCGGCCGTCCGCACCTCTTCCTCAACGAAGGTGTACGTGAAGGTTTTTTGCCGCCCCCGCCCCTCGGTCTCGACGGTCGCGAGGTAGCCGCTTTCCATCAACGCCTCGTGGGCGGGAATCAGGGCGCGCTCGATGAGGGAGGGCAGGTTCCGACCGTCCATCTGGTGAGACAGTCCCAGGTGTTCGGCCCAGCTCAGCAGGGGAAGCTGCACCTCCTTGGGCGGAGCGCCGCCCTCAGCGAGATTGGTTCGGAGCATGGAGAGCGCCCGGTAGACACTGCGGCTCATCGGCTGCTTGAGCCGGCCGAGCAGGGCGCTGTCGAGGGGTCGGACGTACCCGGAGCGAATGCTCTGCATCAGCTCTGGGTCGAGGCGAATGACGAGCAGCGTCTTCGCCTGCCAACGGCCGATGTCCTCGACCTTTTCGGTGTTGTCTGCCTGCCAGTGCTTGGCGACCAAGTTGAAATCCACTGTCCGCCAGTCGCGCTTGCCTTGGTCGTACCAACACTCGGTGATCGTGAAGGTGCTGCGCTTGAGCCGGTGGAGGGCGCGTTGCACCTCGCCGTAGCTCCTGGCGTTGTCCGGAAGACAGCTCAGCTTCAGCAGTTCGCTGGCGCTGATGCGGATCTCGCCGCCCGGTCTCGTGTTCTGGAGCACGGCGGCGCTGATCAGGCCCAGCAATACATCGTTGTCGATCCCGTGCGGCACCACGTCGTTGAGGTCGGCCGTGCACTCGACAGTCATCGTGCCCAGCGCGTCGAGCGCGAGTTCCTTGCGCCAGCCCTTGAGCGTGGTGCGGTTCTGCGCCAGGACCAGGTTGAGACGGGCGAGGTTCAGCTCGTCGTGCCTCTCCTTGAGCATCACGCGTGAGTTCCCCACCGAGAGCAACATGAGCTGAGTGTACTCCTCATCTCCTTCTCCTCAAGAACAGAATGAGGCGTCGCGTTCCCGGAAGACTCACGCCCTGCTGGAGTTGCATGGCGGCCTCGCGGGCCGCAGCGGGATTCAGCCCCAGACTTCGCAGGGCGCCCGCGGCGCGCTCCTCACTTTCGCGGGCATAGGTGGCCGCGATGAGCCGGGCGAGCTGGACGCGCTCTTCCAGGGTGAGCTGCGGCAGCACGCGCCGGGCCTCGTCGAGTGGGTCCGTGACCGTCCCGCTTCTGTGCGCCAGCCTCGGGCGCGCGGGCGCGCGGTAGGCGCTCTCCAGGCTGGCGAGCGCGTGCCGGCGAGTGTAGGGGTCGTGTCGACCGCGTGCGTCCTGCTGCCCGACCCCGTCGGTGTAGTCCATCATCACGGGCCGGGCGTCCTCCAGGGCGTATCCCGCCTTTTTCAGTTCACGGGCGAGCCAGTACCCGGCGTTGTTCCGCGCACCGGAAGCCCGGTTCAGCGCTTCCCGCAACAGGGTCGGCGCGTCCTCGCCGGCCCTCAGCTTGCTCGGGTCGAGTTCCGGCAATTCCGGCGGGGGCGGGCAGGTGAGGCCCGTCCACAGGGCTACCGCCTCGGGCAGACACGCGGGGTCGAGCAACGCCTCGCTGAGGAGCTGGTACCTCCCGTTGGCCAGAACGCTCGGGGGCAGGACGATCATCCCGCCGTCCCCCCGGACATCCAGTCCGGGGAACGGCGGGTTCTTGAAGCTGCCGCTGGCGAGCGTCCGGACCTTCCAGCCCGGATGCGGGAAGTACAGGTGCGGGGACCCGCCCCCCGAGAGGGCGCTGGGGGTCAGGCCCCACTCCTTCAGGAGCGCCCAGCCCGCCGCTCCGTCCAAGTCGATCACCACCCGCCTGCTGACCGTTCCGGTGACGCCCGCCATGCCCGGGACGCGGCGCCGGGGGTGGAACCACTCGCGCAGCAGGTCCGGGCTCACCCGCTCTTGCTGGAACCTCCGCCAGGCGGGCACCCGCCTCCCCTCGTCGTTGACGGTGTAGTGCCCCGTCTCGACCATGACGGTGTGCGGCCCCTTGAACGGGTGAACCGGGATCACGTTCCACCCCACCTCCAGGGCACGCTGGGCCTGTTCCAGCAGGTTCATGCGGATTGCCGCTCGTCCGACGGGTCCCCCGTCGTCTCGGTGCTCGCCCCTGTGGGTCTAACCGGCAGGGCCTGGACCGGAGGCGCTTTCCCCCGGGCTGGTTTCTCGCCGCTTTCCTTCCCCGGGTCCTTGCCCGCGTCATGGCCCTGGAGCTGCCGGGCCTTGGCGGCCAGCAGGGCGAACATTTCCGGCGTGCAACTGGCATAGGTCTCGCGCGTCGCGACCTTGCCCTCATCGTGCCGGAAACCGAGCACCTGCGCGACCGTCTCCTTGTGCCACCGCCGGAACCGCTCATCGTCGAGGATCGCGTAGGACAGGAAGTCCAGGCGGTGCCTCCCACAGCGCAGGGTCTGCTCCTTCCCGGGGACGGCGTCAAAGCGGCCTTGCGAGAACGCCTCCTGAAAGCGCTGGAGGTACAGCTGAAGATAGCCGGGGTGGTCGAATTGAGCCGTCACTTCGGTCAGGTCAGTGATGTGCATGTGGCCGTCCTCGTTTCTGAATGAGGCTGCGGATGACGGTGCGGGTGGTGATCTCGTAGGCCACCGGCCAGCCGCTCAGGCGCCGCAGGTGGAGACCGAGGAGGTCGTCGGGCGCGGTGGCCGTCAGGACCACCAGCGTGCCCCGCTCCCGGTCCAGCCGTAGGGGATAGAGGTCGTGTCGGCGGATGGCCTCCTCCGGCAGGAGGTGTTCCTCGAGCGTCACGGGCGCGTGCCGGTAGAGGGGGAGGTTCAGGTGGTCGGCCAGGGCAGCCGCGTAGTCGTCCTCGCTGATCAGGCCGTCGCCCAGCAGCCCCGCTTCCCGACCCTGGTACGGCCGCATCTCTGCCCCGGGGATCAGTCCGGTGACCGCGAGGCGGGCGGCCAGACTCAGCGGCCCGGCCAGCGCCTCGGGATAGGTGAGGCGCAGACAGCGGCGGTACAGGTCGGGGGGCAGGATCGAGCAGGCGAGGTCCCCGCCTCCGGTCAGTGAAATTGCGCGCGCACGTTCCTGGAGCCGCGAGTCGCTGAGGTCGAGGAAAGGGTCGGGGGACAGCAGGCGCAGGGTTTCCCCCTCGCGCCGCTGAGCCAGGGTGAGGGTGTCCAGCGCGAGGGAACGGGGAAGCATCGGTTCCACCCCGCCGCCTGGCCGGCGAATGGCTTCCTCGACCGTCTCGATCTCGTTCAGGCGGGTGTAGACCGGGCGGCCATGCAGCCGGGCCAGACGTTGCCAGAGGTCGTGGGTGTCTGCCGCGGTGCGTTCCAGGACGCGCAGCAGCGTGCCTCCCAGGGTCTGCTGGGCGCGGAGGGCCGTGTCGGCCTCCTCCTCGCTCAGCAGACCTCCAGCGTGCAGCAGTTCGAGCGTGTCCTCGGTCATGCCAGGCCGCGCCCGGTGTACCAGCGCACGGCGCGGGCGAGGGTGTCGTCGAGGCGGGTCTGGGGCACGTTGAAACGCAGGTTTTTCTCCTCGATCAGCCGCCCGATCCGTCTCGCTAAAGGCTGAACATCCGGGTAATCGCTCAGGTACCTCTCGGCGTCCTCCCAGAAGCGCGGTGTGGTTGGATGTTGGTGCCGCAGCTCGATCGTCTTGCTGGGGGCGACCAGGTCGAGGGCCCAGCAGGCCGCCTCCAGTTCGGTCTGGCAGAGCTGCTCACCCCGCACCCGCCCGTCGTAGAGGTGCAGTTCGCCTTCGCCGTACAGCAGTCCGGCCACATGGGTCTGCAGGCCGTCGGTAACGGCGTAGGTGTGCAGGTGGTAGTGGTTCAGCCCGTTCATGCGTGGGAGGGTCCCTCCCTCCGCCTGGGTGAGGATGTCCTGCCAGAAGCCGTCGAGCCGGGTGAGGGTGCCCACCCGCAGTTGCAGCGACTTTCTCTGGAGCAGCGCCTTGAGTTCTTTCGGCCACCCGCTCGGCGGACGGCGCACCTGTTCGCGCAGGGTGTGCAGGTTGGTGTGGACGTATACCAGGCTGTGAAACGGCACGCTGCCCAGGGCGGTGAGGAGTGCGCTGAGGCGCTGTTCCTCCTCACCCTGGCCCTGCACCGGCACGGTGAAGTAGTGCCCGGTCTTGCCTTCGTTGCGGACGTGAATGACGGTGAGGTCCTGGCCCGAGAGCTGGAGGTACAGGCGCTGCTCGGGACGTTTGCTGGCTTCAGCAGGCATGGGGCTCCTCGTGACGTTGCTGGTGACGTTGGCGGGCACGTGCGCCGATGCGGCGGCGATCCTTCGGGGAGATGGCTTCGTCCCTGCAAACCGTGATCAGGTTCCCCTGCCGGTTGCCTCCTCGGTCGCCACCGGCGTGAATCCACACCTGCCCGGGTGGGACTGGCCCGAGCAGGGACGTGGTGAGGTGCTGGGGAGTGAGTGGGCCCCGTTCGTCGCGGACGCTGCGTGTGATGTCCCGGTAGGTCTTCACACGCCGGACGCGGGACGTCAGCCGAGCCTCGTCGGGTGGATTGAGGAGGCTCGGCTCTTAAGTTTTGAACCCCGTCGGGCACCTCCTCGGCAACCGGGGGAGTGAGCGGTGGCCGGAGCGGCCGAGCCCGCAGGGAACGGGGGAGAGCGCGGGCGACGCGGCGGCGGGGCAGGGGAGGACGCGGCCGGCCCGGCCGCCTCGGTGCCGCCTCGAAGGTGGCAATCAGGCACCCCTCGATGGCGTGGATCAGCCCGCCACCCACCAGGTGGGCGAGCAATTGCTCCGCCACCTCCCGGGCCACGCCGAGAGCGTTACGAAACGCCACCCCCGAAAAGCGCCTTGGTCCGTCCGGGTGAAGCAGGGTGGACGCTGCCTCGCTCGCCCGGTGGATCAGCGCCGGGTCCAGTGCCGGGCGCCACGCCGGTGGAGGCAGCCGGTACTGGGTGATCTCGTCTCGCCGCAGCCGCACGGTCTGCCGCTCAACGTCAGGCAGATCCTGCAAGACGTCACTCAGCAGCGTCGGATCCCCGCCGTATCCCCCCGAACCATCTGCGAGCGCGCGTCGCAACTGGGCGAAATCGGCCCAGGTGCCCACACTTGCCAGCACCTCGGTCACGCGTGCCTGCAGCCGGATTCGCCAGTCCCGCAAGCGTTGGGGGAGGTTCTCTCGCAGGAAGTACACTTTCACGTTGCCCCCGTGGGCATGCAGGGTTCCCTCCTCGGTCAACGTGACCAGCACCTGACGGCAGGTCCGCAGTGACGGTGCACCCGGCTGCCCGCTGCAACGCTGGTACATCTCCGCCGCGGTGATCCCGTTTCGGCTCAGTTCAAGGCACAGGGGGCGTAGGTCGGCTCGCATCTCGCGCGCATGGTGCCCGCCGGACCCAAAACCCTGCGGAGCTTTCTTTAAACCCTCCCTAGAACGCTGTTTTTACGGAAACGGGCTTAAGTTGTTCAGACAGGAGGCGGGGCCGTACTGTGTTTGAGATTTCGTTCTCCGCCCTGCTGACCTGATCTTTTTACTGGACGACTGGGAGAAGAAGCCCCCCGTCATAAGCCGCCGAACAGAATGACCGATAAATTAAGAGATGGTAAAAACGTGGAGCGTCTTCCTCTTTAACTTGTCTAGCACTTTTTAAAGTTGCTCGTCGGTGGTTGAACTTGTCTGGGTCAATTCTGCCGCTCCGGAAGTCGCCGTTGGAGATTTGGGAAGAGGAGAAATGCGAGGATGGCTGGACGTCTGAATGCGGTGAGCCCGGTGCCGCTGTTGCCGCGGCCCCACCTTCTGGCACGATTGTCGGCGCCGGTCGCGGTTCTGGCGGCACCTCACGGCTACGGGAAAAGCCGACTGATCGAGACCTACCAGGCGCAGCTCACCCTGCGGGGTCAGCAGGTGGTGGCGCTGACCTGCTCGCCTGACGACCGGCGCCCCTTTCACCTCGCCAACCGCCTCACCCGCGCCGTCATGCGCGTGACGGGCCGCCGGATGTTCGAGGGGTTGGCCTCGACGTATGCTGCTGGGGACCTGTACAGCGCGTTCGGGCTCGCGCAGGCGGTGGCCGAGGACCTCCTGTACGCCGAGGTTCCCTTCACCCTGCTGATCGACGGCGTCGACGGCGAGGAGGCAGCCACCTTTGTCGCGGAACTGGCGGTGCGTGTCGCTCCCCTGGTCCAGGTGATCGTTTCGGGATACGAGCCGCTCGCCGCGTACTTTCCCGCGGAGGTCACGGTCCTGGGGCGGGAAGAGCTGGAGTTCACCTCGCAGGAGGCTGCGGCTCTGGGGGTGCCGGACAACCCGTATGACGGCTGGCCCGCACCGACCCTGATCCTGGCGGGGGGGCAGGGGCAGCCCGACCAGTACACCCAGCAACTGGTCGGACGCCTCGCCCCCGAGGACCTCGGGCTCCTGCCGGCGGCGCTGCTGGACGTCTGGCACCGTCAGACCGGCAGCCAAGTGTGCAAGGCGCTCGGTCTTCCCCGCAACTACCTCCGCCGCTTCGAGGAGCTGGGCTTCCCGCTCCGTCCTCACGGCGACGGCGTGGCTCCCCCGGCGCTGCTGCGTGAGGCGATGCTCGAGGAGCTGCGCCGGACAGATGCGGACAGCTTCCGCAAGTCCAGTGAGCGGCTGGCGACGCTCATCGAGGCGACCCAGCCGATCCGCGCCCTGGAACTGCGCAGTGAGATCGGGGATGAGGAGGGGGCATTGGCGCTGGCCCGCACCCGGCTTTCCATCTGGTCGCGTGAGCGCCACTGGTCACAGGTCCGGGCCCACCTGGAACCCTACTTCAATCGACTGACCGCCGACGAGCAGTTGCTGCTCGCCCGCGCACAAGACGGGCTGGCGACCCATCAGGAGGAGGTGGGCCGCGCCCTGAAGGTGGCTCAGCACGCCCGGCACCAGGGCGCCCGTGAACCGGAAGCAAGCTTCGTGGTGGGGGAGATGCTCCTGCGGCTCGGCTGGCTTGATCAGGCTGTGAGCGTCCTCGGCGAGGCGGTGAGGGCCTCACCGGAGGGGAGCGCGCCGCGCCTGCGCGCTCTGGGTTGGCTCGCGTTGTGTCTCGTGGCGCAGGGTCGCTCCGGCGCCGCGTTGATGGAGTTGCAGACCGCCTCAGGCGCCGCGGTGGGGCTGCCCGCCGAAGAGATCGGGGTCTTCTACGTTGCGAGGGCGAGTGCTTGCCTGCGTCTCGGTGACGTCCGGGCCGCACGGGACGCGGCGCGTCAGGCTCACATGGTCTACAGCTACAACCTGCCGCTGGCGTTGTCGGACCTGACGGTGACCTTTGAGCTGCTGCATCTCCTGATCGACCTCGGCGACCTCCGGGAAGCCCGCCTGCTGCTGGGGCAGTTGCCGCGTGTGACCGTCCCCGTCGGGCGCTGGTACGGTGCGAGCCGGGCGCTCTTGCAAGCACACCTGGCTCACCGCGAGCTGCGGCTGGGCGACGGTGAGGAAGAGGCGCTCGGGCAGGCCCGGCGTGCCCTGGAGGAAGCGCGCCTGGGGGGTTACCACACCCTGGAGGTGCAGGCCGGTCTCCGGGTGTGTCTGCTGCACGTGCACCGCCACGAATACCCGGCAGCGCTCTCGCTGGTCGGACAGCTCGAGGCGCTCTTGCCCCGTGACCCCTGGGTGGAGCCCACCCTGTCGGACCTCAAGGCGGTCTTGCGGGCCTGTCTGAGTGAGATGCCGCCGCCGCCCTCCCAGCGTCCCGTCGCGCTCCGTGAGAGTGCGCTGGTCCGGGCGCTGGTCCACGGTGGGCGCGAGGGCCACGAGCAGGTGTACGGTGCGGCCGTCGTGACCACCTGGCGGAACTGGTTTCCCTGGAGGGGCGGGCGCCTATGTGGACGGGTTCCGGACAGCGGGGCCGATGGCCTCCCGGCCGACCCTCTGCCCGGGTGGACCTCCCTGGAGATCTCCCCGGGTGGGTACGGCCTCCCCCCGGTCGAGGAGCGCCCGCTCGAGCATCACACCCTGGAGGTGCGCCTGCTGGGAACGCCACTGGCCCGGCTGGACGGCCGGGTGCTGGAACTGCCGCCCCGGGCGCTGGCCCTGCTGGCGTACCTGTGTGACGGCGAGGTCCACTCGGCGGGCGAGCTGATGGAGGCACTCTTCAGCGATTCCCGGCGACCCCGGGTGTACCTGTCCGTCGCGCTGAGAGGGCTGCGTTCGAGCTGGCAGGGCGTCCTCGGTCAGGCACGCGACCCGGTGGTCCGGGTGGATGGAGGCTACCGCCTGGCTCCTGGAGTGCGGGCCCGCTGCGACCTGCGCGAACTGCCTGGCGCCACCCTGCGTGGGGTGCTGGGCCTCTACCGGGGACCCCTGGCCCTGGAGCAACCCTGGATGTTCGTCACCCCGGACGAGCTTCGCCAAGGCATCCTGGCGCGCTTGAAGCAGGAGGCCGACCCGCGCGAGGCGCAGGACATGCTCTCGCGGCTGCGCGCCGTGGATTCCGGGTTTCCTGCCTGGAGCAGTGACCACACCTGAGACGGGAAGGTCACCAACCTGCGGTGGACCCATACTGCCCTCATGCTCGTCTTTCCGCCGGACTGGACTGAAACGCCCCCCTATACCCTGCGACCGGTCGGCCCCCAGGTCGGCTATGTGATGCGGGTCCGGCGCCGCGTCCCCGTCTACCAGGCGCTGGCGTCCGTGGACCCCGAGCTGGACCCGCCGCCGGTGTTCGTGCTGGCTCCCGAGGGCACATCCTGGTCCGCCCCGGGCGCGGCCTTGCTGGGGAAGGACGGGCAGGTGGTCGCCTACGCGACCTCGGCGAGCCGCCGTGACCCCTGCGTGTCCGCCGTGCTGGAGCGGGCCCTGGACCTTTCCGCCGGGCGGACCCTGGCCACCTGGGACGCCTCCTGCTGGGCGGCGCAACTGCTCGCGTTCCGAACGCCGGGCGCTTCCCGGGAGGCCGCCTGGATGCGGCTGAGCCGCCAGCCGGTGTTCTGCCTGCGCAGCAGGCTGGAGGAGCAGGATATTGACGTCTTCACGCTCGCCCAGGCCTGCGCCCAGTTTGGTCTGCCCGCGCCGGGAGAGGACGTCCTCTCGACCGCGTTCACGGTTCGGGTACTTCTTCAGGTGGCGTGGGCAGGCCATACCGCGCACAGAGTTGGGTGAGGAAGGTGCGGTGGTTGGTGCGGGCGGCCTCGACGGTGGCCGCCCGCGCCACCACTTCACCCTCGTCGCCGCGCACCAGCACCGTCTCGTAGAGCAGGGGCGGGTCAGCGCCCTCCCAGACGGGGACAAACAGCGTGACCAGACTGAGGTAGTCCGGGTCAGGCAGAAAGTGCATGCCGATCACCCGCTGCCGGGCCCGCCAGACGGTGGAGGGGAGCCGCTCCACCTCGACCGGCCGCCCTGTTTCGTCGGGAAGAAAAAACCGTGCCCCGTCGCCGTAGGGCCTCTCGTAAAGCAGGTCCGTTGCCCGCTGCCGGTCGACGTTCATGCCGTCAAGCGTACCTCCCCGGCGTGACCGCACCGGAGAAATGTGACGGGGTGCTACCCCCCACGCCCAGCGCCCTCATCACCTGCGCGTGCATGGCGGGCGGATAGACCGCGACGCTGATCCGGCCCTGGATGTTCCAGAGGGTGTCGAAGTCCTGGTAGGAGATGTAAGCGTACCCGATCAAGGGGTCCGCCAGATACAGCCGGGAGAAGCGGTCGTCAAACCCACGGATCACTCGGAAATGCGGCACCTGGCCGACTTCCTGGGCGTACTGCAAGACGATGCTGGGCACACCCAGCGCGATCAGATTCTTCAGCAAGGAATCTGGCTGCCCCGGATCTGCACGGACCGCAGGCCGTAGCGGCTGACAAAGCGCTCAATGGCCTCCACCTGCATATAGCTGGCCGGGGACGGTTTGGTGGCCCGGCTGATGGTCTGCACCGGGACGGTGAAGTCGTAATACGCCAGCACCATCGCGATGCTCGCCGGGCCGCAGTCGTTCCAGCCCTGATACACGACGGGCAGGTGCTGCAGGGCCAGGGCGGGCTGGGAGACGGCCCGGGCGGGAAGGGCCAGGGTAAGCAGCGCCCCCAGCGTGAGGGAAAGAAACCGTCGTCGCATGTGGTCACTGTGCGGCCGGGTCAGGTTGGACTTCGCGCCTTCCAACCTGACCTTCCCCCAGCATGCTGCCATGATGACGCTGACCCACGGCACCTCCGCCGAGTTCACCGCCGCGCTCGCGCGTCCGGGCGTCCTGAAACCCGGCGGCCAGTTCGCCACGTTCACCCTGGCTGGAGAGTTCAAGCGGTCTCGGGAGGACGGGACGCCGATCCGGACGGTCTTTTACCAGCCCTGCGTCGCCGCGGGTCGTCTGGCAGGACGGCTGGGGACGCTGGGCGCGGGCGAGGCGATCAGCGGAACGGGCGTGCTGGCCGCGTATGAGGGGGAGATCGTCATCGCGGTTCAGGACGCGGCGCGCCTGCCCAGCGAGCACGTCCGCCTGGAACTGGACGGCGGTGGGGCCGCGCGGCTGCTTCGTGCCCGTTGGCGGGTCCGGGCGCGGGGGGTGTTGATCACCCCACCGCAGGCCCAGCGCCTGGAGAACGAGGTGCCGGTGACGAACATTCGACTGGGGCTCACGCCGAAGCGGGCGGAGGGGACGGAGACACCACTGGTGCCACTGGAACTGGCCGCCTACGGGGAACTGGCGGTCGTGCTCGCCGGGCAGGGCAAGGGAAACTACCTCGACACCTGGGGTGTGTTGCAGCGTCGTCAGGGGGCGCAGCGCCGCTTTTCCCGGCTGGAAGTGCAGGACGTCGAGCCCCTGCACGGGACGCGGGCGCTGCTGTAGGACAACTTGGAACTTCGGGGTGTCAACGCAGAGCGCGAGGACCCTTTCTCGTGAGCTGTCCCAGGGGTCTTCGGCCGCTCTCCGGGGTCGGGAGAGAGCCGCGTCTCAGCTCGTCAGGACCCGCCACACCAGCGGCACCGCTCCCAGGACAGTGACAAGGGCGTTGTCGCACCCATGGCAGAGCATGGCGGCCCGCAGGCCAGAGCGCGTCGCCACCCAGGAGAACACCGCCCCACTCATCAGTTGTGGGATAACCAGGCCGAGTACGGCCGGGTGGTGAGGCAGATCGGGGGAGTTGCACAGGTGCGCCAGCGCGAAGAGCGTGTTCGTCACCGCCGCGCAGCCGATCAGCCAGCCGGGGGAAAGTCGTCCGCCGGGATGCCGCTGACGCAGGCTCAGGGACAACGAGGCCAGGACCAGGGGCGTGATGAACATGTTGGGGTGGGGCTCCACTGCCGCTGATCCACTGCCGCCTTCAACACGTCGAAGGCATTGAGCCCGACGCAGCTCACCAACGACACGACCCTCAACCACGGCAACAGGCGCCAGGCCTCTTGGGGACGACGCACCCCGGGGTTGCCCAGGAAGGCGGCAAAACCGACCAGCCCGGGGATCAGGACCAGCCGGAACAGCGCCTCTTCGATCATGGGGCCCCGGACAATCCGATCCAGCAACTCGTCCGAGGGACCCCGCTTGGGCGTCCAGCCGGTCTGCTCGATCACCCACGGGACGACCCAACGTGACTGCACCACGACCTCCAGCAGCACCACGAGCAGCACCAGCCCGAGTATCCACGGCACATGCCGAAGCGGCAGGCCCCATCGCAGGGAGAGAGGCGCCAGAGCCGGGAGCTTGGTCATCCGGTGTCCTGTCCAAACCCTTGATAGCCGACAGCCCGGGTCTGATCGCCTGGAAGAGGGTTGGAATGCGCCCATACGGGAAACTGGACGCAGGCCAGTCCCCGGCGCTCCCCGACGAGGCGCTGGACGCTCTGTCCAGCTTCAACGGAATACCCCTGGGTGTCCGCGCCTCCCCCCCTCTGCCTCCCGGGGATCGGGAAGAGACAGGCCTTCCAGCAGCTCACGCTCCAGCATCAGACTCTCGAACCTCACCTCGCCGTCCTGAGCCAGCGCCCGCAGGACGGCCCCCGACCCGTCCACCGTCCACTCGGCGGTCAGCCGCTCGCTGTCCTCCTCCGGCCAGCCACCCGTGCACACCAGCGCCCGCGCATCCTCGCGCGCCAGGGTGGGGTAACGGTGTTCGGTCGGGGCCGTCGTCAGGGGCCAGGCCGATGCGCCCGGCACCCGCAGCACGACGACCCGCCGATGCGCGTGGGCCAGACAGGCCAGCAGCAGGGCGTGGAGGTCGGGGTCGAAGTCGGTCCCCAGGTAGTCGGTGACCTCACCCGGCTGGATGGTCGTGTCGGCCGCCAGCAGGAGGGTCAGGTGAGGCTCACCGGCCTGCTCCTGGTGAACCTCCCGGCTGGACTCTTCGACCCTCGTGGGCGTGGTGTCGTTTCCCCCCATCAGGCGGTCGAGCGCCGCGGACCCCGTCACCAGCACCTCCACGTGCGGCTGACCGCTGCGTTCGGCCACCGCCCGCCGGAGGACCGCCTCTCGTTGCGGCTGGTCGGTGAGGACGAAAAACTCCCCGTCGTCCAGACGGTGCCCGAACACCCGGTACGTCCTGCGAGTGGGTTCGTCGAGCAGGTGCGCGGCGTCCTCGTGGGGCGGGTCCAGGCCCACGTCCACGAAGGGGAGACCACGCGAGAGGGCCAGTGCCCGGAAAGCCAGGTCCTCGTTGATCCTCCCGCCCTTCAGGAGGGTCTGTTCCAGGCGCGGGTCCGACAGTTCCGAGGTCTCCAGGTCCCCGTAGCCGAGGTGGAGCAGCGCTTCGGCGATGGACATGTGCCCAGGTGTTCCACGCTTCGGAAAAGTTCTGGGTTCCGGGTCCTGGTGGGGCCGTGGGTCGGACACGGCCCCACCAGGCGTGATCACTGCAACGGGTGGATGGTCGGTGACCATCACCTCGGGTCCGGGTTCCCATTCAGGCCCTTCCGCAGGGGAAGGCGGGACGGACAGCTCCGGCTGCGCGGCGAGGGCTGCCAGGTCGACCGGCGGTCGGTACTCCACCTCGGGCACGGTGGGCGGGGGGTTGACCCAGGCCGGTTCGCTCCGTCGGTTGGTGGGTTGGCTCACCACGATCAGGGCGGATGGGGGAAGGTAATACAGGTTCTCTTCCTGAAAGGGATTGCTGCTGGCCCGTACCGTCTGCCCATCCGCCTCCGCCTCGACGAGGGCGCGGACCGTGTCGAGGACCCGCAGGGCCCGCTCGGCCTGGGGAACTCCGTAGGCGGCGAGCGCTTGGCCGATCACCCGCTCGTCGAGGAAGGTTCGTGCCCGTTCCAGGACGTGCGCGTCCTGCTGGGAGCGAGACCACCGTCTGCCGCCTGGAGGACGGAGACGGCCGAACTGGAAGAAGGTCAGCCGCGCCTCGCTCCGGAGGACATCGGCGAAGGTCGGTTGTTTCAAGGGGTTCCTCCTCTCACCACCGGCGCACGTTCCAGGGCCGGTATCCGTCCAGCCACAGGTGCAGCCAGTACGCGAGCAGGTATCCGCCCAGCGCCACCGCGTAGAGCGGCCCGTCCGGGGTGGGTACCCGCAGGGGGACGTCCAGGGCCCGGTCCACGGCGAGCAGCGCGGTGACCGGCAGTGTCAGCAGGACGGCGGCGTACCCCAGCAGAAGGAGCGGTCCGCGGACGTAGGTGTGCGTGACGCCCCGGTGCCGCACGAACAGGCTCAGCGGGCGCCACAGGCCTCCCCAGACACCCCAGTTGCACCGTGCCCGCACACGCACGTGTCCCGCCAGGTCGAGGTCAGGCGTGATCAGCAGCGTCCCGGTCAGGTATCCCGCCGCCAGCGAGAGGAGCAGGTCCTGGGAGACGTGCAGGGCGGCCAGGGGTCCGGCGATCCCCACCAGGGTGATCAGGTTGACTCCGGTGTGCAGGTCACCGCTGGGCATTGCCGCTGGGCGTGACGTTGAGGGTCGCGCGGGTGGTGTACTCGTTGATGCCGACGCGGTACGGCCACAGAACGGTCGGATTGACCCCGGCGTCGGCCGCGCTGGCGGTCACTGTGCCGTAGCGGGTGGTGCCGGGAGCGACCACGAGCGTGCCGAGGTTCGTCTTGACGAGCACGCTGCCGCCGTTCTGACCGTTGATCGCGAACTGCCGTTCGTTGAGGGTAATCGCCCGGGACCCGGCCTGCACGCGGTAGTTGACCACGAGGATGTTCCCGTCGCGGGTGGCGGTGAAGGTGAAGCGCGGGGTCTCCTCGGCGCCGAGGGCCGCACCCGGGCGGAGGCTGGTGGTGGGGGCGCTGGCCTGTGGCGTTGGTGGGGCCGGGCTCGTCTCCTCGGGGTCCTTCACGGTGACGTTCACGATGCTGCCCGCGTGGTCGCCCGACAGGGTGAGGCGCCAGGTGTAGGTTCCGCTGTCGGTCACGATCTGCAGGGGCGTGGAGCCGTACCCGGCGAGGCCCGCGAGCAGGACGCGGTTGCCGTCCTTCCTGCGGTCGACCAGCCCGTCGCGTGTGACCAGGACGTCCTTGACGGCCTCGGGGAAGACGAGGGTGCCGAGGGCGCCGGGACCGAGCGTCAGGGTGTAGTGCTGGGCTTGCTGCGGAGTCAGGATGACGTTCACGTCCTTCAGGGCGACGGCGGGTGTGGAGACGAGGGCAAGGAGGGCGAGCAGGGTGAGGCGTGTGGTCATGGGTGGATGTCCTCCACCCTGAAGTGTGGTGGCGGGTCAGGTTGGACGCTGCAGCGTGTCGGGCAAATGGGAAGCCCTGTGGCCGTCCGCGTGCCACTGAACCTGCTCTGGCTGTGGTCGCGCCCTGTCGCCCCTAGACTTCTGTTCGAACCTGGTTGTTCAGGAGGGCGGGATGTTGATCGACACCATGAAACGTGATGCCCGGCGGGGCCTGGGCTATGACTGGCACAAAGAGGACGGGCTGCTGCACCTGTACGAGTTGCTGCATGGCACGGGAGTTTCTCCGCTTGAACTGCAGGCGCAATTCGAGGCTACGTTCCAGGAGCGACTGTTTGAGGCCCGCTTGTGCACCCTGAGCCGTTCCACCTATGAACGGCTGCGCGGGTTACCGCTCCCCGACGGGCTGCTGACCCTTACCTGTCCCGCGGTCTGGTTCGAGCTGCCCGACCAGTTGCCTGGGCAGGAGGCCTGGGGTGGCGCACTGTTGTTCTTCGTACGTCCCGGCGAGTCCCTGTTCGGCGTGCCGCTCCGGCAGGGCCTCGCGTTCCTGCTGGTCTTCGACGCGCACGACAACTTCCGCGCGACTTACATCTTCCTCGAAGGGGAGGGGGTTTCGCCGCGGATGATCCATCCGATGCAGGCCAGCGAGCAGGCGGTGTTGCTGGGCCTGCCGCGTGAACGGGTCGAGCAGCTCACCCGGGAGAGCCTGACTCTGCTGCCCGCGCTCCTCCAGCTGCTGCTGGAGCGAGGCGTCGCCCGCTTGAGTGGCCGGACGTCCTGACCCTCGCCCGCCCCTTCGTACCCGTTCACGCTTCATGTCGGTTGACCGGAAACGCTCGGTTGCCAGGCTTTACCCCGGGTGAACACCCCCAGGCTCCCGATGCAGCGGCAGCTCACCTCGCCTCGCCACAGCGCACGGGTGAGCACGTCCGTGACGACTGTGCGCGGAAAACCGGTCGTGGTGACGAGTGCGGCCACGGTGCGCCGCCGCTCGACCTCGGCCAGGACCCGCTCCTGGGTCACCTCGGCGGGCTCGGTTTCCAGAGTGGTCAGATGATGGAGGCGGAGAGTTCCCGCGCGGTCGGCGGCCTTGCAGACCAAGCCAGCGTCCTGAAGAGTCCTGAAGAGGGTGTGGGCGTCCGCACGCGGGAGGCCGGTGAGGGCCGCAATGTCGCCGGTGGTGGACGGTCCCTGCCCCAGGAGGTCGAGCACTTGCAGGCTGTGGAGAGGGGAGAGGGCGTTCATGCTGTTCATGCTGCTCCACCACGCGATGCGTGAGGGACCAGGCGGGCGAGCAGGGCCCGTTGAATGAGCAGGTGCGCCTGAGCGGGCTGTTGAACGTACAACTGCTCATACTTGGGGCGCAGCCCTGCCAGTTCCCTAACCTCTGGCAACAGGGGGAGCGCGCCGACGAAGTAGCTGTTCTCCCGGACATAGACGCGGGCTCCCCCGGCTTGCTGGTGTTGGATCAGGGTGGTGAGGAGGCTCAGCATCAGGAGTTGGGCCTGGTCGCGCCCGACCTCGAACACGTCCCCCAGCGCTTCGGTGAGTTCCTCGCGGGCCTGTGCGGAGCGCAGCGGCCAGTCATTCATGACGTGGTGATGGTGCACCGGTCGAACCTGAGGAGGAGTGTCTGGCGCCCGGCGTCTGCTGGCAGGCGGGGAGGACCGGGAGGATGACCCGGGTGCGGGGCACACTGCGGACAGGGCGGCATCCCCCCATTGTTCCTGTGGGTCAGGGTGGACGCGGGCCCTTCCGCTCTCGGCGAGGTTGTCCTCTGCCAGCTTGTCCACGGACAGCGGTGATCCGATGTGCTGAAGGCCTGGTGCGGGAAACGCCTCTCGGTAAGGGCGGTGCCATGCCCGGCCCGGCCGGTTTCACCACTCCCGGATGGCCTGCCGGGCGCGCTTCACGCCCACCCGCACATACCCGCGCGTCGTGTTCACGTTGGCGTGTCCCAGCACCTCCGCCACCGCCACGAAGTCCCCCAGCGCCTCGTACAGCCGACTCCCCATGTACTTGCGGAAGGCGTGAAACCCCCGGAAGTCGTTCCCCCCGTTCCGCCGCGCGAACAGCGGCCGCACGTGGTACGCCGCCCCCTGCCAGGTGCGGTACGGGAAGATGAAGTCCTCCCGGTGCCGCCGGGTCCGGGTGACACCGCGATAGGCGTGCAGCGCGTCGGCCAGGCGGGGGCTGATCGGGACCACGCGGCTCTTGCGCCCCTTGCCCGACTGCACGACGAGGTGCGGCTCGTCCTCGCCCGCGTCCACGTCCGGCCAGCGCAGGCTGAGGGCCTCGTCAATGCGTAGCCCCGAATGGGTGAGGACCAGCAACAGCGCCCACACTTCCAGTTGCCGGGAGCGCTTTGCTGAGGTCTCTGCCTCTCCGTAGGCTTCCCGGGCACGGGTCAGCACCCGGGCGACGAGGCTCTCGCTGTACGGCGCGTTCTTCTCCAGGGGGTGACGGCGGTCGCGGGGGAGGCGCACGTCCTCGAAGGGCGAAGCGCGGGTGGCGCCCGCCCAGCGCAGGGCCTTGTACAGGGTGATGCCTGCCGCGACCCTTGCCTGCACGGTACTGATCGACTTGCCAGAAGCGATCAGGTCGCCCACCCACCCCTGAGCGTCCTCACGCTCGGGACCGAGCACCTTCCAGGCTCGGTTTGTCATGTGGTCCACGAGCTGCCGGACCCCGGTGCGGTAGCTGAGCAGGGTGTGGCGGCTGATCAGCACGCCCGACTGCGCGTGCTGGGTGAGGTACGCCTCGACCAGGGACCAGAGCGCTTCGGCGTCTTTTTCGGCGCAGGCCTGAACGGCGCGGCGACGCCGCTCGTCGGGGTGGAGCGATACCCAGGCCCGGGCCCGGTCGTGCAGGTCCTGGCGAACTAGGTCCAGGGCAGACCCCGTCATTCTTGCGGTCTCCGGAGGTGCCGCGCGAGGACGGCTTCCAGGACGGAGCCTGGAACATCGCGCTGCCCCTCCGCCCAGGCGTCGAACAGGACCCGCGCCAGTTCACGAATGGGCGGGAGCAGGGTGGGATCGGTGGCGAGCCGTTCCGCCTCCCGCTGCTGTGCCTCTGGGTCCAGTCCGTCCTCGGCGAAGGCGGAGAGCAGTTCCTCGACCCGCAGGGCATCGGTGCCCTGGAGCGCCACGTCCTGACGCATGTGGGCCTGGCCGTACCGGCCCTCGTACTCGGGAGTATGGAGCGGCCCGGCGAGGAGGCAGGCGAGTTCGAGGAGGGCCTCGTGCTCGTCCTGGGGCCAAGTATCCGGGAGTTCGCGCACTACGGCGGCGAAATGGTCGAAGCCGGGGACCGGGATCTCCTGGGGGTCGAAGGTCACCCGGACGAGGCGGACCCGCGAGGCTGGAGTCAGGGCGTAGTACGCGGCGGCATGCCCAGCCTCGTGATGCATGAGGGTGATGGCTTCCACCAGGTCGAGGAGTTCGGCGGCCAGGGTCGCCGCTCGTTCGGGAGTAGTCGCTCGACAGATCTGAAGGGCGAGGTCGCGCAGCCGGTTCGTGACGGGATGATCCTGGAAGTGGGGGTGGCGGGTGAGGAAGTCGGGGAGACCGGCGGCGATGGCGAGGGGAGCGTGGGGGTGCCGGGTCAAGCCGCGGAGGCGGGGGTGGAGGGTGGGAACCACCGTGGAATTTTACAATAAGCGCTCTTATTGGAAAAATCTTGCAGGAGGCATCTGGCGGTTGGTTCGGTCGATCCGTGTGTCTATTCCCTACACCGGCATGGCTTGAAGTTAACAATACAGCGTGCCCTCTGGTCCTCTTGTGGCTGCAGCAAAAGAAACGCCTGCCTTCTGTCCACAGCAAAAGTAGGGCGTGGAAAACGCTGTTCTAGACGTCAGGAAAAATGCTCGCTCACAGGAAGGCCAGGAAGGGGCCTCCGACAAGTCCTGAGGGATGGAGCCTAGGTCGGTGGTTTTGGTGGCGGCTGGGCGGATGGTTTCTTCCAGGCAGGCCCCGGAGGAGTGGGGAACGCGGTGCGTGTCCTGCGAAATGAAGTTGAGGCACCGGCGATCTGAACTCGAAGGCGAGACTCCAGACCGGGGTGGCGCCCTCCCTTGACCACATGACCCATCTGATCTAGCCACTGTTCAACTCGGGGTCAGGCGGCGCGTTTGCGCCGCCTGACCCCGAAGAAGACAGCGACGAGGCCTAGCGGGTTCGGCGTGGCAGTCGGCAGGGGTCGTCGGAAGCCTCGGTCACCGCCACACCTTGCCGCCGTCCAAGTCGCCTTGAATGTACCCGCCGTTCTTGTCTTGAATCATGCGTGCGACTTGCCGCGTGGACACGGAGAGGTTCGTGGTGGGGCCCACGCGAAAGTCTTCCCAGTTCGCCGTCAACACGTGCCACGTGCGCGTGGCAAAGTCGATGCAGTTGCATTGCCCGCCGGTCCCGCCGACCGGTTTGTACGAGGTGCAGCCGGAGAAACTCTTGATGTTCGCTTTGGCCCAGTTGAACCGTGTGTCGTTGACGTGCGCGAAACGCGCGATCATGCCGTTAACGTTACCGCGCAAGAACGCTTGCGTATCGGCGACTTCCCTGTCGTCGCGGAAGCCACCGCCGCCGAAGCCGAAAGGGCCTTCACCCCAAAATCCGTACGTGCTGTCCACGCGGTCGTCCACGATGAAGGCGATCCACATGTGACCGAAGGCGGAGAGCGTTGCCGAGGAGGCGTCACCGGTCGGTCCCAGTGAGCCGCTAGAGGTGACGTTCGGATTGACGAAGATGCCGATGCGGTAACTCGTGGCCGCTGCATGCCCGAGAAACAACGCGACGCCGAGCGTAACGAGCGTTTTCACTCCTGACCCCTCCGTTCGCTTGTGACGATGGCTAAAGGGTACGACTTCCGACACCGATGAGCTGGCCAGCCGATTGGTGAGTTCAGGGTACGTCTTCACCCTCGCACCGTCAGTGAGCACCTTCCATCGCAAATTCCACCACTTTGCAACACACAATGTTTCACGAGCCCCTTTGAGTACGATCAGAACATGGCAGATGCGCCTTCCCGCCTGACGGAGCTGCACCTTGAACAGCAACGTGTTCCGTCCGAACAGTCGGAGGCGGCGTTCATCGCCACAGCCGTGCCGACGAAGGACGGAACGCGCATCTATTGGAAGACGTCACGCCGGCGGGGGAGCACAATGGTGGACCGGCGGCAGCCGATCCTGCGGCAGCTCGTAGGGCAGGCGACGTACTTCTTACTCACAGGCGAGGTCGTGGGGCTGGACCCACGCAGTCTGGGCCTCAAACCCCCGAAGTCGAGGGGGGCCGTGGACGCCAAGCAATACCGCAAGGACGTGTACCAGGCCTTGCGGAAGAATGGACAGCTTGAGGTGTTCGTCACGCCTGGAGAGACCATTGCACTGCGGGGGTTGCACCAGTTGGAGGTCCTCGATAGCGACCGTGTAGCTCCTGGTCGTGGCTCGGGGAGGCCCGCCGGAGCGCCTCTGGTGAGGTCGCGGCGGGCGCCATCCCTGCGCCTCACAGACCGGAGTTGCTGTATTCAGGCCCTCCGCGAGCTGCCCGAGATCAATATGCCCATCTCCGGGCATACACCCCAGGAGGTGCTCAAATTCGCCCAGACGTTGCGCGGCCCTCAGGGTGAGGCGCTGTCCCTCGTGCAGGCCGCGGGCCTTTGCCAACAGGTCGTGGAGATGAACCCGCCCGCCGATGTCCACCTCCGGGCACTGCGTCATCGTGTGCGGACCCTGATGTATGTTGACCTTGAGGAGGCCCGCACGGCCCTTGAGGCCCTGGGGTCACAGCACGACGCCCTGGTGCCAGATCTCGTCGCCCTAATGTGGCAGGACGGAGCGCAGGAATCGGCCGTGCGCCAGGAGCTGAGCTGGCGACATACGGCGTTGGGCGGCCGGCTGGCCACCCTTCGCAAGGAACGCGAGCCCTCGTTGCGCCTCCTTGAGCCCCTCTGCGCGGCGCTGAACACCCGGAACCACACCTCTGACGGAGGGCCTGTCGGCCTCGACCGCCTCAGGGCGGATGTCCACCTCGACCTGGCCCGCGCGTACCTGAGCGAGGCGCAGGATCTTCCCTGCTCAGCCCCCAACCCGGCCAGGTCGGACCACGACATTGAGGCGGTGGACCGGCACGCCAGGTTGGCCCAGCGCATGTACACGACGCTGGAACTGGACCGCGGCGAACACAGCGCGTTGTTGCTTCGGGGCTCCGTCGCACTCTGGCGTGCTCGTCTTGGAGATCAACCGCAGGCCCAGTTCGCGTTTGTGCAGAAGGTGGTGGACCGGGTCCTTCCGATCGTGTCGCTTCAACTGGGTCAGACGCAACTGCTGAAGATCCGGTTGTTGCGTGAGCAGTTCCGGTCAGGCGTGAACGGTGGGGCTGAGCTCCTGGGTGAAGCGCAATTCCTGATGAAAGAGGTCGTGCGCATGACGACCCGGCTCCGGGCCTACCGCGTCCTGGCCCGCGCCCTTCTCGAGCAGGCGCGACTGTACGCCGACATGCAGGTGAGCAGTGCAGATTCAAACGATCGGGTGGCGGTGTGGTTGAACGTGGCGGCCAATGCCTATGCAGAGATCGGTCTTCCCCAGATGCGCGACGTGATTGGGAAGGAAGTGGCGGCCTCGCGGTCGCGCTGATCCCTTGACCCTCCATACTGGTCCGGTGCTGTCTTCCTGATCAAAGGACAACTCCTGAAGAGATACGGAGCGTCCTTAACCGCAGCGTGCAGGAAGTAACGTAGAAAGCCTGGGCTCCTGCGCGCCACAACGCCTGCCTATAGGACGAAGCCTTCGCCACCCTTCAGCGCCGCACTGGGTCAGAGGCCAGGATCGGCGTTTCCAGGCGTCCTTCGGGGGCTTCAAGGAGGGCCCGCAGGGCCAGGGTGACGAGCGTCTCCCGGCGCTGGACGCGGGGTCGCATGCGGCGGTGCACCAGGACGGTGTCTTCCAGGATCTCGTCGTCCAGCGCCTGTACTTTCTTGTCCGCGTCGCTCATGCTCACCCCCCTAGAATGGTCCATTATTGCAGAATTACAATACTCGACCGGCCACCGGCCCGCAATCGTGAAGATTGAGCCGCTTTCGGGGCATACAGGGTACTGAAGTTGACCTCACGGTTCAGGATGGGGACGAAGAGCGTCTCTCTGGGCAGAGACAGCCGCTCCGCGACGGCGAGGTGCAGCCCAAGGACCACTTCTCGCGTCCCCGACTCCCCGTGAGCCTGAAGAAACGCCTCGGGCATGTCGATGTTCAGGGTGAGCGCGGCGTACGGCACGAAGTCGGCCCGCGCGCAGTACAGGTGGAACCGCAGTGGAGTGTTCGCAAGCAACGCGACGAACAGGATGGCCCGGGCAAGTGCGGCGTAGGACGCTGCGTCCGTCACGGCCGTAGGGAAGAAATCAGGATCGAGATCGGGGTCCAGGCCGCGGCGACGGACCTCCCCGCGAATGGCCCGGGCCGCCGCGTCCAGGTGGGGTTGCTCGTCCGGAACGACATGCTTGTGGACGTGGCTGTCCAGGTTGCCCCAGAAGGCGTGCAGGTCCTCGACCGGTGCCTCTAGACACTCGTCCAGAAGACTCTGGGGGACGGTATGCTCCAACCGCATCTCGGGAGGCAGGTGCCCCAGCAGGGTGCGTTTCTCGAAGGTGAGCAACAGCCGGGAGGCCGGGTTGTTCACTGGTCGGGCGGGGTGGTAGAGGTCCGCCATCACGCTGACGGGCGGTGGGGAGCCCCCCATCCCGCCGTGGTGCAGGACCGCCATGTGCCAGGGCTCCCAGAAGTCGGCGTCCGGGTAGTGCCCGCGCCAGGCGGGCAGGCGCATCTTCACGGTGAGATGCTCCGCCGCTTTCACGTGTAGCGTTCCAGACGGTCGCGGCCGTACGTGTGCCACAGGGGGTAGGTGTCGGTGTAGGGCTCGACGAGGGCCCAGGCCACCCGCCGGAAACGGAAGGTCCAGGCGGGTTCCTTGTCGTACTCCTCCCACTCCTCGTCCTTCTCGTTGTACCGCCGGCCCTTCACGGGAGGAACCTGCTGGAAGTCGACCGGTCCGACAGCGATCACCGGCCGCCGCACTTTTTTCCAGTAGGGTTCCGTGGCGTGCAGACGTTCCCTGAAGGGCTCCGCCTCGTCGTCCCACACGGCGGCAGTGGCGTACAGGGCCCGGGCCTCCAGGCCCACTACCTGGGTGGGGTTGAACACCGCCGCGGCCCGGTCCCCGGAGAGCCGGTGGTCGACCGGCTGGCCCAGCCGCACCCGGGCCCTGAGCCGGGCTTCCAGCGCCGCCTCATACGCTTCCCGGCTAGGGAACTCCTCGGGTGCGGCCAGCCGGGCTAGCTTGGATTTGAAGGCGGCCGCCTCCCGCAGGTGACTGATCAGCCGGATGATCTCCGTCTCCGGAAGCAGGGCCGCGGCGGAGAGGGCCCGCATGCAGCGGTCATGCACCTCCTGACGTCTGGGCGTGTAGGCGAAGGCCGGGTGGCCGCTCAGGGCCCGCCAGCGGCGATGGGCATGGTCGGGTGCTTCCCGCCACTCGCGGTGGTAGCAGGCGAGCTGGTGCAGGTCCCGCACCCGGTCCTGCTCAAGGGGCGGAAGATTCCACACGTCCAAGCCGTCGAGTTCGCGAAGCAGCCGCTCAGGCACGGGCACATAGGTCGCCACGGCCTCCCGGATGATGGCCACTTGGCGCTCGGTGGGGAGGTCGCCGGACAGGCCCAGCTTCAGGGCAAGGCTGCGGCGTGTCTTAGCCACGTCCGAGGCGTGCTGGGACAGGGTGCCGATGTTGACGCCGTACAGGTCCCCCATGCACTGCAGGCCAATTTCGAACGTCTCGCCGGTGAGGCGGTCCCGCACGACGACCAGCGTCTTGGCCTTCTCGCGGGTGTCGCAGCCATGGCATTTCTGATGCTCCGCGTACCGGCGCAATTCGATGGCGTCGTAGTCCCCCTGAGTGAGCAGGGCTGCGCCGGCCTTGGCGGTGGCCTTGTCCGTCCAGGTGAAGTTTAGGGGAAAGTTGAGCGGTTCCGCACTGATCGGCAACAGCACCGGGGCAGTATAGAAGGGACCGCCCCTTCTTACCCTCGGGTTTGCGGGCTCCGGAAGGCTGCTGCTCCCATTGGGGCTCGCAGTCGCCCCGTTCTTCCATACTGGGCGCCATAACGCGCTTCCGCGATGAGGCCTGGCAGAACCCCGATCCAGCCTGGACCGTGGCCGACTGGGAGAACGCGGCGCTGGACTTCACGGCCCAGCATTCCGAGTCCCTGGTGTACGACCTGCCCGCCCGAACTTATGCCCTGATGTCTAACCTGCTGGCCGTCCAGCCAGAGGCCAACGCCACGCAGCTTTCATAGGCGAATCTGGTCTGCCGGAAGATCTTCGTGCGGGTGATGCAGGACCTGCGGACGGCGCACCTGCTGATCGCGGCGGGGTACCCGGCCAGCGCGGGCGCGGTGGCGACCTCCATCTTCAAACTGGCCTACGAGATCGCCTGGATCGGCCGCGACGCGCACTGGGCCGAGCAGTGGAATGGACACGACATCAGACGTGACCCCGTGATGAACTACCACAACCGCATGGTGAGCGTTCTGGCAGCCAGGCTGCCGATAGTGACACGATACGAGGCATGCTGACAGGAGCGGACCTGCGGGCGAGGACGCTGGCGGAACTCCAGGCCATCCTGGGTTCGGGAAGCTCCTGAAACGCGGACGAAAATCAATTGAACCAAAAAGCCTCTTCGCAACGGCCACAGGTGAGGTGACCTGAGCAGGAAAATGAGGGCAGTGTTGCATGGGCAGGTGCGGCTCGGCACGCGCTGGAATGGGAACTGTTTTCAACTAGGTTGGTAAGGAAAGGAATACTCCGTTCCAGACGCGTCGAAGCACTGATGAGTATGCATACCTTCGTCCGCCTTTCAGGAAGCTCGCCCCCCGCCTGTGCGAGCTGGCGCGGGGGTGGATGAGCGGCCGGTGGAGGTGCACCGGGAGCCGCAGTCCATCGGGGTGGAGCGCACCTTCGACCACGACCTGAGCACGCGGGAGGCTGTCCTGGCCGAGCTGCCGTCCCTCACGGCGGAGGTCGAAGCTCGGTGGTCGAAGCGGGGCTACGTGGGGCGGACGGCGGTGCTGAAACTCAGCTTCGAGGACGGGACGACGGTGACGCGGCACCGGACCCGCGAGCAGCCGTTCCAGGGGGCGGACGAGCTGGCTCAGACGGTGACCGAGGTCCTGACGCCGGAGCTGCTGCCGGGCACCGGGTCCGGTTGCTGGGGGTGAGTGTGGTGAACCTGTAGGCCAGGGGCTGACGCCCCCCTCGTGCGTTGAGGCGGCAGGGCGCACAATGGGGGCAGTGATTCCTGGCCTTTTCGTCTTCGTCATCACGGCGCCTGAGGGGGTCTTGCGGGCCCGCTTCGACCTGGAACCCGGCCGTTGTTACCTCCCGTGCGACGTGCGGGTGGAGTGCGGGGGGGAGGCGGTGTGTTCCGCTCATACCCTGACGGTGGAGGCCACGGCGCTGCCGTCCGAGGACGAGTTCCGGGACCTGGCTGCTCGCGCGGCGACTCGGACGGCGGACGACACCCCGGACGAGCTGCGCCGGCTGCTCAACTTGCTCATCCCCTTTTGAGCCGGAGCCATCGGGAGTGTGTTTCCCTGGAAGTACGAAAGAACGGGGAGGGCGAACAGCGCCCTAGACCTGGGGCACGCGGAGTGTTGGCTGGACGCGGAGTTCGTCGAGCCCTGCCCGTCATGAAGGAAGCGGGCGGCAGGCGGTTCATCCTGGTTCACCCGGTTGAGCCGTCCCGACATTTCCCGGCGCAGCGGGTAGGGTGAAGCCCGGTATGTCCCTTAACCTTGATGGCATCTTCTGGGAGGCGCTCGACCATGCCTACGGCCCCGCCAACGATGTTCCCGCGCTGAAGACCTGGCGCTGGTCGTCGAGGGCCCACACCACCCGGAAGTGTAGGACTTTGTCGACTTCTTTCAGCCGCTCCAAGACGGTCACGAAATAGCCATTGGCAATCAGGCTGCGGATGGTGTTCACATTCGCCTGCTTGACCCGTGTGGCATCAAGGCCAAGTTGCCGGGCGAAGGGCGCAATGCCGTCCGCGCGCATGTACGAGATGGGGGAAGGGCGAGTGCCGGCGCTGATAGTGGCGAGCGCCATGTGCACGCCGTAGTACCCCAGCACCATCGCCACCCTCGCGGGACCGCAGCTGTTCCATGGGATTATTGGGCCAGTCATGGCTCCTCCACCCCGCGCATTCCTCTCCTACGCCTGGGGAGACGCCCACCATCAGGCAAGAGTTCGCCAGGGCCCTTCGGGGAGCCGGCATTGATGTTGTTTTCGATCAGTGGGACCTGAAACCCGGCCAGGATACAAACGTCTTCATGGAACAGGCTGTTGGTGACCCTTCCATTACACATGTGCTGATGTTGCTGGACGCCAAGTATGTGCAGAAGGCCAATCTGCGTCACGGGGGCGTGGGCATTGAAACGCAGTTGATCAGTCCAGCTGTCTACGGTGACCCGCGCCAGACCCGGTATGTACCGCTGCTTTTCAATACTGGAGACGGCTGGGCGGGCCTGCCGCATTATCTGAAGTCCCGGCTTTACTTCGATTTTGGCACTGATGCGGCCTGGGAGACCAATTGGCCGGCGCTCGTGCGGCACCTTCATTCGGTGGAATCGGCCCGCCCGCCCCTGGGCGCCGTTCCTCTGGAGCTTTTTCAGGATACGGCGCAGGTGCGGCACGTATCCCCAAAAGCAGAGCGCGTGATCCCCACGGATTTGCCAGCGCCTTATGGGTTGATCTATGACCGGCTACATCAGGTCTTGAAGTGGCATACTCTGGACAGTTTGCGAGCCGCTTCGTTGTTAGCCCCCTTCGGCTTCAGCCTAGGCGTTCTGGCAAGCCCAAGTCAGACGGTGGCCCATCTGGACGAAGCTGCGCTGACGTTCATCACTGACTACTTCCAGGTCAGCCGCGACTTTCTCCTGGGCCGAAGTCGGGAGCCGGGCTTGTGTGCAGGACACTGGTACAAGCACCCGCAGGAACTGTGCCAGCGGATTGCTGACCTCCATATAGGAGATCAGTTGGGCACTGTCTTCTTTATCGCGCTGCCACAGTCACCTGCCCTCGGAGATCAGCGGAAAAAGCGATTCTTCCCAGCCCTGATGGAGCCAGACCTAGATCTATTTGTGCTGCTAACGCAGCGACGTCAGCCGGGTGAGCATGAGTTCTATACCTATGAGGTCTGGGAGGCAGGACGCTGGAACTACGAAAAGTGCCGACTGGACCTGAAGGCGATTGCTCTCTTCTGTCAGCGGCTGAACCTGAAGAGAAACGTTGTGTTCTTTATGGGAGGCTCGCTCCCCGACGATCGGTTCAAGGCCGTGACGCGGGGCACGCGACACGTAGCAGAGTTTGTGGAAGAAGGCTTTGTAGGTCTGAGCCCAAGATGGCATCCAGACGATTACGTGAGCGACGCGCCACATCTAGCGAAGGAGATTGGTGAGATGCCGCGTGTCGTGGAATGCTACGAGTGGTATGGACTTGAGGGCATTATCGAAGCAGTCCTTGCCCGGTCTAATTGATATCCAGATCATCGGAGTGCTTGATCTGAAGTGATTTCTCGGAGAACCCAGGCGATGTGCCAACGCCCCTGAGTTGCCAGATTTCATGACCGGCATCAACAGGGGACGGGACAGAGCCACGATCTACCTTAATTAGGAATTAACCCGTGGAAAGGCTCGTCGAACTTGCCTTCTCCATCATGGTTGTGAGCGGTCGGGCGCCCAGGCGACGTTGCGGCTTCCACCAGTCCTGATAGCTGTCCGTTTCCTTGGCCCCCGGAAGTGGCGGGTCGTCTCGAGGGAGGGCTCGTCCAACTGGCCTCCTACACTGCTCAGCACGGTCCGCCCCGCCTATGGCTCCGGCCTCAGTTTCAATTCCAGTTGTGGGCGGGGCGCGCCCCGCTCCCTCAGAGACACGGGGGACACCTTCAGCTCCTTGCCCAAGTCTTGCAGCGCTTGTGCGACCTGATCCGCCACTTGTTGCCCCGCGGCCAAGAGCGGGTAGCCCCGGTTCCGCGCTGCGAGGATCTCCGGCCACGGCATCTCCCCCTCCCGCACCAAGCCGACCTCCGCCTCGAACTCCCTCGCCAGTGCTTCCACCCCCGCCAACAACGACAGCAGCCGAACCCGGCGGTGGTTGTCCCATGCGGTCCCCGACGCAAAACGAGTGGTGATCAGGTGTGCGGCGGCCCGGCCGCGCTCCATCAGGCGCGTCACCGTCTCCGCGTCCATCCCCAGATTCAGGCCGCCCTCGTCCTCAGCCAGGTGCACGTGCACGATGCGGTCGCGGTACCCGGGCGCCTGCACGAACACCCCGTCTCCCCAGTTCTTGGCGGTGTCGAGGAGGGCCAGGCCGAAGCCGCCGAGGCCCTCGATGGGGCTGAAGGTGGGGTTCAGGCCGCCGCGGTTCCCGTCGGGCATCCACACGTTCTCTGCCTCGTCCGCCGAGGGCTCCTGACCACGGGGATAGCGGCGGAGGTTCACCGCGAATGTCGGCCGCTTGGGCAGGGGATCGTCAAAGAGGTGCACCGGGAAGTTCGAGGCGAGGCCGCCGTCGGAGAAGTAAGCGCACTCCGCGGTGCGCTCGCTCTCCGGCACGGCGAGAGAGTAGTCGACGGTATACAGGGGCACGGCACTGATCAGGCCGGGAAAACTTAGGCTCAGCCGCGCCGCGAGTGCGACGGGCAGGGCAGGGCCAGCGGGGAGTGGGTGCAGCCCTTGTGCGGCGAGCCGGGCGCGACGGGCTACCGCACGCTCGTCGTTCGAGGAGATCGGCCGGGGGTGCTCAAGCAGGTACTTCACAACCCGCTCGGGGAAGAGGGCGCGGAATTCACTCTCCCGGAAGTAGAACCGGTCTCCCCGCGTGAAGGGCAGCCGGTAGGGCCGCCCGTGGGACAGGCAGGTCGTCATCATCTGGAGGTCGATGCCCTGCGCCGTCAGGTCCTCGAACGTGAGTGGATCGCCCCCAGTGCCCCGGCCCGCGACGCGGTCGAGGGCGTCGGTGAACCAGTCCGTCAGGGCGGGCACGCCGCCCCCTTCGCTTCCTGAGCCGTCGCACAGTCCGTAGTGATTTCCTTCCAGCACGCTTTTGATGCTGGCGAGCGATACGCCGAGTGCGGCTGTAGCTGCCCCGGCAGCCCCAAGCCCCAGGCCAATGAGGGTGCCAGCCAGGCGTCCGTGGGAGGTCTTGTTCGTGCGGGCGACGAGGGCTGAGCCGAGGCCCGGCAGAGCACCCACAATCGCGGCGAGGGGCTGGACACGCATCGCGGAGAGCGGCCCCCTCCACCCCCAGTCTTTCCCGACCGCTCCCGATAGAAAGTTGAAGGTGCCGCGAGTACGTGTCTGCGGCTGGAAGAGCTGCTGGAGGTGGAGGGGGCCGGGGACGGCCCCCTGCCCGAGCCAGGCGGCCTCACGCTCCAAGGCGTCCATCCCGCCCTGCCCGCACTGACGACCGTACTCGGCAGCGGCCGCAAAGGCGGCGCCGATCGCCCCGGCGCTGCTACCCCCGAGGCAACGGAAGCGGTACGTCCGGGCGAGTTCCACGATGAGGGCCGGATACACGATGCCGCTCGTGATGCCTCCCTCCAGCACGAGATTGCACTCTCGCAGGCCAGCGACGTCCTGATCGGTCATCCTGCCCCCCCTGTGCCCGCGAAGCGCTCGCGATCCAGCGTGCGGAACTTGTCCCCGCCGAAGTAGTCCTGCGTCCAAGCGTCGGTCAACGCGAGGGTGGGCGTGGCGGAGGCCCCCTCTTCCCGAAGCAGCCAGCGGAACCGGTAGTGGTCGTAGATCCGCAGGAGTTCGCAGCCGTAGGCGTCGGCGACGTCGGTGTTGCCGCGCAGCACGAGGTAGTTCTCGTCGTTCCCCCGCTGGCATTCTTGGAGTAGTTGTGGCTGCCGCTGATGACAGTGGGACGGTCCGTGGTGAAGTCGAGCACGACGAGTTTGGTGTGGATGAGGATGCTGCCCGCCTGCCCGGCGGTGTTCTCCTGCAAGAAACCCTCCAGGCCGCTTGGGAGGAGGGCCGCCGCGGCGAACTGCCGGCCACGGTCACGGTGCGTTCCCACGATCTCGCCCCCAGAAGTCTCCCCGGCCGTTGCTGGGGGACCCTCCTGCCGGCGGTTCTGGAGGCCGAGCCGGAGGACGTCGTCGCCCTCCATGCCCCACAGCGCGTTCAGAATACGAGCGTCGAGGTCGAAGGCAGTGCAAAACATGACGTCACGCTTCGCCTCCTTGATGAGGGTGACGAATGCGTCCAGGTCGCGCTCACCGCTGCGGGGTGAGAAGCCGACAAAGCACTCCCCCCATGACCCGGGCAGCGGGTTGTGCTCGTCGATGTATTGCTTGGTGGCCTTGGGGGCTAGCCCGGAGAAGAGCACCTCGAACAGGTCCAGGTACGTCCGGGCGACGTGCGGAGTCTGCGCCACATGCACGACGTTGGCCTGGCGGTACACTCCATTCTCAGTGAAGTTCGTGCTGCCGCATAGGGCGGCGTGGGGCATACGCTTGCCGTCCTGGAGGCGGCTGCGGACCATGAACTTGTGGTGGTGGATGCGGGTGGTGACGCGGGCGCGCTTGTACGCCTCGGGAACCCGGGTGAGGTTGTGCTCGTTCTCGGCAGTCTGCGGGTCCCTCGCGGCAGCATGGTAGACGACGCGGACGTTCACGCGCCGCTGCACGGCCCGCTCGACGGCGTGCAGGATGGGGAGGAGTTCGTACTCGTAGATGGCGATGTCCAGGGCCCAGGTTTCATCCTGGGCGTCGTCGATGAAGCGGACAATCTGCTCAAGGGCGCCTCGGCTGAGCCATTCCAGGGCGTTGGCGGGCAGGACGGCGGCCTGTCCCGCCTTCTTGCGGGCGAGCAGGTCCTCGGCGACCCGGGGAAAGCGGCGGGCGAAGGCCTGGCTGGCCGCGGCGGCGCGGTTGAACGTGACGATGTGCTCGCCAGCGTCCTGGGGGGAGGTGGTGATGGTCACGCTGGGACCGGGCTGAACGTCAAGGGCACCCGGCTGGCCGTAGACAGGGTGGACCGTGTAGGTGTAGGTGCGGTTGGGGTAGACCGCGTAATCGCTCCAGCGGAAGGCCTGAATGGGCGCGACGTTCGTGGGGAGGGACTCGCCAGGCTCATGGGGCTGATCTGGAAAGGCGAGCTGGCCGGGGAGCCAGCGTTCGGAGCCGTCGGGGGCGGAGCGGTGGACGGCGAACCCCAGCAGCCCCGGGCGCCGTTCTGGGGCAATGTCAAAGGCGAGGAGGACGCCGGTGGTGCCAGCGTAGGCTTTGAGGGTGAGGCCGTCGTGGGCAGCGGTTCGGCGCATCCGGACTCCTGGCCAGCGGTTCCTGCGAGAGGGCGGACGACGGAAGCGGGGAAAGGGAACTCCACTGTAGTGCGGTCAGGCGGGGTTCGGAAGCGCAGTTGCGGCGAGATGGTGAGCGCAGGACATCCGCGGGGCGGCCCGACCCCTGCGACGTGACGCCCTGCTCCAGACCCGGGGTGGCAACATGAGAGGTGGAGAGACGCAGTCGAACTATCATTCCGTGCCGATCAGCGCGAGAATTGCTAAGGCAGCCGTGATGCCCAGCCCGATCCAGTGCTTGCCCAGCGATGAGTTGAAGGTTGTGGGAGGATCACCTTCTGGTTGTATGGTATGTCCCGTCAGCAGACCGCTAAAACCTCCCTAAAAATTCCTCCTCTAGAGTTCCGTCCGCCTTCAAGAGCGCTGACGTGTGGTTGTTATGCTATTTACAAATTGAGGCGGCACTGTTATGCTGGCCTCGTTTTACGCCCGTCACGTATTTCCGTACTCGTTATAGGAGGGGACGAATGGCCAAGGTTCAAAAGCAGTTCTACGAGTTCGACAAAGAGATCCAACTGGGTACCACCGAGGAGGAGCCTACCCTTCGTGAAAGGCGTGAGCAGGTACTTGACGCCTTGCGGTCGGGCCTGAAAAAGCTCTTTGAAGACAAAGACGAGTCCGCACCCAGCTTCAAGAAGTTCGACCAGGGCAGCTATAGCCTCAAAACCGGTGTCAAGCCTATTGACGAACAACACGACTATGACATTGATGTCGGCGCCGTTTTCAACATCGATTCCACACAGGGTGACTACAAGGACGACCCCACCAAGATCAAGCGCCTGATTCGCGATGCCCTCGACTTGGAGTTGGACGAGGGTACCGTGGAGATCAAGACGCCATGCGTCACAGTCACCTTTGATGACGGCTGCCACGTTGACCTCGCCGCCTACGCCGACCCGGATATGCGTACGGACATTGAACTCCCGCTCGCCCGGGGCAAGGAGTTCGCCGGGAGCCCTGAGTGGCAAACCAACCACCCCAGCGAACTCGCTCGCCGCATTAGGACGACGTTCTCCATCAAGGAGGAACGCCAGCAGTTCAAGCGTGTACTCCGTGCTCTCAAGCGCTGGCGCGACCACAAGTACCGCTCGGCCACCAGCCATGCCTCCCCAGTTGGGGTGGGCCTCACCGTGGCCGGATTGACGATGTTCACGCCGCAGGGGCGTGAACTCTACGGCACCACCGATGACCGCGCCGCTCTCCAGAACTTCGTTCAGAACCTGCTCGATACCTTTCAAGACAACATGAAGGGAGACAAAGACGATGAGCTCGGCCGGAGGCTGGTGGTTGAGTTGCCGTTTGCTCCCTATACGGATGTCTTCGCCCGCATGACCAACCGCAATATGGAAATCTTCGAGGATCGCCTCATTGACCTCCGTGACGCCCTGCGCGATGCGGGCGACGCCGGGAAGAACACGGATGCCTGCAAGGTCCTGCAAGGGCAGTTCAAGGGCTTTCCGGACGGTGAGGACGAGGAAGAAGAAGGCACGAAGGACTCCGTGAAGAAGGCCGCGGCCATCCTGACCCCCTCCATCTCGGGGTGAACTCGACGTTGACGAGCCGGGCCCAACTCATCGTCTGGCTTGAGGAAGTCGGTCGTTTGAACCTGCTTGCCAACGCCACCATCACGACCAAGCCTCAGGGCCTCCCCTGGGCTCGCAACCGCGGCATCGCTGCGTGCTTGGTCGGCGATGCCACTATTGGAACCAACAGCGTCACGCTCCGCGTTGGCCTTACCAGCGCATTCCCATCCCAGCTGCCTTACGTCCAACTCGTGGCCGACGAGGGAGGACGGGCTGATGGCATCACTGCGCATGTGGGGCATGACGGCGACATCTGCTACGTCCCGACGCGCGACCAAGCCTTTGACCCACAAACCCCCGTCGAGGTAATTCTTGACGCGCTCAGGCGAGCCTTAACGACTCTAGAGGATGCCTGGACTGCTCCGGACAATCACGAACTCCTGGACGAGTTCCCCCTGTACTGGGTGCCTCCTGCCGGATCGAAGTCGAAGCCCTCGGCCATCGCCTCCTATTTCGTCCCGGACGAGCGCTGCCGCGTCTTGGCTGCCTGGCGGGCTTCGGATGAGGGCAGGAAGGACGCCAAGGGCCGCACGTCCATACGGCGTCAAGCTGCTCATGTCCCGCCTGAACCGTACGAGGCGGTCGGCGACCTGGGCGGTGACTTTGGGCCCAACGAGTTCAATCGCCACCGCGACTTGAGGATGAGCACTCCGAGTACTTCAGCCCTGTACCTACCGCTGGAGCCCACGCCGCTCATCGTGCCGCCGCTCTCCAGGAGACAGTGGACGCCCACACAACTGCGCGACATCGTTCGCGGATCTTTATCGCCCGAAAACCTACTTGTGCTCGACGACCTTCTGACCAGCCGAAAGATGACGGCAGATCTACTGGTGCTCGGCATCCCCCGCCCCAAGCGAGCACAAGAACACCGCTTTGGTCTGGTCGCCGTGCAGGTCAGGGGGATGCGTCGTGGACATGTTCTGTCGCTGGACGCTAATCTTCTCCCTATTCAGCTGGGGCCGCTCTCGGTGGTTCGGCGTGATGCGGCCTACCTCATGCCGCGCGGTGGCAGCACCGCCTCCCTCCTCGATAGGAAGGTGCTCCTGCTCGGCTGCGGAGCGCTCGGCGGTTACGTCGCGCCCATGCTCGCCGCCGCTGGAGTTGGGCACCTGACGCTGGTCGACCCGGACAAGTTCATGGCGAGCAACACATACCGGCATGCCCTCGGTCGGCGCTTTGTCGGAAAGCCGAAGGTCACCGGGATGGAACAGGCTCTGCACGAGAAGTACCCCTACCTTAAGGTGACAGCGGTCGAGAAGCGCACCGAGGTGGCCCTCGGCCAGGGTGACTTCCAGCTGGGGGACTTCGACCTGACCGTCGATGCCACGGGCGACACGACGCATCAGCTGATGCTGGCCAGAGCGCTGCGCGACTTCCCCGTTGCCTATCGTCCACCGACGCTGCTGCTCTGGCTAGAGGCTCTGGGATTGGGCGGCCATCACCTGACGGTGATCCCAGGCGAGGCTGGTTGCCCACGATGCCTGTACTCGTCTCCCCAAGCGCCCATGGCGAACGCCGCATCCTTCGGCGCGCCGTACCAGCACATCGGGCACGACGAGCTGGGGTGCGGGACGTTTCACACGCCCTACTCCGACCTTGATGCCATCAAGACGGCTGAGGAGGCCGTCCGAACAGCGATCGACGTCCTCCACGGCAGGCTCGCTCGCAGCCTCCTCCGGTCATGGAAAGGCAGCCCCACAGCGTTCAAAGCGGCTGGCCACCAGCTGTCCGAGCGCTACTTCAAAAAGCGCGGTGCGTTGCGCAGGGGCGAAGCGTACGACAATCCCGACTGCCCGCTGTGCAGAGGGAAACCATGACGCTGCTGCTGCGGACGACCGCAGGACGCATCCTTGAAGTGCATCGACGTGTGCTGGAAGCCATGTGGGCTTATACACAGGTGCACCCGAAGAATACGGAGGCTGGCGGCATCCTTGTTGGTCATGAGCGCCAGCAGGGCAACCTTGTCCTGGATCGCTTTACCTCGCCGCAGCCCGGAGACCGCCGCACGCGCACCCGCTTTCACCGCAGTGTCGAGCCGCATCAGGAACTCCTGAACCTAATGTGGCTTGCTTCCGGCTGTACCCGCACTTATTTCGGGGAATGGCACACACATCCGGAGCCCTGCCCAACGCCGTCTTCGATTGACCTGCGCAGCTGGCGGAAGCACTTGAAGCAGGAGGAGGCCCGCGAAAACGGGCTGCATTTCATCATTGTTGGCACCGCCATCACGCGCGTCTGGCATGCCAATCAAGGTGGGCGCGACGTCACTCTCATAGGCGAAACCCACACGGAGTTCAGGGTATGACTTGGGAACCCCCGAAAACCATCACGAAGGAAGTCAAAGGTCACACGAACCTCAACGAATTCAACACGATTCGGCTCTGGGTGGCGGCTGGGGGACGATGCGAGATTTGCAACGACCTTCTCACTGAGAGCCCTATGACGTTCGAGCCGTTGAACCGTGCTGAGAGGGCACATATTGTCGGTCAGGGCGGGCCGAAAGCCCCACGTCACCATCCTATCGATTCACGCCAGAAGGCTGATTCCATCGACAACATTATGCTGCTGTGCTTTGATTGCCACCATGAGATTGACTCGCGCCCCAATGACCCTAAGTTCTCTACAGAAGCTTTAAAAGGGATTAAACAGCAGCATGAAGAAAGAATCTGGTACCTGACAAGCTTGAAACCTAAGCGTACCCACATCGTAGCGTTCAGAACATATATTCAACAAACTCAAAGTGAAGATGCCCAACAGCAGGTGACAAACCTCGACGCTTCGCAAATGCGTGATGCTGTTCTGCCCGACTTCTTCCCAGATCAGGCAAAGCCTTCACGCTTGACCCTTCCGTTGACGACAGAGGAATCTCCTGAACATTGGGCTGAGCTGCGGAAGTTGATCACCCGTCGTTGGGCCGGACTTGATCTCGATGACGTTGAACACCTATCGATCTTCTGCCTGGGCAAGATGCCAGCCATCGCTTACTTTGGCAGCGTTGTCGGCAGCACTCGACCTTTACGCGTTATGAACGTTCAGGACGGCAGTCCCACCCGTTGGAAGGAAGCCGCCCAGGTTGCCGACGATTTTACCTATGAAGTCGATTCTCTGCCCGATACAGAAGGAGTGAGTGAAGTCGTGCTTTGCCTTTCGATGAGCGGTCTGATCACGACCAGCCAATTTGGCCCGGACGTGCCCACCGATACGCCAGTGATCCACATCCGTACTCCCGAGCGGCATCGACATAAACATTTTCTCATCGCTGAGAAACAACTGAAGCACTTCAGGCGAGAGTTCTCGCTACTCCTCAGTGCGATCCAAAGTCGTTACGGGCAGAATTGCATCATCCACCTGCTAATGGCGGCTCCAACTCCTATAGTGTTCGAGGTCGGGCGTCAGCACCAAAAGAATCACCACCCGCCACTGCGCCTCTACAACTGCGTCGGCCACATCTTCAGCCCCGCCTTCGATCTTAAAAGTTTATAGGATGTCCGTACCTACATGTCCCATGAGCTCTAAAAGACAGCGGACGTCTTAATAGGAGGGCCATCGCTGCAACTTACATCCGTATATGTAACTGCTCTCGTAACCAGGATATGTTGAATGTGAATAGGAGAAAACGATGAGTCACACTGGCATCACTTTCCCACGTACTTTTGCTGTCATGCGTGCGGCCGATACCACAGGGGTCAGCGGCATAGGTCATGTCCTTGACGGCGTGATATTCCACACAGGTCAGGTGGTCGTCTGTTGGCGGTCTGCGCACGGGAGCATCACAATTTTTGAGAATTGGGCGGCTTTTGATAGTGTTCATTTAAAGGCCCACCCAGAGAACCGCGCGCGCTTGATTTTCGTTGATGGTGGATTGTCACCCAGTTAGAGGCTGACAAGTATACATTTGAGGTTAATAGGCCTCAAGATGAGTCTGCTGTGAGTCATTGAGTTGGAGCAGAGGCAGAGACCTTGAAGGAGCGAAGTGCTCTGCACGAAATACCGAACGCCCCTAGTCTGCTAGGAGGACGTGATAGTCGGGACTTCGTTGTTTGAGTTCACCTTTCAAAGTTTGAGCGACTTTGAAGGCGACCTTCTTGCCCGCGGGAATCTGGATGCGCTCGCTGGTGCCGGGGCGCACGCCGGTGCGGGCAGCGGTGTCCCGCACACTCAGGGTGCCCAGGCCGGGCAGCCCCACGCTCTGCCCCTGGCGGAGGGCCTCGACGATGGTGTCCATGGCCGCGTCCACCCCCTGGGCCGCCTGCTTCTTCGTCAGGCCGCTCTTCTCCGCCACCTGCTCCACGAGCTGCGTCTTGGCGACCTTGCCGCCGCGCCCGGCGGTCGCCTCGGCGGCGCCGCGTTTCGGGGCTTTGGCGGCAGCAGGCTTCTTGGCCGGGGCCTTCGTCGACTTTTTCGTCATGCCCCGCATCGTGCCTGCCGGACGGCAGAAAGGCAAGCGGGGGTCAGGCCACGCTGGATGACCGACCCCCTTCCGCCGACCCCTGCCCTCCGGTCAGAGGGTTCCTTCCCCCGCCGCTGGCCCGGGACGCCGCGGAGGGGCTGCCACGACCCCCGCCCCATCCCCGGCGACGCCGGTCCGTGGCGCCTCACCGGGCTCCGTCCCCCGACCCTGGACCCGGAGAGCGACGCACCTCTGCCTCACAACAGGCCTTGCAGGTCGCGCACCAGGGTGGACTCGTCGAGGCGTGCGTGAACCACATTCCGCACCCGGCCGCGCCGGTCGATGAACACGGTTGTGGGGAGCGTCGCGTGGTACTCATGGAAGATCACCACCCCCGGATCGCGACCGGTCAGGACGCCGAAAAGGAAGGGCGCGTCGTAGCAGGCGAGGTCAAGCGGCGTGACGTGCGCGTGCAGGCTGATCACGGTCAGGTCACGGTCGACATACTCGTCCTGGTAGAGCCGCAGCAACTGGTCGTTGTCCCGGCACACCGTGCAATGCACGTCCCCAAAGAGAATGATCACCGCCTGTCCGCGCAGGGCCGAGAGCCGCACGGCCTGACCGTTGATGGTCTGAAACGCGAAGTCGGGGGCCAGCGGGCCCGGAGGACCCCCGCCGCCCGCCAGAGCACACGTGAACAGAGTGAGGACGACCATCCAGGTGATCCGCCGCATGCCCATGTCTCCCCCCGCCGCGCTTGACCTGGAGTGTACCGGTTGGGCGTCGGGGGCGGTGGGCCGAGGATGAGGAGACCCGGCTCGGTGGCCCCGGGGGAACCTCGACGTCGGGGTCCTCCCGCCCTCTTCCACTGATATAACCGGGACATCTTCAGACGCGGTCTCACGTACCCTGAGCAGCAGGGATGCAGGTCCGCTGACCCCTTTTGCCCCGGAGGCCCCATGAGTACCTCGAACCACGTTCTCGCGCTTGTGAAAAGCCACGTCGACCGGGACGATCAGCAGTTCCTGTCGGTGGCCCTGCAGGTCGCGGCGCGCGAGGCCAGGCAGGGGCACGGCAACGTGGCGCAGGAACTCCGCAAGCTGATCGACCTCGCCCGCTCACGGGAGGGCCTCCCGCCGCCAGCTTCCCCCTCCCCGCTGGTGTTTCAGCCGCTGCCGCCCAAGGGGGAACTCGCCTCGCTGCTGTCGGTGTCGCACCCGCGCCAGCGGCTCAAGGACCTGGTCCTGCCCGACGAGACGGCCGGACGCCTGGAGCGGGTGATTCACGAGTACGTGCAGCAGGAACGGCTGCGGGCCTTCGGGCTGACCCCGCGGCGCAAGATCCTGATGATCGGCCCGCCCGGCAGCGGCAAGACGCTGACCGCGCACGCCCTGGCCGGCGAGCTGGGACTGCCGCTCATGACCCTGCTGCTCGAGGGGGTCATCACGAAGTTCATGGGGGAGACGGCGGCGAAACTGCGGACGGTCTTCGAGGCGATGGGCACGATGAGGGGCGTCTACTTCTTCGACGAGTTCGACGCCATCGGCGCGAGGCGCAGCGCGGGCAACGACGTGGGGGAGATTCGGCGCGTCCTGAACTCGTTCCTCCAGTTCCTCGAGCAGGACACCTCCACGAGCCTGATCGTCGCGGCCACCAACCACCCGGAACTCCTCGACCCGGCCCTCTTCCGCCGCTTCGACGACGTGATCGAGTACCAGTTGCCCACCCCGGCGGTCATTACCCGCATCCTGAAGAACAAGCTGGCCCGGTTCGCGCCGCCCAAATTCTCCTGGTCGAAGGCGGCCGCCGCCGCCGAGGGGCTGAGCCACGCCGAGGTGGCCCGGGCCGCGGAGGAAGCCGCGAAGACGGCCATTCTGGGTGGACGCGAGCAGATCGGGGGCACGGAACTGCTCGCGGCGATTGAGGAACGCAAACTCGCCCGCCGATGAGCTGCCGAGCCGCTAAGATGCGGGACATCCCGCATGACTGATCCGCGACGCGATTTGAACCACCTCTACCTGGAGGGCCCTGGACAGGCCACACGGTACGAGGTGCAGGGCAACGTCAGGGCGCACATCACGCCCCGCGACGACCGCGCCGCGCACGCGGCGGCCCTGGCGGGTCAGCTCGCGCTGGCCAGGCAGGCGCTCTCGGGCCTGCCCCGGGACCCCGCGTTCCCCGAGGGGCCGCAGGGGCAGTACCTCGACTTCGAACTCACGGGGCGTGACGCGGACAAAGCTCTCCTGCAACGGCTGGAGGGTCGGCAACAGGGCATCGAGGTGGCCTCGGTCCGGCGGGACCCGGCGACGAACCGCGTGGTCGCGACGGTGGTCGTGCCGCAGGCGGCGGCCGAGGCCTACGACCGGCGAATCCACGAGTACGCCAGCGTGGACACTCCCGGCGGAAAGCCCAAACGCGCGTCCCTGGTGACGAACATCGAGGGGATCCGGCACGCCGCCCTGCGCTCCATCTTCGTCGGGGACGCCGCGTCGCTGCCCGGGCCGGGGGCGGCCGTGTGGTGGGAGGTCTGGGTCCGGCAGGGCGCGGCCGAGGAGTTCCGGCAGGTCGCGCGGCGGGTGGAACTCACCGTGGCCGGGGAGAGCCTGAGCTTCCCGGACCGGGAGGTGCTGCTCGTGCACGGGTCCTTCGACGCGCTCAGCCGGATCTTCCTCCACACCGTCGTGATGGCGGAGTTGCGCCTGTCCCGCGACACGCCCGACGTGTTCGTGCGCATGAACAATGCCGAGCAGGCCCAGTGGGTGGACGAGGCCGCCACGCGCCTTCTGCCTCCCGACGCGTCGGTGCAGACGGCCGTCCTGCTGCTCGACAGCGGCGTCACGCGGCCCCACCCCCTGATCGCCACGCACCTGCACCCGAACGACTGGCAGACCTGGCACCCCCACTGGGGACCGGACGACTCCGGGTGGGACGGGCACGGCACCGCCATGTCGGGGCTGATCCTGCACGGGGACGTCCTCGCCTTTCTGCTGTCGAGCGCGGCGGCGAGGCTCAGTCACCGGCTGGAGTCCGTGAAGATCCTGCCCCCGGCCGGGCACAACCCCCACCACCTCTACGGGCGCATCACCCAGGACGCGGTGCGGCAGATGGAGGGGACCAACCCCGAGCGGCAGCGCGTCATCTGCCTGGCGGTGACGGCGACCTTCGACGTGAACCGGGGTCGGCCCACGGCCTGGTCCGCCGCCCTCGACCAGCTCACGTCCGGGGGCGGTGACGAGCCCCAGCGCCTCGCGGTGGTGGCGGCCGGGAACAACACGCCCGCGGTTCCCGACCTGTTGAGCGACTACCTGGGGTCGGCCGACACCGCGCAGGTGCACAGCCCCGCCCAGGCGTGGAACGTCCTGACCGTGGGGGCGTACACCGACAAGACCAATCTGCTCGACCCTCGGTACACGGGATGGTGGCCGGTGGCGCCCGGGGGGACCTGTCCCCGACCAGCAGCACGTCCGTGCTCTGGCAGGAACAGTGGCCCATCAAGCCGGAGATCGTGATGGAAGGCGGCAACCTGATCGTGAACGGGGGCACCTTCGATGCCAAGCACCCGGACGTCCGGTTGCTCACGGCGGATTTCGACCTCACGACGGGGCACCTGCGGGACTTCGGGGACACGAGTGCGGCGTCGGCGCTGGGGGCGCGCATGGCGGCCCAACTCGCGGCGGAGTTCCCGCACTACTGGCCGGAGACGATCCGGGCGCTGATGGTGCACTCCGCCGAGTGGACGCCCGCCATGCAGGCGCGCCTGGCCGGGTCCCGCCGCCTGGATGTCCGGAACCTCCTGCGTCGGTACGGGTACGGCGTCCCCCAGCTGGAGCGGGCCCGCCGCAGCGCGCGGAACGACCTCACGCTGGTCGTCCAGGACGCCCTGCGCCCGTTTGAGGCGGTGGGCAGCCGAACCCGGATGAACGAGATGCACCTGCACCGCTTCCCCTGGTCGGCCATCGACACGGCGGCGCTGGAGGGCCTGGACCTTGAGATGCGCGTCACGCTGTCGTACTTCGTGGAACCCAATCCGAGTGAACGCGGCTACGCCCAGCGGTTCCGCTACGCCTCGCACGGCCTGAGGTTTGCAGTGAAAGGCCCGCTGGAGACCGAGGCGGACTTCAAGGCCCGCATTCAGCGTGAGAGCCTGCCCAACGAGGGGAGCAGCATCCGGGACGCGGGCAACGATCATTGGGCGTTCGGCCCCAGACTCCGGACCTCCGGTTCGATTCACTCGGACCGCTGGCGCGGGGACATCACGACCCTGCAAGCTTGTGAGGCGGTGCTGGTCTACCCTGTCAGCGGGTGGTGGCGCGAGAAACGGGGCGGCACCCCGCCGTACGTGGACCGCGACGCGCGGTACGCCCTGATCGTGAGCCTGCGGGCCGTGGAGGCGGACGTCGACATCTACACGCCCATCGCCACGGCCCTGAGTATCCCCGTGGAGACTACGGTGTGACCGCTGGGGACCCGACTATCAGGTCGACGTGGAGCGGGACCGGTGGTTTCCCCGGTTGCACCAGGGCGGGCCGTCGGGGTCAACCCGCCTCCTCCGCTGGTTGGGTCGGGAGCGGCCTCAGGCGAGCGGCCAGTTTCCCACCGGGTTCTGCCCATTGAAGCAGGGCTCACAAGGTCGGTGCGGGCTCTGCCCCACCGCTTCAGGTCCCCGTCACGCCCGGAGCGCCGAAGGAAGCGGGGAGAGGGCCTTCCCTGTTCAGGCCGCCCCTTCGCGCGGTGTTCTCCGCCGGGCCGGGGCGCACCTGCTGCGGGGCTCAGCCCTCGATCAGGCCGTTCTCGATGGCGAACCGGTCGTCCTGCTCGTCCAGCTCCGCTTCCCGGCCCTCGTTCACCAGGCGTTGAATGCGGGCGGCGCGGTCTTCCTGGGCCGTCTGTTCGGACTGGCCGGTGCGGTCGGGTTGGGTCATCGTTCCAGTGCAGCAGGCCTGCGTGAAGGCCACCGGCCAGCGGTCTCAAGGGCGGCTGAAGTTGGCCCATGACGCCCGCCCGGGAGCGTGCCTCCGGACGGGCGCCGGGCCGGGCGTCTCCTTTCAATCGGTCGAGGAACTCGGCTTGGCCGCAGGACTCGGCGTGCCGCGGGAGAGGAGGGACACGGCGGCCAGGATCACCAGGGCCAGCAGCCCGCCGTACAGGAAGGCGTGGTCGGGCAGTCGCGCGCTCAGGAGGCTCGCCACCGGGTACGAAAAGGCCCACCACAGGTGACTCCACGCGAAGTGCGCCCCGTACACCCGCCCCTGCGCCGCCTCCTCGGTGCGTTCGGCCAGCAGCGTCTCGGTCGGCAGGTTCACCCAGTTCTGCCCCACCCCCGCCACCAGCCACAGGATCATCAGCGGCGCCAGGCCCACCACGTCCCCCGGCAGGATCGCCAGCGAGGTCAGCAGCGCCCCCGCCAGGATGAAGGTCGTCCTCGGCACCCGCCGCCCCGCCGCCCCCACCGCCAGCGAGGCGACCGTCGCCCCCAGGCCGTAGAGCGCCATCACCCAGCCGTACTGCGCCTCGCCGAGATTCAGCCCTCCCTGCACCCGCACCACCGTCACGACCAGGATCAGCGCGCCCGCGACCGCCGCCACCAGTTCCATCAGGAGCGCGAAGCGGACCGGCGCGTCCCGCCACAGCCGGGCCGTGCCGTCCCGCACGTCCGCGAGGGTGCTGCGCTCCACCTCCCCCGCCCCGCCCGCAGGCTGGGCAGGGTGAGCACCAGCAGGCCCGCCAGCACAAAGGACGCCGCGTCGAAGAAGAACAGACTGCGCCCCCCCACGAAGGCGGCCAGGACCCCGGCCAGCCCGGGGCCGACGATGCCCAGCAACTCGGTCGTCGCGCTGGAGAGCGCGAAGGCGGGGCCCGCGTCCTCGCGCCCAACCACCAGCGGCACGGTGGCCTGGTTGGTGGGGGTGAAGAAGGCCGTCAGGCTGTTGAGCAGGAACATCAGGACGTAGACCTGCCACACTTCCCCCACGAAGGGCATCAGGCCGATCACGACCGCGCGGGCGAAGTGGCAGCCCACCAGGATGGTCCGGCGTTCCAGGCGGTCGGCGAGCACCCCGGCGAGCGGGGAGAACAGCACGAAGGCGGTCACGCGCAGGGTGAGGGCTGTGCCCAGCACGACGGCGGCGTCCTTCTCGGCGAGCTGGTAGGCCAGCAGGGCGAGCGCGACCCAGGTGAAGGCGTCGCCGATCTGGCTGATCGTCTGGGCGGCGTAGAGCCGGGCAAAGCGGGCGTTGCGCAGCGCGGAGAATGGGGCCAGGGCGTTCACTGGACGCTTCCCATCACCGTCTCGGTGCCGGGGTGGTCGGGGAGGCCGAGGCGTTCGTGCTGGGCGTGGGAGAAGGCCTCCTGCAGGAGGCGGGCGACGTGCCCGTCGGCGAGGTGGTAGTACACGCTGGTCGTCTCGCGGCGGGTCCTGACCAGCTCGGCGCTCCGCAAGAGGGCGAGGTGGCGGCTGACGGTGCTTTGGGGGACGCCCAGGGCCTCGACGAGCTGGCCGACATTGCGCTCGCCGTCCCTGAGCAGCAGCAGCAGTTGGACCCGCAGGGGTTCGGACAGGGCCTTGAACACTGCGGTGACCCGGCTCAGGTCCTCCGGGTGGGCCGGGCTGGGAATGGCGTGGCGGTGCATGCTGCTATCCTAACATCCGTGCTTCCGAATATCCGAAAATTAGAAACCTGCTCCGTGACGGTTCGCGTTCCCCCCGCCCAGATCGTGGGGCAGGTCACTCGCAGCGACGACCCGCGCCTGCCGGTCGGCATGTCGGTGGGCCTGCGGCTGGCCGACTTCGAGGGCATCTCCGAGCCCAGCGTCACCGTGGAGGGGGTCACCCGTCCCATCGTGATGCTCGCCCTCGACCGCCTTCCTGACGGGAGCCAGGACGTGACCTTCGAGCTGTTGGAGGCGTCCTCTTCCTCCCCAGAGCCGGGCGGGAACGGTCCCGACGACCCAGGACCGTGACCGGTCTCCCCCCGATCGTCGGGGCCGGTCCGTTCAAGTCGGCGTGTGGCTCCGAACCTCATGGACCAGCGCCCTGGCCCACCCGGTCAGCCGGGGTGGACACCCCGGCTGGTGAAGCGTGGAGAATGGCCTGCCCCGGCTGGTGGACTCCCCTGCTCGATGACCAGGAGCCGCGCGGGTCGAAGGGTTGACCCTGGGGAACGCCGGGCGTGTGGGAGCGAACTTCCAGGCCACCCCGGCCGGGTTACACGAACTTAACACCTCGCGCCTAGCCTTGCGCCAGGAGGTGGAGATGAACTGCCGACGACCCATCCCCGCGCCCGCGCCCACCCAGAGTGCGGCCGTGACCCATCCCGGCGCCGCGACACGCCGCGTCCCCGCTGGTGCCCAGTGGCGGCGGGCGGCCCGGATGCTCCAGGCCCGGCCCGCCCGCCAGGAGTTCGCCCTGACCCGCTCCCCCATCCGGGATGAGGGCGAGACGCCAGGCCCCCGACACTTCGTGCCCGGACACCGGACCCCCGGCGATCCCATCCTGCCGCCGGGCAGCCATGCCGCGCGCGGGACGTCCTGCCGCCCCGCGCGGGCGCTCGCCCGCTTCGGGGGCGCCCCTCTCCGCAGGCAGCCTGGCGGCAGGAACCCCTGGATGATCGCGGGCGACACCTCCAGGCACCGGATGGAGGGGGTGAAGGGCCGGTCCGTTCCACGGGCCCGCGTCTTCTCCACGTCCAAGTTCCGGGGGCGGGCATGACTCCCGCCGCGACCGGTTGGGCGACCATCGACGTCATCCTCGCGGTGTGGTTCGGGCTGACCGCGCTGTCGGCGGCCTACGTCGCCTGGGACGCCTTCACCCGCAACCCGGAGATGAGGGTCATGAAGTGGGGCTGGTTGCTCGTCACCCTCTACACCGGCCCGGTGGGCGCGGCGCTCTACATCCTGTCCTGCCAGGAACCGGCTCCTGGCACCCACGAGACCTTCGTCCAGCCCCTGTGGAAGCAGAGTGTGGGCTCGAGCATCCACTGCCTGGCGGGGGACGCGACCGGCATCATCCTGGCCGCCGCGATCACGACGACCCTGGGCTTGCCGATGTGGCTGGACGTGATCAGCGAGTACGTGTTCGGCTTCCTGTTCGGGCTGCTGATCTTCCAGGCGCTCTTTATGCGGGACATGCTGGGCGGCTCGTACCTGCGGGCGGTGCGGCGCTCGTTCCTGCCGGAGTGGGTCTCGATGAACGCGGTGATGGCGGGCATGGTGCCGGTGATGGTGATCCTGATGAGCCGCGACATGACGGCGATGGAACCCACCTCGCTGCGCTTCTGGGGGGTGATGTCCCTGGCGACCCTGGTGGGCTTCGCCGTGGCCTACCCGGTCAACGTCTGGCTGGTGGCGAGCGGTCTCAAGCACGGCATGGGCACGGTGCGGGCCCTGGGTCGGGGCGGACACGACCTCGCCGCCGAGGAGCGCCTGATCGAGCGCACCACCGGTGAGGTGCCCGCGCCAGGCGCCTCCACCGCCCACCATTCCATGAAAGGCATGTGACATGAACGACCAGCCAGATCCTCGGAAGTCCACGCCGTCCCCGGACCACGGCGGTATGGACATGACGCCCAAGGTGTCGCGTCCCCAGATCGCGGCCGTGACCATCCTGAGCGTACTCGCCCTGGCGGCGGGCGTCGGTCTGGCGGCCGCCTTCGGCGACCTGAGCATGAGCGCCCGCGAGATGAACATGCCGGGCCAGAACATGCCCGGGATGGACATGAGCGGGAACACCTCCGGAATGCCGAGCATGCCCGGGATGAACATGGGCGGGGGCAACGCGAACACGGGCCCGGCCGCCCAGACGCCCACCCCCGTGGGCGAGCTGCCCGCCACGCCCCTCCAGACGCCCACCCGGATGGGTGACCTGGTGATGCCGCCCGGCATGATCATGACGAAGACGATGAACATGGAGGCGATGCGGGACATGGCCGCAGTGGACCTCACCCGGGTCCGGTTCACGGCCCCCGCGAACGCCCGGGGAGACCGGACCCTCACGCCGCAGGTGGTGGGCGGGGTGAAGGTGTTCAACTTCGAGACCTCGCTGATCCGCTGGAACATCCTGAAGGACGTGCAGGTGGCGGCCTACGCCGTGAACCGCCAGGTGCCCGGGCCGCGCCTGGAACTCACCCAGGGCGACCGGGTGCGGATCAACGTCAAGAACAGCCTGCCGGAGAGCACGACGATCCACTGGCACGGCCTGATCGTGCCAAACAGCATGGACGGCCCGGCGGACGTGACCCAGGGGCCCATCGCGCCCGGCGAGACCTTCACGTACGAGTTCACCGTGCGGCAGGCGGGGACGTACTTCTACCACTCGCACAAGAACCCCGACCGCCAGCAGGGCCTGGGGCTGTACGGGGCGCTGCTCGTGAAGCCGAACAACGCGGCGGGCGAGCCGAAGGCGGACCTCGACTCCACGGTGCAGTTGCAGGAGTGGCTCAAGCGCGAGGGCTACACCTTCCCGGCGATGATCATGGAGGGCGCGCTGCCCAACTTCTTCACCATCAACGGCAAGGCGTACCCGGAAACCGACACCCTCCGCATGAAGGTCGGCCAGACGGTGAGGCTGCGTTTCGTCGGCAGCAACAACAACTTCGTGCACCCCATGCATGTGCACGGCGGCCCCTTCGAGGTCGTGGCGCGCGACGGGGAGACCTTGAAGGAAAGCGCGCGCTACCTCGCAGACACGGTGAACGTCGGCCCCGGGCAGCGCTACGACGTGATCTGGAAGGCCCGGGAGAAGGGCACCTGGCTGATCCACTGCCACATTCCGCACCACACGACGAACGACAACGTCGAGGTGCAGGGGGGCGGGGGGCTCACCATGCAGATTCAGGTGTCCTGAGCCGCAGCCAGGTGCGGGGAGCGGGCGGGAGCGTATGAACGCCCGTCCCCCCTGTCCGCTGAGAAAGTCTGGACTGGACAGCCGTGAACCTGGAGGCGCTGACATGGAAGTGGCCCACCCGTCATTGAGGTTCGGCGGGGTTGAGGACACTCTGCCTGGACAGGTGGTTCTCCCACCCTCATGTCCACTGTCACGAACAGGTGAGGCTTTTCCCGTGCTGCCCTGGCCGGAAGGACCTGCATGACCGAGCACTTGATGATGTCGGGGACAACGAGCCCGGGTCGCCCTGAAACTCAGCGGCGCGAGGTCAGCGTCGCCGCAGGCGGCCAGGAGGACCTGAATTTCCTGGGCCGCCGCAGCGGCCACGCCGGGCGACCGGAGGGGCAATTTAGCTTGGTGCTGCTCGACCTCCACATGCCCCGGGTCAACAGACATGAACAGCTGTACACCATGCACGGGGGTAAGGCGCTCCGGGGTGTGCCGGTGGTGGTCACGCCCTTGAAGCTGCCCCAGGACCGGTGGGCCAGCGAGGCCCGTGGCGCCGCGGACTCCGTGATCCAGCCGGAGGAGTTCGGGGAGTTTGATGCGGCAGTCAGCCGGCCCGGTCGGCAGGGGTTGGGGGTGGGGCCGTCCGCATCGCCGGAGGGGCCGTCTCCCAGGTCCACTTGCTTGGGGCGGGACCCCCCCGTATTCCCCTGACTTCCCTCCCCATTCCGCTCATCCCGGAGGTCTTCATGGAAGCCCTGGAACGTGAATTGCGCCGCCGCCTGCTTCTGGGTCCCTTCCGCCACGGTGCCACAGAGACCCGCTATGTCGGGCGGCTTCCGCCCGGCTTCCACCTCCCCCTCCCAGCCGGTTCACGGGTCCTGGGCAGCACCCAGTGGTCCCGGATTCCCCGGTCCGGGGGCTTGCCAGGGAGGCACACCCGGGTGCTCCTCGACGCTGAACTGCCCCTGCTCTCGTGCCTCGGGCAGTGGCGTGACCTACTGCGGCTCACCGGCTGGGAGGAAGACCGCTTGCCGGGGTTCCCGGCAGGCGGGTTTCTCCCAGCACTCCTCCCCGAACACCTCCACTGCTCCTCGAGGGAACAGCACCTCTCCCTGCGGGTCACCGCCCGGGAGGTGGACGGGGTGACGTGGGTGACCCTCGACGCCTCTCCCACGCTCCCGGAACAACGCGCCGTTCGGTTGGCCTGTTGCCAGGAAAGGTGGGGACCCCCGGTTCGCCTGCGCGTCCCCAGTGGAACGACGGTGGAACCCCTGGGCGGGGGTGGGAGCGGCGGACGGTGGCACCATGCCGCCGTGCTCGGCGCGGAGAGGACGGCGGCAGCCCTCTTCGACCACTTCTCGCCGCAACTGGCCGAGCAGGGCTGGACCGAAGTCAGCCGGACGACGGACAGTCCCATGAGCGTGGGAAGTTGGTTCAGGGTGCGTGGCGGCCCGGGTGCGCTGCTGCTGTTCCTGGAGCTGGTGGAGGCGAAGTACGACGCGACGCTCAAGGTCATCCGGTCCTGAACACCTTGTCCGCAGCTTGAGCGTGGCCGGTGGCTGCGCTGCCCATGCGGCGCCGCGTTTCTCCGGGACCAAGCCGCAGGGGCGGCTGGGACTCGCCGCGCCGCTCGGCGCCCCACCGCCTATAGGCTGGCCCCACCGGGATCCTGCGGCTCTCCTAAAACTCGGTCTGCTGGACCTGCAGCACCGCTCCACAGGGAGCCGACCGAACGGTTGAGCCCGCATTCTTGTCGCCTTCCGGCTGGTCAGGCGATCCCATCCGGACCGTGCCAGAGACGCGCGCCTCCGCGAGGCCGCGCCGCTGATCGTCCACCCACCGGAGCCCGTCGAAGCAGAGCGGCACCCCCGCCGCCCACCCCTTGTCAGGGTGTCCACGGCGCACCCCTCGGACGTTCCCGTCAAGGGGTCGCGCCAGCAGTGGGGCGAACACCAAGGCTAAGCCTGGGTCCAGCCTCCGCCTGCGGTCAGGCGACGGGCGGTGAGCAGGACTCCGGCAGCGGCCAGGGCAGACCCTGCCAGCAGCAGCAGGGAGACGTGGGCGCTGCCTGTCCAGGTGAACAGCACCCCTACCCCCAGCGGCGTGAACGCCTGCGCCAGGTTCACCGACCGCGCCATCTGCCCGTTCGCCGCCCCAAAGGTCAGGGCCCCACTCGTCAGCCCGAACACCACGATGCCCACGACCATGAGCGTCAGAGACGCCAGGAAATGCAGCAGCAGCGCCCCAATCGCCAGGCCGACGAAGAGCACCAGGGTCAGAGGCAGGGCGCCCAGCCGCGAGAGCAGCGGGACGAACAGCACCCGGCCCGGCAGGGCGGCCAGGCCCAGCAGGCCGGTGAGGGCCGCCGCGAGCCCGGGAGCGTATCCGGCAGCGAGCAGGAGCGGCGCGAGCTGCAAACCCACCCCGACGGTGACGATGCGCGCGAGCGTGAAGGCCAACGTCAGCCGTGCGAAGGCGGGGTCCGGGGCAAAGGCCGGACGAGGTGTACCCGGTCTGGCCCCTCCCACTGAGGGAAGGACCCGCCAGGCCAGCAGGCCCAAGGCGACCAGCAGCACCGCGAGGGCGAGCAGCGCCGCACGTAGTGCCCCCACCGACAGCAGGGCGGCGGTGAGCGGCACGAAGATCGTGCTCGCCAGCCCCGCGACGAGCGTAATCGTCAGGGTGGCCCGGGTCCGGGCAGCGCCACTCACCTGTTGCCCCAGGACGGTGAAGGCGGCCTCGTAGAACGTCAGGGCCATCGCCACGCCCGCGAGCAGCCAGCCCAGCACAAAGGCCGGGTAGCTGGAGGTGCAGGCCAGCAGCATGAACGCCACTCCGCCCAGCGCCGCCCCGCCCCCCACCAGCACCCGGCCCCCGCGAGCGTCGAGGGCGCGACCGACCCTTGGGGCGACGAGCGCCGTGACCAGCAGGGCGAGGGTGAAGGCGAGGCCGGTCTGAGTGCGGGACCACCCGCGTTCGTGTTCGGCGGCGACCGCAAGGAGGGGCTGGGCGTAGTACAGGGCGCCGTAGCTCACGGTCGTGAGGACGGCCAGCGTCCACACCAGGGAACGCTGGCTGCGAGTGGACTCGGGCATCAGCCCAGGGAGATCAGGTCGGTCGTGGCCGGGCCACAGCAGCCACTCCCACTTGTAGGGGCACAGCACGCCGCGGCCTCCACCGGCTCCGCCGCAGCGACGGGCTGCCCGCAGGCGTCAGAAGCCTTGCACTGCACACCTGGCGTCCGCAGGTGAACGATCACGCGCTCCCCCTGGGGTTCGACGTGCGTGACGTGGTACTGCATGGCGGGCGTGACGCTGTTGCCGTACTCAAACCGCACCTCCGCCTCCCCGCGCACCGGGACGCTCTTTGCCACCCGGTCGTAGATGCTCAGGAACTTACGGGTGGTCATGAACCCCTCTCCCGCCTCCCGCGCGTTGCCGTCCTTGAGCTGGATCACCGTCTCGCGCCAGGAGGAAGCCCTCCCGCCGCAGTCCATCGCTTCAATCGTGACGGCCTTCACTTCCGTGACGTGGTAGCCGGGGCCGACCAGCCGCTCGCTGTGGAGCCAGAACTCCAGGGGGAGTGGAGGCCCTGCACGCAGCGCGTCGAGCAGCGCGGAGGTGGAGGTCTGGTCCGTGAGGCCGGGGATGGTCTGCGTCATGGGTTCCTCCTGGGAAGCGGCGTGCAGGGCGAGGTGCATCAGGGTGGCGGACCCTGGGCAGGCGTCCTGAAACTCGCGCGAGGCGAGCAGGGGGGCGGGAGCGACCGAACGTGGCACCCGGACGAAGCCGAAGCGCGGGAAGAAGCGCGGGAAGTAGCCCTCGGCGGTGGTGGTGAGCAGGTAGAGATGCTGGAGGCCCCGGGCGCGGGCCTGGTCGAGCACTTCACCGATCAGCCGGGCGGCCACGCCCTGCCCCCGTGCCGACGGCGTGACGGCCACCGAGCGCAGCAGGCCCACTCTGTCGTGCGTCTCCAACCCGGCGAGGCCCAGCACGTGCCCGTCCCCGTCCTCGGCGAGGAGGTAGCCGCCCAGGTGCTCGCCGACGCCCGCCGTGGGCAGGTTGAGAGCGGCGAGCAACGCCCCGGCGGCAGGAAGATCGGCGGGACGTGCGCCTCGGGTCAGCATCCGCAGCCCCCCTCCCCGTCGAGTTCGGCCCCAAGCGCGGCGCTCAGGCCCCTGAGGAGCCGCAACGTCGCCGCCCGGTCCTCTTGGGGCAGGCGGGCCAGCACCCGGGCGGATTGGTCGTTGAGCTGGGCGTCGAGGTCCTGCGCGGCCTGGTGTCCCGCGCCCGTGAGGCGCAGCAGCAGGGCGCGGCGGTCGCCCGGGTGCGGCGTCTTCACGAGGAGCCCCTGTTCCACCAGATCGTCGGTGCTGCGGCTGAGCCACGCCTTGTCCAGGTTCAAAGTGCCGGTCAAGGCCCGCAGCGTCTGATCGCCCTCGCGTTCCAAGGTGGTGAGAATCGCGCACTGGGTCGCGGATTGCACGTCGCAGCAGGCGAAGTTCCGTTGCTGCAACTCGGTGAACTGCCGCGTCACCGTCCGAAGGAGTGCTCCCGTCTGGGTCGCCTCCTCCAATCTGTTGTCATTGGCAACGGTCATGCCTTGACTGTACTGCGGCCCTTGTTGCTTGTCAATGACAACAATCGGATGGGTTAACGGTTGCCCTGATCGGACGGGCGACCAGGGCAGAGCAGTTACCGTGAACGTCCCCGAAGACGGCGGTCCTCATGCCTGGCTCCGCAACCAGCTTTGAATCCGGTCGTCAATTTCATCACGCACCCGGCGGAAGACGGCCAGGCGCTCCTCCTCATTGCCCTGAGCGGCAGCGGGGTCGTCGAAGGCCCAGGACAGGCGGTAGGAGGCGTGCGGGAAGATCGGGCAGTTGGCTTCCGCCCGGTCACACACCGTCACCACGTAGGTGAAGTGCTCCCCGAGGAGCGGCTTGACGCCCTTGGCCTGAAGGTGGCCGGTGGAAAGGCCCCGTTCTTCGAGCACCTTCAGGGTCAGTGGGTTGATTTCACCCGGTTCCAGCCCAGCCGATTGGACGCTGAAACGGTCCCCGGCGTGGTGCTCCAGCAGCACCTGAGCCATCTGCGAGCGGGCGGTGTTGCCGGTGCAGATGAACAGCACGCTGGGCGGCCGGGTGTCGGTTGGCGTGAACGTGTTGCTCTCTCCCTGGGTCATGTCGGCTCTCCTTCGGGCTGGAACTCCTGGGCAAGGTGAGGACGGGGTTCGACGGGTTCTGTGGGACTCAGGACGTGGTTGGCGGCCACCGCCAGGACGGCGCCGAGCAGGGGGGCGGCCCAGTACAACCAGTGGGCGGTCCAGAGGCCGCTCGCCAGCGCCGGGCCAAAGGAGCGGGCCGGGTTCATGCTCGCCCCGGTGATGGGGCCGCCCATCGCGGCTCCCAGGGCAACGACGCCTCCCACCACCCACGGCAGACCGCTTCTGAGCGCGACGAGCAGCAGGAAGAAGGTCAGCACCAGTTCGAGGACGAACGCTTGGGCCACGCTCCCCGCAGGAACCGTGACGCCCAGACCGCCCTTCAGGCCGAAGAGCGCCAGCAGCACGAAGGCGGCCAGGACCGCGCCCAGGAGCTGCGCCGCGACGTAGGGCAGGACCCGAGCACGCGGGAACTTCCCGGCCAGGGTCAGGGCGAACGTGGCCGCCGGATTGATGTGGGCCCCGCTGATGGGCGCCAGGGCCGCGATGACGGCGGTGACGGTGAGGCCGAATACGGCGGCCACGCCGAGGTGGCCGAGGGCGCCCGTCTGCGCCTGGACCACCGCCGCACCGGGGCCGAAGAACACCAGGGCAAAGGTGCCCAGCCCCTCGGCCACCAGCGCGCGGGACAGGGGAACGGCCACGTCAGGCCGCCGAGACGGGCGGGCTGTCCTCGTAACTCTCGGGGACGGGCCGCCCGTCCCGGAGCGCCTGCACGAACCCATCGAATTGCTTCTGGAGTTGGTCCCGCACTTCCCGCCAGCGGTCGAGGCTGCCGCCGCTCGGGTCGGTGAAGGGGTAGTGCAGGCGGTGGGTCCGGCCTGGGTACGCGGGGCAGGCTTCAGCGGCCGAGTCGCAGACGGTGATCACATAGTCGAAGTTCTGCCAGTCCGGCACGTCCCAGAGCGTCTTGCTGGTGTGGCCGTCGAGGCTCAGGCCGATCTCCCCCATGACGGTCTTCGCGTCGTCCTTGACCCGGGTGGCTTCCGTCCCAGCGGAATGCACGTCGAGGCCCAATCCCACACGCTCTGCCGCCGCCCGAGTCAGGGCCTCGGCCATCTGCGAGCGGGCGGAATTGTGGGTGCACAGGATCAGAACGCGGGTCACACCCTCAGCATATCGATTTCGTTTGATGCGTCAAGGCGAGTGGACCCGTGAATATCTCGCCCAGCAGGTTCCCACCCAACTGAAAAAATTGATCCTGGCGCAGGGTGTAATAGGTGTTCTTGCCGCGCTGCTCGGAAGAAACCAGTTCGGCTTCGCGGAGGATGCCGAGGTGGTAGGAGACCTTGGACTGGGGAAGCCCCAGCAAGGCTTCCAGGTCGCACACGCAGCGTTCGCCGCCTGCCAGGTGCCGGACCAACTCAAAGCGGATCTCGTGGGAGAGGGCCTTGAGCTGGTCGAGCACGCCGGGCACGGCCACCGTCGTCATTCAGGCATTCTAGTGGTTGAGAAAGTCAGGACTGGCAGCGTCGCCAGGCTCTTGCGAGCGCCGGGGACGACGGTAGCCCCAGAGGATGTGGCGCGGCCGAGGGGCTGAAAGCTTAGCGTTGGTTCTCGCGCCACTGCTGGCGTTACCCCGTCACCGCCGGAAGCCCGTCGCGGGGAGTGGGAGGCCACCGTCTGACTCACACGGGATCCGGTCCGCCTTCAGCCCGCGGAACTCGCTCGTGTGACCTCCCCATTGGGTCATGGTAAAGGTGTTCGTGCCGGACCGGCGCGGCAGAAGGCGCACCTCAGCCGCGGAACGGCACGATGACTTCCTGCCCCCGCAACTCAGAGAGTCCCACCCGTTCGCCCCCGAGATCCGGCGCAGCGGGGCCGCGGCAAACGTGACCCGGGCTGGCCGCAGGGGCAGATGCTTGGAGGAGACCGATGGCCTCAACAGACGTGTTCCTCGTCCCCTCCAAGAGACGGAAGGGCCAGCATGGTGTGATCAGCGCTGACATGACGCCGTTCTGGCCGAAGTCCTGACCTTACCGAGAACGACTCTCAATAAAGGCCGTCCTACACGACGATTCTTGACAGCTCTCTGGTCGCGCCCTACGCTTAATCCGACTGATCTGCTCGGATTAAAAGGAGAACTGTGCGAACCGCCCCGATCCTGCTGACCCTGCTGCTCGCTCCGCCCGCCCTGGCGGCCGACCTGAGCGGCACCAAGACCTACCTGCTGGGTCGCCTGGACGCCCTGAACACCTCCACCGCCCGACTCGTGCAGGCCAGTGACGCCTACTACCAACTCGCCAAGGGGGCGAACTTCGACTACGCCCGGCTCTGGAAGACCAATCCTGGTGGAGTGAAAGCCGCCGTCGAGCAGACCCGGGCCGCTTGGCGCGACGCCAGCCCCCGCTACGAGCAGATCGAGGGCTTCTTCGCCGGGCAGGACCCCTTCGACCGCCTCGACCTGATCATCGACGCCGCCAACCCCGGCACCGAGGGCGGCGTGGACCACGACGTGAAGCTCCCCAACGGCACGGTTCTGAAACGGCCGGGCGCACTGTTCAACCTCACCGAGTCCGCGCTGTGGGGCCTGAATCCCCGGTACACGGCCCTGAAGGTGAAGCTCAGCGCCAGGGACGGGCTGGGCAACGCCCTGCCGGACGCGAACGTGCTCAAGGGCGGCGTGGACGCCCTGCACGCGGTGGTCGGGCAACTGCGGCAGACGGCGCGGACCTGGCAGCCCAGCACGGCGTACGTCTTCAGCACCCTCACGGCCAACGTGCCCACCACCCAGGACTTTCTGGAGGCCTGGCGCGGCTCGCGTTTCGTGACGGGCGGCGCCAGCCAGACCCAGGAGTTCGCGGCCATCTCCCGCCTGAACGACCTGCGGGACAACATCGGGTCCTGGCAGGTGATCTACGCCGGGGTGAGTCCCCAGGTGCGGGGCAGGAACGCCACGCTCGACGCCCAGGTGCGGAGCGGCCTGAAGGACCTGCGGACCTACGTTGAACGCCTGATTGCCCGAGAGCAGCGGCGGCGCTTCACGCCCGAGCAGGCCCTGATGCTGCAACAGGAGGCGCAGGACCGCGCGACCGCCATTGCCGGTCCCCTCACGCAGGCCGCCACCCTCCTGGGGGTCAAGGTGTCGGGGCAATGAGGCGGCTTCTCCCCCTGCTCCTCACCCTGGCCAGCACGGCGGGCGCCGCTGACCTCGCCACCGCGGCGCAGACGGTGCGCACGGCGCTCTCCGACGCGCAGGTCGAGCTGATCCTCGATCCCCAGCACGCGGCCACGCTCACCCGACAGGCGCAGACCACCTTCCAACGCGACCTCGCGCCAGCGCTGCGCGAGGTGGACCCGGCCATCGCCCGGCAGGTGGCGGGCGATCTGGAGCGGGCGGTGAAGGCGGCGGGGCGGGACGACGAGGCCAACTTCGCTGCCGCCCGGAGTCTGGCCTGGACGGGCCTGCTCTCCGGGGCGTACCGCGCCCTGGAAGGCGCCGTGCGGGCGAACGACGTGGTCGCCGCCCGCCGGTGGCTGCCCCTGCGCGAGTACCGGCCCGCCAACCGCTTCACGCGGCTGAACGCCGACGTGACCGAGGCGGTCGAGGCCCTGGCGCGCGGGGAGATTCAGCCCCAGGCCGCCCTGCTCGGCGTGCGGGCCGACCTGCTCGACGGCTACCAGGCCCGGCTCGCGGACGCGCTGACCCACCTGGGCCAGGCCCAAACCCAGGGCTACCGCATCCGGGCGGCAGAGCAGGCCGCCCTGGCCCGCGGGTACTTCGAGGTTCTGGCCCCCACCTACCGGGAGCAACGGGGCGAGGCGGCGCTCAAGACCGCCCGCGAGGCGTTCGTGGCCCTGCCCGGCAGCCTGCCCCGGGTCACCACCCTGATCAATGGCTTCCGGGCCGCGCCCCTGAGCGAGCGGGAGCGTGCCCGCCGCGCCTCCCAGGCCCTGCGCTACCTGAACCTGGTGCTGGTGGAGTACGCCCGCGGGGTGAGCGGCGCCGAGGGACACGTCGTCGTGAAGCGCGACCTGGAGATCACCGAGGCCCGCACCTTCCTGAGCGGCGCGGCCGGGGCCTTCGGGGACCTGGCCCCGCTCCTGGGGGACCAGTCCGGCGCCGACCGGGCCCGTCAGGCCTTCGAGACCCTCGCGGCGGACCTCGACCGGGCCGCGCGCCAGGAGAACGTCCCCTCGGCCGCGCGGGTGCAGCAGGGGGTGAAGGCCCTCTCCGCCCAGCTCAGTACCCTCTTCCCGGCGGCCTGGCAGCGGCACGACGCCAGCGGTGACCTCGACGTGATTCGCTCGCAACTCGACGCGGCGGTGCGCGCGGCCGCCAGCGGCGATTACGACCTCGCCGAGAGCGGGCGCCTCGACGCCTACGCCACCCTGGAGGGCGGCCCGGAGGCCCGGATCGCGGTGTTCGCCCCCGACCTCAAGCTGCGCCTCGAAGACCTCTTCTGGAACGGCGAACAGCCCAAGGGGCTCGCCCGCCTGATCCGGGAGCGCGGGGACGCGGCGGCCTTCGGGCAGACCCGGGCACAACTCGACGTGGCCCTGGACGACACGGCCAAGCTGCTGGGCACGGACGCGGCCCCGGCCGCCGTGGCGACCAACGCGGGCGTGATCGTCTTCCGCGAGGGGCTGGAGGCCGTGCTGATCCTGGCCGCCCTGATGGGCTCCCTGCGCCGCAAGCAGGTGCGGCACCTGCGCCGCCCGATGTGGGCGGGGGCGGCCCTCGCCTTGGTCGCCTCGGTGCTGACCTGGCTGCTGATGCAGGGCACCCTGGGGCTCTTCGCGCGCTTCGGGGAGAAGCTCTCGGCGGTGGTGAGCGTGATCGCCATCGGCGTGCTGCTGGTGATCATGAACTGGTTTTTCCACAACGTGTACTGGACCGACCGTATGGCCGCCTTCCAGCAGCAGAAACACCACCTGATGGGCGGGCGGGTGGGGGGGCACCTCGCGCAGGTGCTGGGCCTGGTCGTCCTGGGCTTCACCTCCATCTACCGCGAGGGCTTCGAGACGGTGCTGTTCCTCCAATCGCTGGTGCTGCAAAGCGGCACGGGGGTCGTGCTCACGGGGACCGGGCTGGGACTGGCCGCCGTGCTGGGCGTGGGTGTCCTGGTCTTCGCCCTCCAGGCCAAGCTGCCCATGAAGAAGCTGCTGGTTTGGACGGGTGGGATGATCTGCGCGGTGCTGTTCGTGATGGTGGGGAATACGGTCCACACCCTGCAACTGGTGGGGTGGCTGCCCGTCCACGCCCTGCCGGCGAGCTTCCCGGCGTGGGCGGGGCTGTGGTCGGGGCTGTACGCGACCTGGGAGGGTGTGGTGCTCCAGGTGGTGGCGGTGGTGGCGGTGATGGGGAGCTACTTCCTGGCCGAGGGCCTCAAGGAGCGCCAGCTTCACCGCCGGCTCGCCGCGTCCCCGTCGCGGTAAGGGGTGGGCCGCGCGTTGCACTTGCGGTGAAGACAGACGTGCGGCCAGTGAGGTGGAGCCCACCTCACTGGCCGCTTTTGGAGCATTCTACGGCTGGCCGCTGATGGTGATGAGGGTGGTCTTGGTCTCCCCCTCCTGCACGGCGTGGTACTGGAGCAGCTCCCCGCCCCGGTCCAGAAACGCCGTGTAGTTGCCGGGGAGAACGTCGTCCGTCCGTTGCCCATACCCCGCGCGCTTGAAGGGATCGAGGAGGACCTTCGGCTGCCACCCGGGCAGGCGGTACATCTCCACCCGGGCCTCCCCCCGGTGAACCTCCGCCCGGTAGCCCCGGCTGTACGTCGGGCATTCGGGCGTCAGGCCGGACGGGAGGGGAGCCAGCCCATTCCAGAGGGTCCCGGGCCGCTCGATGCAGAACAGGTCCCCCTGCCAGCGGCGCTCCTGGGTCAGCCACCACCCGCCCACACCCGCCAGCCCCAGCAGCGCCACGGCCAGCAGGACGAAGATCGGCTTCACTCGCGCACGTGGTCCACCGCGCCGCCGATTAGGGAGGTGATGTGCTGGTCGAGCAGCCGGTAGTAGGCGATGCGTCCCTCCTTGCGGAAGGCCACCAGGCGGTGGGCCCGCAGGAGTCGGAGCTGGTGGCTGACGGCGCTCTCGCTGATGCCGACCACGGCGGCGAGGTCGCATACGCACAGCTCCTCGGCGTTCAGGGCGCTGAGGATGCGGAAGCGGGTGGGGTCGGCAATCATTTTGAGCAGGCTGGTGGCGTCCTCAACACAGCTCGCGTCTGGCTGGACGGCCCTCACCCGGGCGACCGCCTCAGGATGGACGCAGGCCACCTCGCACACGTCGTCTTGAGAAGCGGTTCTCATGTCTCGACCATAGCGCAGGGAGGAGGGAAACACCGTCACCCCACCACCTCCCGCACGTTCCCAGGAGGCCGATTCATGGGTGCAGGTGTCCTTCATGCCCGGCGTGGGCGCCTGGGGGCTCGATCTGGACGGTGCTGTGCTCGATGCCGTGCCGCTCGGCGACCTCGTGGACCCGGGAGAGCAGATCGGCGGCGGGCGCGGGCGCCACCAGATGCGCCGTGAGGTTGTGCTCGCCGCTGGTCACGCTCCAGACGTGCAGGTCGTGGACTTCCCGCACCCCGGGCAACGCCGCCAGGTCGGATCGCAACTGATCGAGGTCCAGGCCCTCGGGCACGCCCTCCAGCAGCACGTTCACGCTGGCCCTGAGCAGGGTCCAGGTGCGGGGCAGGACCCACAGGCCGATGAGGGCCCCCAGCACCGGGTCGATCCAGGTGAGGCCGGTGAAGCGGATCAGCAGCGCCCCGACGATCACGGCCACCGAGCCCAGCAGGTCGCCTATGACCTCCAGGTAGGCGGACTTCACGTTGAGGCTGTCCTGGCTGCCGCCGACCAGGATGCGGGCGCTGATGACGTTCACCAGGAGCCCCAGCACCGCGACGACGAGCATGGAGGTGGTCTGGACCTCGACCGGCTCGCGCAGGCGGCGGTAAGCCTCGAACAGGATGTACAGCCCGATGGCGAAGAGCGCCCCGGCGTTCACGGCCGCCGCCAGAATCTCCGCCCGGCGGTAGCCGAAGGTGCGTCTCCGGTCGGCCGCCCGCTGCCCGAGGCGGATGGCGAACAGGGACAGGACCAGGGCCATCACGTCGGTGAGCATGTGCCCGGCGTCGGAGAGCAGGGCCAGGCTGCCTGAGAGGAAGCCGTAGATGACCTCCACGACCAGGAAGCTGCCGGTCAGGGCCAGGGCGAGGGTGAGCTGGCGGGCGCTCGCGTTCGCCCCATGGCTGTGCCCGTGCTCACTCACGGGAACCCTGCAAGGCCGTCAGAATCCGGGGGCGCTGGTCGTCGAAGGGGCCGTAAAAGGCCTGCTCGCCGATCAACGTGACGGGGGCGATGCGGACGTTTGCCTTGGCCTGCATTTCCGCCACGGCTTCCGGGTCCCCCCGCACGTTCTTCTCGGTGAAGGCAGCGCCATGGTGGGTCAGCAGCCGCTTGACAGCATGACAGTCCGCGCAGTTCGGGACGGTGTAGAGCGTGATCTCGGGCATGGCTCAGGCGCGGGTGGGGGTTGGGGCGGCGGTGACGGTGCGGGGGGCGGCGGGACCGCTCCCCTTCCAGCGCAGCAGGCGCAGGGCGTTGGCGGTGACGATGGCGGTCGCGCCCGTGTCGGCCAGAATCGCCATCCAGAGGTTGGTATACCCCAGCAGGGTCGTGACCAGGAAGATCGCCTTGAGGCCCAGCGCGAAAGCGATGTTCACCTTGATGTTCTGCATGGTCGCCCGCGACAGCCCCACCAGGTCCGCCACACCGGTCACCCGCTCACGCAGCAGGGCCGCGTCGGCGGTCTCCAGGGCCACGTCGGTGCCGCCGCCCATCGCAATGCCCACGTCCGACTGGGCCAGGGCGGGCGCGTCATTGATGCCGTCCCCCACCATCGCCACGCCCCCCTTCGCCTTCAGGTCCGCGATCAGGCGCAGCTTGTCCTCGGGCAGCAACTCGGCCCGAACGTCCATCCCCAGGTCGGAAGCGATGGCCTGCCCGGTGCGGGCATTGTCCCCGGTGAGCATGACGGTCTGGACGCCCAGCCCGCGGAGCTGCGCGACGGCCTCCCGGGCGTCGGGCCGCGGCTCGTCGCGGATGGCGATGACGCCGAGGGGGGTCGGCCCGTCCAGCAGCACCACGGCGGTTCGCCCCTGCTTCTCGAAGGCCTCGATGGTGGCGCTCAGGTCGGCGGGGAGGGTCGTCAGGGTCGCCGCGTGGCGGGGCGAGCTGACGCTCAGCGTTCGGCCCTCGACGGTCGCCGTGACCGCCTTGCCGGGGAGGGCCTGGGCGTTCTCGGCGGCGGGCAGGGTGAGGTGGCTCCCCTTGGCAGCGTCGGTGATGGCCTTCGCCAGCGGGTGGCTGCTGCCCGACTCGACCGCGGCGGCCAGGCGCAGCACCTCGTTTCGGTCCTGCCCCACCACGTCGGTCACGCGCGGCTTCCCGGCGGTCAGCGTCCCGGTCTTGTCGAACGCCACCGTCTTCACGCTCCCGATGCTCTCCAGCGCGGCGCCGCCCTTGATCAGCAGGCCCCGGCGGGTCCCGGCGCTGATCCCGCTGGTGATGGCGGCGGGGACGCTGAGGACCAGGGCGCAGGGGCAGCCGATCAGCAGCAGAGCGATGCCCTTGTACAGCCACTCGTGCCACACGCCCCCGAACAGCAGCGGGGGCACCAGGGCCACCAGGGCGGACACCGCGACCACGCCCGGGGTGTAGTACCGGCTGAAGCGGTCGATGAAGCGCGCGGTGGGCGCCTTACTTCCTTCCGCCTCCTCGACCAGGTGGATGATGCGGGCGATGGTGTTGTCGCTGGCCGCCTTGTCCACCCGCACGGTGAGCACCCCATCGGTGTTGATGCTGCCCGCGTACACCGTGTTCCCGGCGCTCTTGACCACGGGCACGCTTTCTCCCGTCACCGGGCTGTCATCCAGGTTGGAGGTGCCGCTCAGGATCGTGCCGTCGGCCGGGACGCGGCCCCCGGGGTTCACCTGCACGGTCTGCCCCACCGCGAGCGAATCGGCAGGCACTTCACGGGTCCCCTGGCCTTCCACCAGCAGGGCGGTCTTGGGGACCAGGGCGGCGAGCGCCTGAATTCCGGCGCGGGCCCGCCCGGCGGCGATGCCTTCGAGCAGCTCCCCGACCGCGAAGAAGAACACGACGACGGCGCCCTCGGCGGCCTCCCCGATGAGGACCGCGCCGACGGCGGCGAGGCTCACCAGCGTGTTGATGCTGAAGTAGTCCCCGAAGCGGGCGCTGGCGACCGCCTTCTTCGCCAGCGGCCAGACCCCGAGCAGGGTGGCGGCGACGAAGCCCCAGGTGGCGAACTGGGGCTCGATGAAGCCGAACAGCCAGGCCAGCGCCAGCAGCACGCCGGAGGTCACGACCAGCTTGCCCTGCCCGGTGGCGTACCAAGGCTGACCGGGCGTGGGGGCCTCGTGGACGTGCCCGTGCTCGCCGTGGGCGTGGTCCTTGGGAGCGGCCTCCGACATCGGAGCCGTGGGCGGATTCAGCAGGGAGGGGGTGTACCCGAGGGCCTGGAGGTTGCGCTCCAGGGTGGCGCGCTCTGTCTGCGTCTCGTCGAGGTCCAGGCGGAGCGTCTGCTTGTTGAAGCTGGTCCTGACCTCCTCGGCGCCGGGGAGCGTGGCGATCATGCGCTCGACCTTCTGAACACAACTGGCACAGTCCATGCCGTCCACGAAGTATTCGAGCCTCGAGCGGGGAGCACTCATGCCCCCACTATACCTGAGCGTCTGCTCAGGTATCGAGATAAAACGTGGAGCCTCCTCCATCGGGTGAAGGTCGCGCCTGCCGGGTTGGCCGGGAGGAGGGTGCCGCCCAGGGAGGTCAGACCACGACGATGGGAGCACGGATTCAGGAGCACATGCCGATGATTTGCGCGGACGGGCACCCGCATGAGGAGGTGGACCGGGTGGACGGCGAGTACCTCAAGCTGACCAAGGATGACTCGGGGACGCACCATTGGCTCCCACTGAGCGCGGTGGATCATGTGGACGAGCATGTGCACCTGAACCACGAGCAGGTGCATCAGCAGTGGCTAAGCGAGGACCCCATCCCGAACACCGGCAGTGAGCCAGCCGTGACGGGAGGGGGCAACTCCAGGGTTGCTCGTCTCCCTTTCCCCCGCCGCGCCCATGGAGGTCACGCCTCACAAGGCCCTGCCCGGTGGGCGCGAGGTCAAAACCGCACGCCGATCCGCCGGGCACTCTCCCACAGCGCCTCCCGGGTGAAAGGCCCGGTGTGCTTTTCCCGAACCACTCCGCCAGCATCAATGAAGTACGTCTCGGGAATTCCGGCGACCCCATAGTCGATCGCCGCGCGCGACTGACGGTCAACCACGCTGGGATACGGCACCGCGAACTCCCGCACGAAGCCCTGAGCAGCGTCGGGCTGGTCCTGAAAGGTCACCCCGACCAGGGTGAGGTTGCGCGCTGCCCGCGCGAATTCGCCCAGCAGGGGCGCCTCCTCCCGGCAGGGAATACACCAGGAGGCCCAGAAGTTCACGATCACCGGGCCGCCGAGGTGGTCGCGCAGCCGGAAGGTCTGGCCGTCCAGCGTGGTCAGTGTGAAGTCCGGGGCCGATTTCCCGATCAGAGGGGACGGGGGCGCGCCGCTGGGGCGCAGCAGGGCCGCCGCCAGCACCGCCACCAGCAGGGCCGCGAGCACCGGCGGCAGCCAGCGCCCCAGCGGCCGCGCGGGCGGCCGGGACTCAGTCGGGGAGACGCTCTGGCGCACGGTTCTTGTACCGTTCGATGAAGTCCACGATCCTGGCCTCGTCCAGCGTGTCGAGGGTGTACAGCCGCCGCCAGGCGGTCAGGGCCAGCGGGACCTTCAACCGTGCGTTCGGGGCGACGACCGTCTTGTTCGGATAGCGCTTCTGAATCGCCTCCAGTACCCCAATGTCCCCCTTCAGCAGCGACGGATGGTACTGGATCACGATACCGCCGTGCTCCAGGTTGTGCACGAGGGCCTCGGGCGCAACCTCGTACACGAAGGTGCCCCAGGGCTGCGGCTGCTCGACATGCCAGCCGCTCGTCGCCGGGAAGGAGTTGTAGGCCGGGTGCTCGGCCCCCGCGGCGATGTGCTCCTGGCCCTGGTTGGGAAACGTCTGCCCCAGCTCCCCCGGGGCGCCGCCGGAACGGGCCCACCAGGCACCCCCCACCAGCAGCAGGGCGAACCCCCCCGCCAGCACGGCGGGCCAGGGGCGGCCCCCCGGCCGTGCCGGGGAGACCTTCCCACCGGACATCCTGTTCGTGTTGGTCATAGCTCCAGGCTACGCGGCCCATGTTCAACTTCTGTAAAAGGCGGAGCGTGGCTCTGGCTATGGGCGCGTCGGACGCGGCGCTGGATCAAAGCTGAACAGGAGTGTGCGACCAAGGCGGCCGGGGAAAGCCTCTCCCCTGGCCTTTGGTGGAGGATCACCCGTGGCCCATGCCGACCGTGTTTAGCCGCTATACGACCGGGTCGCCGCCCAATGCTGTTGCGGTCGCGCCTCCTCGCGGGGGCGTGCCGCGACGTGCTGGACCTCGGGGTGGGCACGGGTGCGACGTTCACGCATGGGCCCCGACCTCAGCGGTGGGACGCTCCGCAAAGCGCGCCCCAAGGCCCTGCCGTTCCCGACTCGGCGCGGCTCTTCGCGGAGCTGCGGCCGGGCGGACGGCTGCTGGCGCTTGTCCGCCCCCTCACCCCCGGCTGGGCCGGGCGGCCGACCTGATGTCTTCGATCACGTGGTCGGCTGGCATCCGAACCGGCGCACTCCCGAGCGGCTGCGCGCGGCTGGCTTCCCGGTGGAGGTGCGGGAACGCCGCCTGCTCGGCCTCCTCGTGACGCCCGCCGCGCTTCCCGTCCCGGCGGGCCGCGGACCCCTGCGCCGGGCGCTCATCCGCGCGCTCCTGTTCGTCTCCGGGACGGCCTTCGTTCTCACTAGCGCCCGCGAGATGGTGCAGATGCCGCCCTTTCGCAGCGGGGCCTGGTCCCCGCCGCCGGGGTCCCGTGCGCCGCCCTCGCGCTGAACCACCGGGACGCCGGGTGAGGGGGTGGCACGCGCCCTGAAGTGGTGGGCGTACAGCGGCCAGATGCCACTCGTGCCTGACCTGGGCGTGGGCGTCGCCACTCGCGGTGTTGACCCTCGCCACCTTCGAACCCGGGCGGCACGCCGGTCGGTGCCCTCCCTGGCCGGACACCTGGGCGGTGGTTCCTGGCCCCCAACGTGAGGCACGCCGGGACGCACCCGGCCAAGGACCTGGGAGAACAGGCCAGCTGTGCCCCGGCGTGACCTGCTCGCGGTCAGAGCAGCCAATAGACAAAGCTGTCGTACAGCCCGGCCAGGACGAACACGGCCCCGGCCACCGGCGTGGCGTGCCGGTGGCCGCGCTGGAGAGCACCGACGTACGGTGGCCGCCCGCTGGCCGTCGCCCGGGGCAGGAATGCGACCAGGACGAGCAGGGGAAGCGTCATCCCCAGCGCGAACGCGGCCGGGTACAGCGCGCCCAGCGGCGCGGTGAGCGCCAGCGGGAGGGTCAGGCCGAAGTAGAGCAGGAAGAGCGTCGGGCAGAACGCCAGGCTGAAGGCCAGACCCAGGAGGAACGCGCCCAGCGTGCCGCGCCCCCCCGGGCGCGTTCCTCCAGCCGCCCCGCGAGGCGCGTCCCGAGGGTGACGCGGGGGCGCAGCACGCCGACCATCGCCAGGCCCACCAGGACCATCAGCGGGCCCAGCACCCGCCGAACGCCGGTGAAGAAGTTCCCGGGGGCCGCCAGGGTGCCGCCGAAGGCGGAGACGGCCACGGCGCCCAGCGCGAGGTACACCAGCACGCGCGCCCCCATGAAGGCCAGGCTGCGCGGCCAGGCCCCCCCGCGTGGCCGTCCCGCGCGACGTAGGCGAGGGTCGCCGCGCCGGTCGAGAGCTGGCAGGGCGCGGTGGCGGCCAGCAGCCCCAGCAGGAACGGCGTGAGCAGCGAGGCGCCTGCCTGGAGGCGCAGGGCGGTGACGGGACCCGCCAGGGCGGCGTTCAGGGTGCCGCTGCGGCGATACAGGTCGAGGGCGGCCTCCCGCAGGACCGGGGAGATGGTCGGCCACGCGAGGAAGAGCGCGGCGACGAGGGTGCCCGCCGCGGCGAGCCACCAGCGCGACCTCACTGGCTCCAAGTCTTCCCCCCGTCCACCGAGCGGTACAGGAGGCCGCTCTCACCCGCGGCGTACAGCCTCGTCTCGTCCCGCGGGTCGGCGGTGACCAGCAGGGCGCCCTCGGGCAGCCCCAGGTTCATCCAGCTCGCGCCCCGGTCCTCCGAGCGGGCCACGCCAGCCGGACCGGCGAGGTACACATTGCCGCTCACCGGGTGAACGTCCAGGCCCAAACCCGCCGCCTGCGGCGCGTCCCCGGCCCGTTGCCAGGTCGTGCCGTCGTCCGAGACGATCAGCCCCTCACCCATGCTCAGGGCATAGAGCCGCGGGGTCTCCCCCGGACCTGCCGCGAGCGCCATCACGCCCGCCGTCTCCGGGGACACGAAGCGCCAGTCCTGCCCGTTCTCCGTGCGGTAGAGGCCCCTTCCGGCGATGTTCGCGTACCACACGCCGGGTCGACCCGGCAGGGCCACGAAGCCGTGAATGTCCGTGCCCGGGAGGGTTCCGAACCCCGCGTCCTGCCAGGTCGTCCCGCCGTCCCGGCTGACCTTCAGCACGTCATGCCCGGCCATGACCAGGGTGCCGCCCGCCGCCGGGGCGAGCGCCATGGCGTCTCCGGCACCGTCGGCGGCGCCCCAGGTCCGGCCCCCGTCCGTGCTGACCGAGACGCCCGCATGCTGCCCGTACAGCAGGCGGCCATCCGGGAGGACCCGCAGGGCGTGGAAGTCGCCGCTCAGCCGCCCTGCGGCCCGAACCCCAGCACCCTGCGTCTGCCACCACAGCGCGCCGCCCAGCCCGGCCGCGACCAGCAGGGCCAGGGGCAACGCCGCGCGGCGCCCGGTGCGGGGGGCGTGACGGGTGTTCGCCGTCATGTCACGCCGTCCCGGCCATCCCCCGAGCAGGCGCGGGGGGAACGGAAAACACCGCCGGGCACAGGGCGACTCTCCAGTTCGGGCACATTCCCAGACATTGCACGGACCTCACCCTACAGAAGCTCTGTTCAACTTCGGTAAAGCCCGGGAAAAAGCCGGAGGACGGGGCCCCGCCCCTGCTGGTTCCGGTTCAGCGGTCCGCCCTCCCGGGCGGCTCTGCGGACTCCACCCGGATCAGCGGCGTCTTGCCCAGCGCGGTCCGGGAAAGTTGCTCCACCACCTCCACGCGTACGTCCGGGGAGATCACCCCCCGCCTCTCCAGGGCGGCGGCCACGTTCGCCTCGACGCTCCCCGGGGTCAAGGTGGCCCCGGGGCCGGTGACCCGCACCCGAACGGCCGATCCGGTGAGCACGACCTGCCACTGGCTGACCGGCACGGCATCCATCAGATCGTGGAAGACATTGGGGTGGACCGTCACGACGGTCCCCCTGGCGCCGGGCAAGCGCAGGACCTCTTCCGCCCGGCCCTCGATGGCCGTGAGGCGCCGGTACGGCATGCCGCAGGCACACCTGCCCGTGTCGAGGCGGACCCGGTCTGTCAGTTCATACCGGATCAGGGGCAACGTGCGGCTGAACAGCACTGAGACGAGCAGCCGCTCGCCCGTCTCGCCCGGGGGCACGGGCCGGTGGTGCGCATCGACCACCTCGATCACGAGGAGATCCTCGTACAGGTGGAGCCCGTCGTGATGCGCGCACTCCCCGGCGATCCCGGCCGTCTCGGTCGCGCCGTACTCGTTGAAGGGGCGCTTGCCCCACGCGCTGGTGATGCGGCGCCGCGCCTCACCGGTTAGCACCTCCGACGCCGTGAGGACGGCCCTGGGGCGGATGTGCAATTCACCCGACAGTTGGGCCCCGGCGAGCTGGTGGGCGGTCCCGGCATAGGCCACCAGCCCCTCGGGCTGCCAGGCATTCAGCGCCGCGACGAGTTCGGGCAGGGGCTGGTCTGCGTCAAGGCGCAGGGTGGGGACCAGGGGACTTTGAACGCTCGCGCCCACGCTGGCGGACTGGTGCCAGGGGTGGGTGGTGCTGACCACCGCGAGGCGGGGATGATGCGTGAGATCCGCCCGGATGCCGCTCCAGGCGTACATCCGGGCATAGGAGGCGAGCACCCAGGACCACTCCTCCCGGTTGAACAGGAACAGTCCGGGGTGCCCGGTGCTGCCCGCCGTCGCATTCACCTGGTACCGCCCCAGGAACGGCTTCCCGCCGCCTGGGGCAGCCAGGTGGGCGCGGACGTCTTCCAGGTGCACGGCGCGGTCGGTGACCAGCTCGTCGTACCGGCTCATCAGCTCGCTCTTGGTGAGAACCGGCAATTCATGCAGCGGCCGGTCTTCGAGCCCCTGGTGGAAGCGCCGGTAGAACGGCGAACGGGCGAGCGCGAAACGCCGCAGCGTGGCGAGCGCCCGCTCCTGATGGCGTTCCAGTTGCTGGCGGCTCCAGGCGTCATGGGTTCGCAGGGTTCGCCGCTTGAGCAGCACCTCTGCCAGCAGCCGGGCATTCATCCCGTCGCCCCGCGCCGCCGGGTCTGCTGCAGGTGCCTCCCACGCCTCTGCCGGCCGCGTCTCCTCATCTGGTGCACCTCCCGCCCCAGCTTGGTGTTCCTGGGTTACCGGGCCGTTACCGCGGGTTCCGGGCCGGACGGGCAGAGGTGCCAACCACCCGTGGAAGCGCCGGGACCGGCGAACCCGCTGCCCGTTGGCGCGGGCACGCGTGGTCAGTTTCCGCCCCGACCGCGATGGAAGGAAAGCCCAGGACACCACCATGTGCCGCTTTGCACAAGCTTTACATGTCCGCCCTAGCATGACCTCGGGCCAAGCACGGCACGGCCAGTCCGCAGTGTCTGGATGGCTTCCAGGCCGCGCCCGGCCACCCGGAGGATGCAATGTCTACACGTATGCTGCAAGTTGTTCCGCTGCTGGGGTTATTCCTGGGCGTGTCCGCCGCGACCACCCTGGGCGGAGGAGGGGCGCCGGACGTGCGCGGAAGTGTCTGGGTCGCGGATGAGACGACCGGGAGCCTGACGGTGATCGACGCCGCCACCCGGCGTGTCCAGGCCACCCTGACTGGGGTGCCCTCCCCGCACAACGTTCAGCTCGCCCCAGGTGGCAAGAGCGTTTGGGCCGTGCTCGGCGAGCAGGCGCGGGCGGTCAAGATTGACGCGGCCAGTTACCGGCTGCTGGGCAGCGTTCCGACCGGGACGTCCCCCGCCCACGTCATCGTCAGCCCTGACGGGAAGCGCGCCTACGTCACAAATGGTGAGGACGGCACTGTCACCATTATCGACGCGGCCGCGCTTCAGCCTCTGGCGACCGTGAAGGTGGGCGCGCACCCGCACGGACTGCGCCCCAGCCCGGACGGCCGGTGGGTCCTGGTGGCGAACACCGGCGGGAACAGTGTGAGCTGGATCGACGCCCGGGCGTCCCGCACGGTCGCGGAGGTCCCGGTGGGCCAGGCCCCGGCACAGGTGGCGTTCGCCCCGAACGGCAAGGTGGCGTACGTGACGCTCCGCGACGAGAATGCGGTGGCCAGGATCGACGTCGCCACCCGGAAGGTTCTCGGAAAGGTGCGGGTGGGTCCCGGGCCGATCCAGCTCACCGTGACGCCGGACAACCGCTTCGTCCTGGCGGCCAACCAGGGCACCCCGGAGCGCCCCGGCCAGACCCTGTCGGTCATTGACGCCGCGAAGTTCAGCGTGGTGGCGGACATCGCGACCGGCGCGGGCGCCCACGGCGTGACGGTGGACCCCACCGGGCGCTTCGCGTACGTCACCAACACCTACGCGAACACCCTCGCGGTCGTGGACCTAGCCACGCGCCGCACGGTTGCCCGGGTGCCGACCGGGAAGGGGCCGAACGGGGTGAGCGTCTCGCCCCTCGCGCCAGCCCCGGGGGGCGTCCGTGACCTGGGTCTGCGCCAGGTGGAGCCGAGCACCGGCGGGGAACACGAGAGCCACCACTGAGAGGGCGCCCCACCCACCGGTGGAGCCAGCCGCCTCTTCGTCCGCATCCCGGACCCCTGCACACCCCAGGAGCAGCCATGACGCCCCTCACGATCGGGAAACTGCGCGGCCTGCAACGCCTCGCAACCCGGGAAGGGCTGTTGGTGATGAGGGCCCTCGATCACCGCGGATCTATCCAGCGCATGATGGGCCCCCGTCACCCGGAATCCGGGGATGCCGCGCGCCTCACTGGGTACAAGCTGGACCTCACCCGCGCCCTGGCCCCGGTGTCCGTATGGGGCGGCGCAGGGCATCGCGGTGGAAGCGCTGCCGGGGAACACGGGCCTACGGGTCGGCACGGAGGCCACCGGGTACAACGACGACCACGGGGCGCGGCTCACCACGTTCCACCCGGGTTGGAGGGGGCAGCCGATCCGCCGGATGGGCGCGGACGCCGCCAAGCTGCTGGTGTATTACCACCCGGCCCGGGAGAACGCCGCAGCGCGTCAGCGGGAGGTGACGGCCGCGCTCATCGCCGCCTGCCGGGAGGAGGACCTGCCCGCCCTGGTCGAGCCCGTCGCCTCCCCCGGCGCACCGCGAGACGAGGACCCGGCGGGTGTTTGCCCGACGTCAGGCCGAACAGGTGGTCCGCGGCGCCCAGGACCTTCCCGCGCTGGGCGTGGACGTGCTCAGGGTGGAGTTTCCCGCCGACCCGCGCTTCGTGCAGGACGAGGACTGCATGCGCGAGGTGTCCAGCGCCCCGCGAATCTTGCTGTCGGACGGCGTGCCCGTCGAGGTGCTCACTTGCCAGGTGGGGACCGCGGCTCAGGCCGGGGCGTGCGGCTGCCGGACGTCCCGTATGGCGGGAGGCGCTGGGCTTGGGGATGAGCGGGAGGGCAGGCATGGGCTCGGCGCCGTGGGGGGCGAGCCCGGCCGCCTCGTGAGCGTCGACGAGCACTGGTGCGCCCGCTCCGGGGTCTCGCCCGCTCCGGGGTCTAGAGAGGGTGAAGCTGTGGCCCTCCTGCTCGACGCGCCGCGGGAGCCCCGACAAGTCCTCGCGGGACGGGTCCCGGACCACCAGGCCGGGGAAGGGGCTCAGCGCAGCTTCAGCCACTCGACAGGGCCCGCTTGGTCCGGCGGCCTAGGCTGGGTCCCGAGGGGCACTCCGCCTCTGACGTTCTGGAAGGAGAGGACCGCATGAAATCAGCCAAGGTGCGGGTGGCCGTCAACGGCTACGGTGTCATCGGCAAGCGCGTCGCGGACGCGGTGAGCGCGCAGGACGACATGGAACTTGTGGGCGTGGCGGATGTGGTGCCGGACTACCGCATCCGTGTCGCGGTCGAGCGCGGGTACCCAGTGTACGCCAGCCTCCCGGAAAGGTCGGGCGAGTTGCAGGCCGCCGGGGTGCCGGTGGCCGGAACGCTCCAGGACCTGCTGGCGCAGGTGGACGTGGTGGTGGACTGCGCCCCCAAGAGGGTCGCGGCCGCCAACCAGGCCGCGTACCAGGCGGCGGGCGTCAAGCCAATTTGGCAGGGGGGGGAGAAGCACGAACTGGCGGGGTACTCGTTCGTGGCGCAGGTGAATTACGAGGGGGCACTGAACCGCGACTCCGCGCGGGTGGTGTCCTGCAATACCACCGCCCTCAGCCGGATCAGCCACGCGCTGCACGGGCGTGGCCTGGCCAGACGCGTGCGGGCCGTGCTGATGCGGCGGGCGACCGACCCGTGGGAGTCGCACCGGAACGGCATGATCAACACGGCCACCCCGGAAACGAAGGTGCCCAGCCATCAGGGACCGGACGCCCAGACGGTGATCCCGGGGCTCGACATCACCACCCTGGCCGGGGCGGGCCCCTACAACCTCAGCCACCTGCACTTCGCGATGATCGAGACGACGCGCCCCGTGGACGTGGAAGAGTTGCGCGCGATTCTGCTGGAAACGCCGCGCGTGGCCCTGGTGCGCGCGGCGGATGGCCTGGAGGCGCTCAACAGCGTGATGGAGTTGATGCGCGACCTCCGGCGCCCCCGCGGCGACATGTGGGAAGTGGCGGTCTGGGAGGACGCCCTGGCCAGCGACGGGCGCGAAGTGTACCTCACTTTCCAGGTGCACAACGAGGCCATCGTGATTCCCGAGAACGTGGACTGCATCCGGGCGCTCAGCGGCACCGAGCCGGACGCGGCGCGGTCCATCGCGAAAACGGACGCCAGCCTGGGCATCACCCGCCACTTTCTGCCCTCCTCCCGGCCACCACGGGTGACGCCGGGTCAAGGAACGCCTGCCGGTTCCAAGGGGGCCGAAGAGCCGACGGCCCCCCGGTGACCCATGGACAGGTCATGGCAGAGGGAAAGCGTGCGGACTGCCAGCGAGCCCCTGACCACCGTGCTCCCCGGACGGGTGCGCTCGCCGGGGGCGGCGTGAACGCACCAGGTTCAGGGGCGAGCCGGACGGGGGAGCGTGTCCGGGTCGGTCGGGTCGCCGACCTGCCCGAGGGTAGCCAGACCAGCGTCCGGGTGGGGGACCAGAACGTCCTCGTCATCCGGGATCAGGGCAGGTTCTACGCACTGCGCAATCTCTGCACCCACCAGAACTTTCCGCTGGAGGGTGGCCCGGTGGAGGACGGCGCGATCACCTGCCCCAAGCACGGGGCAAGATTCGATCTCGAGACCGGCCGGGCCCTGCGGCTGCCCGCCGTGAAGCCCGTGCGGCTCTTTCGCGCTGAGGTCGAGGGGGAGGAAGTCTATGTCTCACCGCTGTAACGGCCAGGTGCCGGTCCGCTTGCGGGACGGCGGGAACGCTGTCAACGGGGGGCCGGGAGCCCTCCCGGGAAGGGGCATTCGCCGTGGTTGACCTCGACACCGTGTTGCGGGTCTGGTTCGTCCTGGCCGCCCTCACCACGCTGTACGTGGCCTGGGACGCCTTTGCCAACAATCCCGAGATGAAGGTCATGAAGTGGGGGTGGGTGTTTGTCACGGCGTACACCGGACCGGTCGGCGCGGCGCTGTACGTGCTGTCCTGTCAGGCCCCTGTCGCCGGGCAGCACCCGGAGTTCATCCGTCCCCTGTGGAAGCAGGGCCTGGGGTCCGCCATCCACTGCCTGGCGGGGGACGCCACCGGCATCATCCTGGCCGCCGCTGTCACCGGGCTGCTGGGGTGGCCGATGGGGTTCGACCTGCTGGCGGAGTACGTCTTCGGCTTTCTGTTCAGCCTGCTGATCTTCCAGGCGCTGTTCATGCGGAACATGCTGGGCGGCTCGTACCTGGCGGCGCTGCGCCGCAGCCTGCTGCCCGAGTTCCTGTCGATGAACGTGATGATGGCAGGCATGGCACCGGTGATGGTCCTGCTGATGAGCCGGGACATGGCCGCGATGGAACCTACCTCGCTGCGTTTCTGGGGCGTGATGTCGCTTGCGGCGGTCGTGGGGCTGGCCTTCGCCTATCCCATCAACGTCTGGCTGGTGAGCGTCCGTTCCAAGGAAGGGATGGGGACCGTCCTGGCCCTCGGGCGGGGCGGCCACAGCCTGACGGCCGAGCGTCACCTCGCTGCCGCCCGTGCGGAACGGCCCCTGGCCCCCGTGCCTCCCGCCAGCCCCAGCATGAAAGGAATGGAATCATGAACGACCGCAACGGCAGTGACCGCAGCGTGGGGCCATCCGGCCCGGTGGGCATGGAGGACATGGGGAGCCCGCCCCGGGTCGGCAGGCCGCAGATGACTGCCGTCACCGTCCTGACGCTGCTCGCCCTGGCGGGAGGCGTGCTGCTCTCGGCCCGGTATGGCGACCTCGGCATGAGGGCCAGCGCCATGCAGAATGGGACGATGCCCGGCATGACCGTGGGAGGAAGCGGCCAGGCCACGCCGGTGTCGCAGCTTCCCGACACGCCCGTCCAGACGCCGACCAAGATGGGCAGCCTGGTGATGCCGCCCGGCATGATCATGACCGCCAGCACGCCGATGGAGGCGATGGCCGACATGGCGGCCGTGGACCTGGGCAAGGTCAGCTCCACCGCCCCCCCGAACGCGCGTGGCGATCAGCCGCTCACGCCCCGGGTCGAGAACGGCGTGAAGGTGTTTCAGCTCGAAACCTCGCTGATCCGCTGGAACATCCTGCCCGGAACGCAGGTCGCGGCCTACGCCGTGAACCGGCAGGTCCCGGGGCCGCGCCTGCGCCTCACCGAGGGAGACCGTGTCCGCATCATCGTGAAGAACACCCTGCCCGAGCCCACCACCCTCCACTGGCACGGCCTGGTGGTGCCCAATGCGATGGACGGTGCGGCGGACGTCACCCAGCCGCCCATTCCCCCGGGCGGGAGCTTCACCTACGAGTTCACGGTGAGGCAGGTCGGGACCTACTTCTACCACTCACACACCGCGGTGGATCGCCAGGAGGGCCTGGGGCTCTACGGGGCGCTGATCGTTGATCCCAGGGACCGGGCGGGCGAGCCGCGGGCAGACGCCGAATACACCCTGCAGTTGCAGGAGTGGACCTTCAAGGACGGCTACACCTTTCCCGCCATGCTCATGGAGGGCCTGCTGCCGAACTTCTTCACCATCAACGGCAAGGCCTATCCCGCCACCGACACCATCCGGATGAAGATCGGCCAGACGGTGAGGCTGCGCTTTATTGGCAGCAACAACAACTTCATCCACCCCATGCATGTCCACGGCGGGCCATTCGAGGTCGTGGCCCGCGACGGCGAGACCCTGGCCCCCTCGGCCCGCTTCCGGGCCGACACCATCAACGTCGGGCCGGGGCAACGCTACGACGTGATCTGGACGGCGCGCGAGAAGGGCACCTGGCTGATTCACTGCCACATCCCCCACCACCTCACCAATGACAACGTGGAGGTCCAGGGGGGTGGCGGCCTCACGATGGCCATCGTCGTGAGCTGAACGGCCGGGAAGCCCGGGGAAAGTTCACCGGGACCGCGTCACCCCCCCGCGGTCCCGGCAGCCGGTGGTGCCTCAGCCGCGCCAGGTCCAGTTCTTTACCTCGGGCAGGTCATCGCCGTGTTCCCGGATGTACGCGTGGTGCTCGGCGAGGCGGTCGCGCATCCGCTGCCCGAAATGCGCCCCCACCTCTCGCAGGCGCGGCACCCGGTTCACCACGTCCAGGGCGAGGTGGAAGCGGTCGAGGTCGTTCAGCACCGTCATGTCGAAGGGCGTGGTCGTCGTCCCCTCCTCCTTGTAGCCGCGCACATGCAGGTTGGGGTGGTTCGTGCGGCGGTAGGTGAGGCGGTGGATCAACCAGGGGTAGCCGTGATACGCGAAGATGATGGGGCGGTCGGTGGTGAAGAGGCGGTCGAACTCCTGGTGGGTGAGGCCGTGGGGGTGCTCCTCGTGGGGTTGCAGCGTCATCAGGTCCACCACGTTCACCACCCGGATCTTCAGGTCCGGGAAGGCCTCCCGCAGCAGGTCCACCGCCGCGAGCGTCTCCAGGGTGGGCACGTCCCCCGCGCAGGCCATCACCACGTCGGGCTCCGCCCCCGCGTCGGTGCTCGCCCAGGACCAGATGCCCACGCCCGCCGCGCAGTGGCGCGCGGCCTCGTCCATGCCCAGCCACTGGGGAGCGGGCTGTTTCCCGGCCACGATCACGTTCACGTACTGGCGGCTGCGCAGGCAGTGGTCGGCCACCGAGAGCAGCGTGTTCGCGTCGGGCGGCAGGTACACCCGCACCACGTCCGCCTTCTTGTTCACCACGTGGTCGATGAAGCCGGGGTCCTGGTGCGAGAAGCCGTTGTGGTCCTGCCGCCACACGTGCGAGGTAAGCAGGTAGTTCAGGCTCGCGATCGGTCGACGCCAGGGGAGGTCGTTGGTGGTCTTCAGCCACTTGGCGTGCTGGTTGAACATCGAGTCCACGATGTGGATGAACGCCTCGTAGCACGAGAACAGCCCGTGCCGTCCGGTCAGCAGGTAGCCCTCCAGCCAGCCCTGGAGCACCTGCTCGCTCAGCAGTTCCATGACCCGCCCGTCCGGGGACAGGTGCTCGTCGGTCGGGAGGACTGGCCCCAGCCACGTCTTCGTGGTGGCCCCGTACACGGCGTCCAGACGGTTCGAGGCCGTCTCGTCCGGCCCGAACAGCCGGAAGTTCACCGGGTTCTTCGCCATCACGTCCCTCAGGAAGGTGCCGAGCACGCGGGTCGCCTCGGCGGTTACCCCGCCGGGCCGGGGCACGGGGACGGCGTACAGGCGGAAATCGGGCAGCTCCAGGGGCCGCAGCAGCAGTCCCCCGTTCGCCACCGGATTGGCCCCCATCCGCCGCGTTCCCCGTGGCGCGAGGGCCGTGAGTTCCGGCCGCAGCCGCCCGCTGTCGTCGAAGAGCTCCTCCGGACGGTAGCTGCGGAGCCACGCCTCCAGGGCGCGCAGGTGATCGGGAGACTCGAACAGCCCCGCGAGCGGCACCTGGTGGGAACGCCAGGTTCCCTCCACGGGGAGGCCGTCCACCTCCCGCGGCCCGGTCCAGCCCTTGGGACTCCGCAGCACGATCAGCGGCCAGTGGGGCCGCGAGGTCGCGCCCTCTTCCCGCGCCGCGCGCTGGATCGCCGTGATGTCGGCCCAGACCTGTTCCAGCGTGGCGGCCATCTTGCCGTGCATCTCGGCCGGATCGTCGCCCTCCACCAGGTAGGGCCGGTGCCCATACCCCGTGAGCAGCGCCTCCAGCTCCGCCCCGTCCAGGCGGCCCAGCACGGTGGGATTGGCGATCTTGTACCCGTTGAGGTGCAGGATGGGCAGCACCGCCCCGTCCCGCGCCGGGTTCAGGAACTTGTTGGCGTGCCAGCTCGCCGCCAGGGCGCCCGTCTCCGCCTCGCCGTCGCCGACCACGCAGGCGACGAGGAGCCCCGGGTGGTCGAAGGCGGCCCCATACGCGTGCGCGAGGCTGTAACCCAGTTCGCCCCCCTCGTGGATGGAGCCGGGCGTCTCGGGGGCCACGTGGCTGGGAATACCGCCGGGGAAGGAGAACTGCTTGAACAGCCGCCGCAGGCCCGCCTCGTTCTGCCCCACTTCCGGGTAGACCTCACTGTAGGTGCCTTCCAGGTAGGTGTTCGCCACCAGGCCGGGGCCGCCGTGCCCGGGACCGGCGACGTACAGCACGCTCAAGTCATGCGCCCGGATCAGCCGGTTGAGGTGGGCGTAGATGAAGTTCAGCCCGGGTGTGGTGCCCCAGTGGCCCAGGAGCCGGGGCTTGACGTGGTCCAGGCTGAGGGGTTCCCGCAGCAGCGGGTTGTCCAGCAGGTAGATCTGGCCCACCGACAGGTAGTTCGCGGCGCGCCAGTACGCGTCGAGCAGGCGCAGTTCCTCGGGGGACAGGGGCGACGGGCCAGGCGGGGTGGCGGAAAGGGCAGGTCGGGGAGTCATGGGGGCCTCCGGCGTGGGAAAGCGGGCAGGTGGGACCGGCAAGGCTGATCCCGGGGACAGCAGGACTGGCGCGACCAGGGTCAGCGGTGGGGGCGTCCGCACGGCGCCGGTCCTCCAAGCCTAGATGGCCTGCCTGAGCGGCACCCGCGTGGGACCTGAGCCGACGCTGAGGGCCTCACGCCGCCTGCACCGCGAACGCTGGGGTGGCCCCCTTGCCCTTTTCCAGCCGGGTGGGGGTCCCTCCTCTTCCAGCGGTGAGGCAGAATGAACGCTGGGGCATGGAACGCATCCTGGTGATTGATGACGACGGGGGGGTCACGGCGGCCCTCAAGCGGGGCCTCACCTTCGAGGGGTACGCCGTGGAGGTGGCCGCGTCGGGCGAGTCGGGCCTCCGCCTCCTGCGGGGCCAGACCCCTGACCTGGTGATCCTCGACGTGATGATGCCGGGGGTGGACGGGCTGGAGGTGCTGCGCCGGCTGCGCGCCGCCGGGGATGACACCCCCGTGCTGCTGCTGACTGCGCGCGACGAGGACCGGGACCAGATCGCGGGGCTGGAGGCGGGGGCCGACGACTACGTCGTGAAGCCCTTTACCTTCGACGTGCTGCTCGCGCGGGTGCGGACCCTCCTGCGCCGCCGCCGGACAGAGCGCCCCACGGTCCTGCGCTGTGCCGACCTGACGCTGGAGGTCGAGGGGCACGTGGTCCGCCGGGGGGGGCGGGTCGTGCCGCTCACCCACCTCGAGTTCAGGCTGTTGCGGGAGCTGCTGGAAGGCCAGGGCCGGGTGCTGTCCAAGCAGCGGCTGCTCGACCGGGTGTGGGACAAGTCGTATTTCGGAGACGTGAACGTCGTGGAGGTATGCGTGAAGCAGTTGCGCCACAAGCTGGAGGAACCCGGGGAAGAGCGCCTGATCCACACCGTGCGCGGCGCCGGGTACGTGCTGCGCCGGGAGTGAGCGCCGCCGGGGCCGGTGGGGGGCCCGGCCGGTCGCGCCTATCGTGGAGGTTGCCCCTGCGCTGGCGCCTGGCGCTGGTGTACGGCCTCGGCTGCGCCCTGGCCCTGTTCGCCTCGGGCCTCCTCAGCTACGCCTTTCACACCCGCAGCCATTACGATGAACTCGACCGCGTCCTGGTGGACCGCGCGCTGCACCTGGCGGCCGAGGTGCGGCAGGCAGGAACGCGGGTGAACACCGATCTTCAGGCTGGGGGCCTCCCGGTCCTGTCCGGCGTGTATGGCCCCGACGGGCGGGTGCGGCGCCGGAGCGCGGCGGCCCCGGCCTTGGTGCAGGCGTCCCCGCCCCAGGTGCTCGCCGCGCCCGCCGGACCCGCCTACGCCGGCGTGGTGGCGCTGTTTCCCCGGCTGACGCCGCCCCCGCCGCACCCGGCCGGGGGTGCGTTCGGGCTGCTGGTCGGGGAGCAGCGCTGGCGGGTCTTCGTGCTGCCCGTGCGCGCGGGGGGCACGGCGCTCGGCTATGTCGAGACCCTCACCCCGCTGGGACTGCTGGACCGTTCGGTCGCCCGGCTGAGAACGGTGCTGCTCGGGGTGGGCACGCTGTGCCTGCTCGGCGCGCTGGCCGCGACCTGGTTCACCGCGGGGCGGCTGCTGCGGCCCCTGGAGGCCATGACGGCGGCCGCCCGCGAGATCGCCCGCTCGCGGGAGCCGACGGCGCGGGTGGCACCGCCACCCCACGACGACGAGGTCGGCGAGCTGGCGCGGACCTTCAACACCATGCTGGAGAGCCTGGAGGAGTCGGCGCAGACCCAGCGCCGCTTTATCGCGGACGCCTCCCACGAGTTGCGGGCCCCCCTGACGGTCGTCCGGGCCAACCTGGACCTGTTGCGGCGCTACCCGGACATGCCGGAGGCGGAGCGTGCGGACGTCGTGCGGGAAGCCGAGCGGGAGAGCGAGCGCATGACCCGCCTCGTCGGCCAGTTGTTGACCCTGGCGCGCGGGGACGCGGGCCTGGGCATCCGGCGGGGACAGGTCGTGCTGGAGGCGCTGGTCCGCGAGACGGTCCAGGAGGCGCAACACCTGGCACGCGGGCAGCGGCTGGCGCTCGGGCCCGTCGACGCGGCGACCGTGGAGGGGGACGGGGACCGGCTCAAGCAACTCCTGCTCATCCTGCTGGACAACGCGGTGCACTACACCCCGCCGGGAGGGCAAGTCAACGTCACGCTACGGCGTGACGGCCCGGCGGCGAGGCTGACGGTAAGCGACACGGGCGTCGGCATCGCCGGGCCGGACCTGCCGCGGGTGTTCGAGCGCTTCTACCGGGGCGCCCCGGCCCGCACCCACCACCCGGGGGGCAGCGGCCTGGGCCTTCCGATCGCCCGCTGGATCGCCGAGCAGCACGGCGGCAGCCTGCGGCTGGCAAGCCGGCCGGGCGTGGGGACCCAGGTCACCTTCGAACTGCCCGTCGCGCCGGGGACCGGACCCGGCGGCCGTTAGTTCGGCGGGCCGTTGCCGGGGAGAGTGAACCCGTGCACCTCAGCCAACCCACAGGAACGGCGCAGCGGGCCCTCAAGGGTGGGCGGCAGACTGGGGGTGACGCCCGAATGTGCCCCGGCAGAGTGCAGGGGCCACCACGGGCGCGGCAAGGAGGAGCGATGCACACCACCCAGCGCCTGACCATTCCCATTGACGGGCTCGGGTGCGGTGGGGCCCTGCGGGCGGAGGGCGTTCTGTCCCGGCTGCCGGGTGTCATCCGGGCCTATGTCAACCCCGCCACCGAGATGGGGTATGTGGAGTATGACCCGGGCCAGTTCGACCTCTCGCACCTGCGTTCCGCACTGGCCCGGGCCGGCTTCGAGGCAGGCCCGCCCAGCATCCGGTGAGGGTCCTGCCCGGAGTTCACCGTCGGCCGTCGGCCCCGGTATGGGGCACGGCCGGGATCCGGCGACGTTGCCCGGGTCAGGGGGAAGAATGAGACACCTGCTGCGCACGGCCGGGGGCCTGGTCTTCCTGGCCTTTCTGGGAATCGCGGGCTTTTTCCTCGTCACGGAGCACACGGCCCATGTGTTCGGGGCGCTGCCCCTCGTGCTGGTCCTGCTGTGTCCGCTGATGCACCTCTGGATGCATGGGCATGGGGGACAGGGCCACGCGGGTCCGGGCGCGGACCTGCAAGACGGTTCCTCCCGGGGAGGGGATGCGCGGTGACGGACACGCCCGCCTACGGCCTGTGGGTCCTGGTTGCCTTCAACACCGTGGTGTTCGCGCTCTTCGCGCTGAGTTTCGCGCGGCCCAGAAGCCCGCGCGACTGGCGCGCGTTCTCCGCCTTCACGGCGTTCCTGGTTGCGCTGTTCACCGAGATGTACGGCTTCCCGCTGACCCTCTACCTGCTGTCCGGCTGGTTGCAGCGCCGGTATCCCGACCTGAACGTGTTCTCCCACGACGCGGGGCACCTGTGGTGGGCGATGCTGGGGCAGCGCGGCGATCCTCACCTCGGCCTGCCGCACCTGCTGAGCTACCTGCTGATCGGCGGCGGGTTCTGGCTGGTCGCGGCGGCCTGGGACGTGTTGTACCGCGCGCAGCGGGAGGGACGGGTGGCGACCTCCGGCCCGTACGCGCGGGTCCGTCACCCGCAGTACGCCAGCTTCATCCTGATCCTGCTGGGGTTTCTGGTGCAGTGGCCGACCCTCCTGACCCTGCTGATGTTTCCCGTGCTGGTGGTGATGTACCTGCGGCTCGCCCGGCGCGAGGAGGCCGAGGCCCGTCAGGTGTTCGGGGAAGCCTACGCCCGCTACGCGGCCACCACCCCGGCGTTCTTCCCGGCGCTCAGACGGCCCGGCCAGACGGGGCGCGCCGGTCGTCCCGGATGACGGGGCGTGAACCGAAAGGAGGATTCATGACCCGGCCACACCGCAGGCAGGCCTGGCTTCTCTGCGGCCTGCTCGGACTGTCCGGCGCCGCTGCCGCGCCCACCGTGTACGTCGAGAACGTGACGGATTCCGCCATCATCGCGCTGGACGGTGCGAGCGGACAGGTGATGGGACGGGTGCCCATTCCCGGCACCCCGCACGGCCTGATTTCCGACCCGCAGCGGCAACGGCTGTTCGTGGTGGGCGGGGAGACGGGCACGGTGAGCGTGATCGACGCGGCGCGGCTGCGCGTCCTGCGAACGCTGCGGGTGGGGGCGGGGGTGCGCGGCCTGGCCGTCTCCCCGGACGGACGGCGCCTCTACGTGACCCGCGCGGGGCCGCGCACCCTCACGGTGTTCCGCACCGACACCTGGCAGGTGGAGCGCACCGTCCGGCTCGCGCAGGTTCCTGAACACGTCCTGGTGGGTCCGGGGGCGGCCTGGCTGCTTGTCACCAGCACGAGCATGGCCGGGAGCCTCCCCGGCGCGCGCCTGTCCGGCAGCGTGACCCTGCTGGACGGTTCCACCCTGAAGGTCAGGAACACCTGGATGCTGGGGGGTCGGCCCTACCGTGCCGCCCTCTCGCCGGACGGGCGCCGCGCGGCCCTCACCGAGCTCGACGGGGAACGGATCGACCTGTTGAACACGGCGCCCTTCGCCGTGGCCGCCAGCTACCCGGTCGGCATGGTGCCCGAGCAACTCGCCTTCCGCACCGGGCAGGAGCTGTGGGTCAGCAACCTCAGCGGGACGGCCGTCACGGTGCTGGACGTGTCCAGCGGGAACTCGGTCAACGTGGGGACGGGTGACGGGCCATATGGCCTCGGGATCAGCGCGGACGGGCGCGACGTCTTCGTGAGCAACATGCGGGAGGGCACCGTCGTGAGAATCGACGCGCTGACCCGCCGCGTCACCGCGCGCTACCGGCTCGGCGGGGAACTGCATGCCCTGGTGGTGGGACGTTGAACGCCGGGCCCGGGGGCGTCGTGTGCCCCCTCCTCTGACCCTCGGCCCGGCGGTCGCCCGCACGGAAAGGAGCCATGACCCATTTCCTGTTCGCCACCGGCATCGAGAACAGCGCGCCCACCCTCCAGGGCGGGCGCGTGCGGGTGGACCAGATGCGCGACTGCGGGCACGACGAGCACTACGAGCTGGACTTCGACCTGGCCGTGGAGCTCGGGGTGAACGCCCTGCGGTACGGGCCGCCCCTGCACCGGTCCTTCGTCGGCCCCGGGCGGTACGACTGGTCCTTCGCGGACGCCACCTTCCGGGCGCTGCGGCGGCGGGGGCTCACGGTCATCGCGGACCTCTGCCACTTCGGGGTGCCGGACTGGATCGGGAGCTTCCAGAACCCGGACTTTCCGGAACTGTTTGCCGGGTACGCGGGGGCGTTCGCCCGGCGTTACCCCTGGGTGCAGCTCTACACCCCGGTCAACGAGATGTACATCTGCGCCCTGTTCAGCGGGAAGTACGGCTGGTGGAACGAGGGGCTCACGACAGATCGGGGGTTCGTCACGGCGCTCAAACACTTGGTGAGGGCGAACGTCCTCGCCATGCGGACGATCCTGGAGGTGCGCCCGGACGCGCTGTTCATGCAGAGCGAGTCGACGGAGCACTTCCATGCCCGCGTGCCGGAGGTGCTGGCGCAGGAGGCCTTTCTCAACGAGCTGCGGTTCCTGTCGCTGGACCTGAACTACGGGCGGGACGTGAGCGCCAGCATGCTGGAGTACCTGCTGGATCACGGCCTAACCCGGCAGGAGTACGCCTTTTTCCGGGCGCAGCGGCTCACGCCGCACTGCGTGATGGGCAACGACTACTACGTCACCAACGAACACTGCGTGTTCCCGGACGGCCGCCTGGAACCCTCCGGGGACATGTTCGGGTATGCCCTGATCACCCGTGAGTATCACCGGCGCTACCGGCTGCCGGTGATGCACACCGAGACCAACGCGCCCCAGGGCCGCCGCGGGACGGAAGCGGCGGACTGGCTCACCAAGCAGTGGGCCAACGTCCTCAAGATCCGCAACGACGGGGTCCCGGTGGTGGGCTTCACGTGGTACTCGCTGACGGATCAGGTGGACTGGGACACGGCGCTGCGGGAGCGGAACCTGCGCCCCTACCCGGTGGGCCTGTACGACCTGGACCGCCGTATCCGGCCGGTCGGCACCGCGTACCGCGAGCTGATAACGGCGTGGCGGGACGTGTTGCCAGCCCAGAGCGTCGCCCTCACCCTGCCGCTGACGCCCGCGCCTACGAATCCGTCCTGCTCCCCACCGCCCCGGTGAGGGGGGCTTTGCCTTCGCGCTCCTGGCTCCGTGCGGCGACTGCGGGAAGGAGCAGCGGGTGGTGGGGAAACCGCCCCAAGCGTGCTGCCGCCCACTGGGCGGCAGCCGTGCGGTCAGGAGACTCAGTGGGCCTGAGTGGCACTCGCCAGTGCGGTCTGGGGCCGGGCCGGGTGTCGGCCCAGGCGCACCCGGTTGAGCAGCAGCGCGTTCACCGTGACGATGACGGTGCTCGCACTCATTAGCAGCGCCGCCCACTCGGGGCGCAGCAGAATGCCGTACGCCGGATACAGCACGCCCGCCGCAAAGGGAATGGCAAGGACGTTGTAGATCGCGGCCCAGAAGAGGTTCTGCTTGATCTTGCCGCGCACCCGCCGGGCGAGCTCGATGGAACTTGCCACATCCGCCGGGCTGTTCCTGACCAGGACCACGTCCGCCGTTTCCACCGCGACGTCCGTGCCCGCGCCGATGGCGATGCCCACGTCGGCCTGCGCCAGGGCCGGCGCGTCGTTCACGCCGTCCCCCACCATCGCGACGTTGCGGCCCTGCCCCTGGAGTTCCTGCACCTTCGCGGCCTTGTCCCCCGGCAGCACCTCCGCGATCACGGTGTCCATTCCCAACTGCCGGGCCACCGCCTCCGCCGTCCGGCGGTTGTCCCCGGTGAGCATCACGGTCTGCACGCCCAGCCCGTGCAGGACCTGCACCGCCGTCCGGGCCGTCTCTCGGATGGTGTCGGCCACCGCCACCACGCCCAGCGCCCGTCCGTCCGCGGCCACGTACATCGCGGTTTTTCCGTCTGCCGCGAGCCGGTCCACCTCTCCGGGCAGGGCACCGACGTCCACCCCTTCCCGGTCCATCAGCTTGCGGTTCCCGATCAGCACCCGCTGGCCCTGCACCGTCGCCACCACGCCGTGCCCGGGCACCGAGTCGAACGCGTCCGGACGCTGGATGTCCACCCCCCGGGCCTGGGCACCCCGGACGATGGCCTCCGCCAGCGGGTGCTGCGAGGGCCGGTCCGCCGACGCGGCCAGGTGCAGCAGGTCCGCCTCACCCACTCCGGGGACCGGAATCACGTCCGTCAGGGCGGGTTTGCCCTCGGTGAGCGTGCCGGTCTTGTCAAAAATGACCGTATTCACCCCGGCGGTCGCTTCCAGCGCGGTGGCGTTCTTGAACAGCACGCCCTCCCGTGCCCCTTTCCCGACGCCGACCGTGATCGCGGTCGGCGTGGCCAGCGCCAGCGCGTCCGGGCAGGCGATCACGATGGCGGACACGGTCGCCGTCAACGCAAACACCACGCCCTCATTGCCCAGGAAATACCAGACCAGGAAGGCGATCAGGCCGCTGGTGAGCGCGACGTAGACCAGGTACTTCCCGGCCGTGTCCGCCAGACGCTGCGCGGGCGCCTTGCTCGCCTGCGCGTTCTGCACCATCTGCACGATGCGGGACAGGGCGGTGTCCGCCCCCACCGCCGTCGCGCGGAAGTGGAAGGCGCCGTTCTGATTCACGGTGCCGCCCGTGACCTTCGCCCCCGGGTTCTTCGCCACCGGAATCGGCTCCCCGGTGATCATCGACTCGTCCACGTAGCTGCTCCCGCTGACCACCTCGCCGTCCACCGGCACGCGGTCCCCGGGCCTCACCGCGAGCTCGTCGCCGACCACGACCTGTTCCAACGGCACCTCCACCTCCTGCCCCTGCCGGACCACCCGGGCGGTGGAGGGGGCCAGCTTCAGCAGGGCCTCGACCGCCCGCCCGGTGGCGAAACGGGCGCGCATCTCCAGCCAGTGGCCCAGCAGGGACAGGGTGGTCAGCATGGCCGCCGCCTCGAAGAACACCTCCCGGCCCCCCAGGAAGAGGGTGGCGTACACTGAGAACACCCAGCTCACCAGGATGCCGGTGGCGATCAGGGTCATCATGTTCGCCTCGCCGCGCCGCAGGGCCCGCCACGCCGCCGAGATGAAGGGCCAGCCGCCCCACCACACCACGGGGGTGGCGAGAATCAGCCCGAACCAGGCCATCGAGAGGCCGAGGGGCGGCATGGCGGTAAAGCCCAGCACCTCACCGATGGGGGAATACAGCACCACCGGCACGGTCAGCACCAGGCTGATCACGAAGCGGCGCAGCATGCCCTGCACCATCGCCTCCCCGTGGCCCGCGTGTTCGTCGTGGCCCATCTGCGCGTGCGCGCCCGCCCCGCTGGCCATCATCGCCGCGTGATCGTGGGCCGCGGGGTGCGAGGTGCTGGTGGTCATGGCCGGGTGGTCGTGCCCGGCGTGCCCCGTCTCGGCAGAGGTGTCCTGGCGGCCCTGGGACTGGGTGGGGGGGGCGTGGGGCGCGGACGTCGCGGCCCGGGCCAGCATCGCCGCGTGGTCGTGCCCGGTGTGCCTGCGGTCCGCGTGCCCGACGCGGGGATGCCCCGGCTGCACGGCGGACGGCGGGCAGTCCTCGCAGTCGCAGTCGTACCCGGCGGCGTGCAGGCGGCGGCGCAACTCGGGCTCGGTCACGTTGCCGGGGTCGTACCCGAGGTGGGCGACGGCGCGCGTGCGGTCGATATGCACGCTCTGCACGCCCGCGATGGCGGAGAGGCTGCGCTCAAGGTCGGCGAACTCCGAGCCGTCGTAGCAGTTGCGGAACGCCACTTCCAGAACGCTGGAGGTCTGCGTGCTGGCTTCAGTCTGGCCGTGGTGGTGCGTCTCGTGCTGTCGCGTCATTGTTCCCCCTGCTTTCCCGCTCATCTGCTCACGGCGTGATCGCCCCGTGCCGTGAGGGTAGGCGGCAAGTGTTCAATTCCTGTAAACCCTGCAGGCAGTGACCGCCGCGCTCGCCCACAGGGATGAACCGTCCGGCGAGTGTCCGCTGCGCCCGCGCACCGATGACGTTCTCAAGGGCTCCAGTGAGGCTGGCGCGGTCGTGACCTCGGCTTTTGGGGAACGCGCGGGTTGCTCTGCCGCCAGGATGCCTTCCCCGCCCTGACCCTATACCCTCCCCGGGGGGATGTCAAGGCTGAGCACGGCACTTGGATTCAGCCAAGCAGATTTAGAGCTTCATAGCAGGCCGTCGTCGACACATCCGTCAGGCTATCCCCTGGGGGTGGATTAGAATTCAGGCAGCTTGGGGCGGAACAGTCGGCCTGAGGGGCCAGGTGAGCAAAAATCGCTGCCGGGTGGGGTCCAGGCCCTGCACCAAGACGTGGGCAAAGTAGGACGGATCTTTGCGCCGGCACTGTTACCCTGCGGCCAGCGGGAGGAACCTTTGGCAGCCCTGGAGACCTTCGTCCTACCAAGACAGCACGCCGGTCGTGTCACCCTTCACAAGAACGTCCTTGAGCAGCTCGCCTCGCCGGAGATGGTCCTGCTCGACGGCACGTCCCGGCCGTACCGGCGCGGCCGAACGACGGGAACGCTCGTCGAGGCTCCCGGAGCGCCCTCCATCCTGGTCGTGCCCGGGCCCGTGAAGCCCCCGGACGACGTGGACGCCGTCCTCTGGACGGAGGGAGGTGCCCTTCCCACTTCTCGGGCGGACATCGAGCACCTCAGGGCGCGCTGGGTACAGCCGAAGTTCTCCCGCCACATGCCGCTTCCCGAGGACGCACGCGAACGTGCGCTGGCCTCCTGGCGTGACCGTTTCCGCTTCGCGGAGGAGACGGTCCTGGAGGACGGGCGCCTTCAGGAGGGGCTGCGCTCGCCACAGATCGGCGCACTCCACGCGGCGCTCGCGCACTGGAAGATGACGAACGAGCCGGCGACGGTCGTCATGCCGACAGGGACCGGCAAGACGGAGACGATGCTGGCCCTGCTGGTGCAGCAGCGCCTTGAGCGGCTGCTGGTCGTCGTTCCGAACGACGCGCTCCGAACACAGATCAGCGAGAAGTTCCTGACCCTCGGGCTGCTCAAGAAAGTCGGTGCGCTGGACCCCACATGCCAGCTTCCCGTCGTGTGCCGACTCGACCACGCCCTTCAAAACGCCCAGCAGGCCGACGATGTCTTCGGGCCCTGCAACGTCGTGGTGACCACGATGGACGTGCTGCGCCTGTGCGGTGATGACGCCAAGGCCCGCATCGTCGCCTTGTGCTCGCATCTGTTCATCGACGAGGCCCACCACATCGGGGCGAAAACCTGGAAGCAGACGCGGGAGCTGTTTCTGGACAGGAAGATCCTCCAGTTCACCGCCACGCCGTTCCGCAGCGGCCGTGAGCCCATTCCAGGCAGGGTGATCTTCAATTACCCGCTCCTCAAGGCGCAGGAGGAGGAGTACTTCAAACCCATCCTCTTTCGGCCGGTCTCGGCTCTGGACCGGGATCAGGCGGACGGGCTGATCATCACGAGGGCGCTGGACACCCTCGACGCCGATCTGGCCCCCGGCGAGGATCGGCCCGCTGGTTTCGACCACCTGGTGATGGCCCGCGCCGACAACGTGCGGCGGGCCGAGGACCTCCATGCCCGGTATGCGGAGGCCTGCCGCGGGAAGCCGTACGGGGCGGTCCTCGTGTACCACGCCATGCCCGCGCCGGAAAAGCGCGCGGCCCTGGAGGCCCTCGCCCGGCGCGAGGCGCGGGTGGTCGTCTGCGTGAATATGTTCGGGGAGGGCTTCGACCTGCCGAACCTGAAGATCGCGGCGATGCACGACATCCACAAGAGCCTGACGATCACCCTGCAGTTCACCGGGCGGTTCACCCGCGCGAGCCGGACGCTGGGGAACGCGACGCTGATCGCCAACGTGAGTCTGGCCGAGGTGCAGGCGGAACTCCGTGACCTGTACGCCGAGGACCCCGACTGGAACGTCCTGTTGCGGGTCCTGAGTGCCGAGGCGTCCGGACGCCAGGAACAGTTGATGGACTTCCTGGACACGTTCCAGAAGACCGAACGGGCCCTTCCCATCCAGAACATCTCGCCCAAGATGAGTGCCGTGGTCTACCGGACCACCTGCCCGATGTGGGACCCCGACCACATCACGGACGTGGTCTCCGAGGACCTGCTCTACGCCCCGCCCACTGTCAGCCACCGGGAGCACGTCGCCGTGTTCGTCACCCGGGACCAGACTCCGGTGGGGTGGGGTGACTTTCATACCCTGCAGAACGTGACCTGGGACGTGTCCATCCTGCACTGGGACGCCGGGCGGCACCTGCTGTACGTCCACAGTTCGGACCTCGACGAGATGCCCGACAAGCTTGCCAGGGCGGTCACCGGCGGCACGGCGGAACGGGTAGAGGGTGAGACGACCTTCCGCTGCCTGCACGGCATCCAGCGCCTGACGCTCACGAACCTCGGCCTGAGCAGCACGATCCGCGGGGCGGTGCGCTTCACCATGTTCATGGGCTCGGACATCGTTTCCGGCCTCGCCGAGGCCTCCACCCAGGACCGCACGAAGTCCAACATCTTCGGGTTCGGGTATGAGCGGGCCGAACGGTCGAGCGCTGGCTGCTCTGCCAGGGGGCGGCTCTGGTCCTACCAGATTGCCCCGACCGTGTACGACTGGATGCGCTGGTGCCACTCGCTGGGCGCGAAGTTGATCGACGATTCCATCGACGTGAGCGGTCTCCTGGAGCGCGCCATCAAGTGGCGGACGGTCGAGGGGCGTCCCCGGGCGGTGCCGCTCGCGGTGGAGTGGTCCGAGGACATCCTGGCGAGGCCGGAGCAGGCGATCATGTTCGAGCTGGAAGGAACGGTTTCACACCTGTACGAGACGGGCCTGGCCGTGACGACCTTCCAGGAGGATGGGCCGCTCCGCTTCAGGGTCTTCACCGAGGAGCACTCCGTGGAGTACGAGGTCGTATTCGGCGACGACGTGGGCTACCGGCCGGTGAACGGCGTGGAGGTGCTGGTCACCACCGGCAAGGCGGAGAAGAACACCCGTGTTCCGCTGTCCGAGTGGCTCGTCCGGTATCCGCCGACCACGTACTTTCATGACCGGACCGTGATGTGGGGCCGCCTGATCGCCCACCCGGCCCCCGTGACGGCGCCCTTTTCGACGGAGCGGGTGGAGGCCTGGGACTGGACGGGCACGAACATCCGCGCGGAGTCGCAGGGCCCCCACCGCGACCCGGCGACCGTGCAGTACCGGGTCATCCAGTGGCTGCTCGGGCAGGACTTCGACATCGTGTTCGATGATGACGACACCTGGGAGGCGGCGGATATCGTGGCGATCAAGCTGTACGACGACCGGCTGGTCGTCCGGCTCTACCACTGCAAGTACTCGGGCGAGGACCAGCCCGGTGCCCGGGTCGGCGACCTGTATGAGGTGTGCGGCCAGGCACAGAAAAGCGTGCACTGGCGCGCGGACGTCGAGGGACTTTTCCAGCACCTGGTCAAGAGGGAGGGGGAACGGCAGGCGCGTCACGGCACGACGCGGTTCGATCTCGGGGATGCGGCGACCCTGCGTGCGCTGGGACGCAGGGCACGGTACCTCAGGCCCGAGTTCCACGTTTCGGTCGTGCAACCTGGTGTTTCCAAGCGCAGGATCTCCGATGCTCAGTTGAATCTGCTCGCTGTCACCGAGCTGTACTTGCAGGAAACCTACGGCATCACGTTCAGCGTGATCACGAGTGATTGAGCCTTCGGTGCGTGGGGCACCAGTGTGGGTTCTCGACGGTTTCGAAGCCCGCCCACCGCACCCTCAAGGGTGCCGACTGAACCCACGGGTTCTCGGTCTGTGCTTACAGCGCCCGGGCGATGGCCTCCACAGCACGCAACCCCTGTCCGAAGCGGGCCATCGCCTCGCGGTGCCGCTCCAGCTCGCTGTAGGGCAGGTAGCGCATGTTCAGGTGGGACACCGCTTGGAAGGCGGGGCGGCGCAACTGGTCGCGCACGTCCGCCTCCCGGCCGTCGGGGGCCACCAGGTAGAGGCCCTGGACCGCCCGCTCGGGGGCGCCCAGGGCCAGGTCGAGCATTCGCACGATCCCCGAGTAGATCGAGGTCGTGTGCTCCACCTCAAAGGCCGCCGCCGGGGCCAGCGTCCCCCGCTCGAACCACACCACGTCGATCAACCGCACCGCGTCCGCCCCGGGTGTGCCCGCGATCCCGGGCGGAAGGGTGTCGAGGCACCCGTCGCCCAGCTTGCCCCCCGCGTAAGGGCGGGAGCGGTCGTTCGCGGCGATCCACACGTCGAAGCCCAGCGCCCGGCCCAGGTCGCGCAGCCAGCCCTGCACCTCGGTGTGGGTCCGGTCCCCCTCCCGGGCCGCGGCCAGCGCCTTGCTGGCGCTCGCCGACTCTTCCCGCACCTTCGCCAGGTCCGCCTGCCAGGCACTCAGCGCCGCCCCGTCATCCTCACGGGGCGGGGGCGTGTATCGCCCGCTGCCCAGGTCGAAGAGCAGCCCCGCCACGGCGCCCAGGTCGTTGGACAGCAGGCCCCGGTGCGTCCCGTTCAGCCGCAGCATCCCCTCCCGCAGCGCCAGGTACTCCTCCCACTTTCCGAGCTTCACCTTCGCCCCGGTCAGGGCGTTGTAGCCGTTCACGATGGCGGTGTTGAAGGGCGGCATATAGGTGGGGTGCAGGAAGTACAGCAGATTGGCGGCCGCCGGGCCCAGGCCCTTGATGGCCCGGCGGTCGAGATCGCGGATGGCGCGGATCAGGTCGTCACTGCCGGTGCAGCAGGCGCAGGTGTCGAGGAAGCGCCCGAAGGCCTTCTGGTTGTCGGGGCTCTCGTAGATGTCGGGGATGCGCAGCTTGGGCTTCCACAGGAAGGCATGGTCGGCACCCTTGAAGATCTGGCGCTGCTCGGCGATGGAATGTACCACCGTCTCCAGCGAAGAGCCCCGGTACTGGGTGCCGAAGCTCCCCGCCTCGATCTCCTTCACCACCGTTTGTAGACCCCGGCGGATGGAGCGGAAGTTCTTGAGGCGTTCCTCCCACAGGAACCAGGTGCGGTAGGTGGCCCCGGGATCGTCGCGCCAATGCCGGATCAGCGTGTCGAGCGTCTGCATGGGGATGGTGTAGCACACGGGTTTCCGCTGGCCGGGCGGACATGAGAGAGAGGGTCTGGTTTGCGGGGAGATGGGCCGGTTCCCCGAACGGGGGGAGGTGTGAAGGCGTGCTCGGCCAGGACGGGGCGGCTGTCCGCTTCACCCTCGGCTGGCCCTTCTTTCACATGGTCTTGAGGCTCGAATGACCTTTACACAAATTGAACACAACGCTGCCTACGCTGGCAGGGCGACGAGTTCTTCACACCGCCGCGCCACCCATGTCGGTCCGCCCTCATGTTCAGGACAAGGAGAGTCCCCATGCCGCAGAACACTGCCCGGATGCTGCAAACGCACCCCAACCCCGCCAGCGTGTTCGACCAGGGAGCGCTGGCCGCGTGCATCGACGCCTGTTTCGAGTGCGAGAACATCTGTACCTCCTGTGCCGATGCCTGCCTGGGCGAGCAGGGCCACCTGATGCACCTCGTCCACTGCATCCGCCTGAACCTCGACTGCGCGGACGTGTGCGGCGCCACCGGGCGGGTGCTCTCGCGGCTCACCCAGCCCGACCAGAACGTCCTGCGGGCCCAACTTCAGGCCTGCCTCGCGGCCTGCCAGGCGTGCGGGCAGGAGTGCGAGATGCACGCCCGCGACATGAACATGCAGCACTGCGCGGTGTGTGCCGAGTCGTGCCGCCGCTGTGAGCAGGCCTGCCAGCAGCTCCTGGGGAGCATGAGCGCATGAAGGGGCTGATCCTGACCCTGGCCCTGATGGCCCTGCCCGTGAGCGCCGCCCAGGCGGGCGGCAGCCAGGGGGGTACGGCGGCCAGCATGTCCACCACCATGATCATCCAGATGCAGTCGGACATGCGCGCCCGGATGCAGCCCATGATGGACGACCTGCGCCGCTTATCCGGCACGGCCTTCGACCGGGCCTTTTTCTCCATGATGATTCCGCACCACCAGAGCGCCATCGAGATGAGCCGCGCCGCGCTGCCGAGGTTGCGTGATCCCCTGGTGCGCGCCTGGGCGCAGAGCATCATCGACGATCAGCAGAAGGAGATCGCCGAGATGCAGGCCGAGTTGCAGCGCCTGGGGGGCGTGGACACCGCCCGGCAGAACCGGATGCGTCAGGCCATGTCCGCCATGGGGCAGATGATGACCCAGATGATGTCCCGGTCGCAAAGCCCCGACCATGCGTTCCTGGAGATGATGACGCCCCACCACGGCTCAGCCAACGAGATGGCCAATATCGCCCTGCAAAACGGTCAGACCGACCACGTGCTGAGCATCGCCCAGCGCATCATGATGGCGCAGGCCGACGAGATGCACGACTTCAAGGACTGGCTGCGCACCCACCAGTAAGAAGAGGTCCCAGGGGGCACCGGCCGCTCGTGGGCCGGTGCCCCTTCGTGTGACGCGCTGCCGCGCTGCCGTCAGGAGGTCCGCCCGACGCTCCCCCTGGAGGACGCCCGGCCCCGGCGTGAGAAGGGGCCGGGCGTGCGGGAGGCCGAGTTCGCCGAAGCTGGGCGCCGCCCGGCCGTGGTGGAGGAGCGGCCCTTCCAGCAGCCCCGAATCCGCCTTAACACAAAGGCAACACAAGGTCCGTACCGTATCCGGGTGACCTTTGCACGCCTCCTCTGGCCCGCCCTGCTGCTCGCCCCGGTGGCGGGCGCCGCCCCCTACGCGCAGCAGACCAGCTTCGGCACCCCGTCCCCGCTGATCCAGGCCGCGCAGGCCCGGACCAGCGTGAAGGCCACCTGGGAGGCGCTGCCCCAGCCCCGCGGCGGCCAGCTCGAGGGCGGCGTGGTGGAGGTGGCGCCATTCAACGAACTCGTCCCCAGTTGGAACGTGACGGGGCCGGGAGAGAGTCCGCTGACGCTGGAGGTGCGCGTGCGGCGGCGCGACGGCCGCTGGACGCCGTACTTCGGGTTCGGGACCTGGCGCGCGGCGGGACCCCGGGCCAGCCTGCCCGTGACCCGCACGGCGGACGGCACGGTGAACACCGACACCCTGACCCTCCCCTACCGGGCCACGGCCTTTCAGTATCGCGTGACGCCAGGGGCGGGGCTTCAGGTGCGCCTGCTGTCGTTCAACACGTCCGACAACGCCCTGCGCCTGCGGGACCAGGGCCGGGGCGGGCAGGCGAACGCCTGGAACAGGGTTCTGGCGGTCCCCGGGCTCTCCCAGATGATCTACCCGGGCGGGGGGGAGGTCTGGTGCAGCCCCACCAGCGTCTCCATGATCCTGGGCTTCTGGAACCGCCCCGTGCGGGTGCCGGACGCCGCTAAGGCCACCTTCGACACCCGCTACGACGGCTTCGGGAACTGGCCCTTCAACACCGCGTATGCCGCAACCCAGGGCCTGCAGGCCTTTGTAACGCGCCTGGGCAGCCTGCGTGACGCCGAGGCGTACCTGGGGCAGGGGCTGCCGCTCGCGGTGAGTGTGCGCTTCAAATCGGGCGAGCTGCCGGGAGCGCCGCTGTCCTGGTCGAACGGGCACCTGATGGTGCTGACCGGCTTCGACGCGCGGGGCAACCCGGTGGTGAACGACCCGGCGGCGAGGAGCGACGCGGGGGTGAAGCGCACCTACCCGCGCGCCGTCTTCGAGCGGTTGTGGCTTAGCCACGCGGGCGGCATGGCGTACGTGATGGCTCCCCAGCCCTGAAGGGAACCCCGGTGACGGGCGGCGCGTCGTACAGTGGGAGTGACGTGCCGCCTGCGGTGGACGTCCACGGGAGAGAAGCGGGCATGACGACACAAAGGACACGACCGTCCCTGCGCCGCCTGCTGGCCGGTACCCTCCTGGGCGTGACCCTGGTGACGGGGGCCGTGGGCTGGCGGGCGTGGCGACAGGGAACGGACGAGGCAGGCCGCCTGGGCGGTGATTTTCACGCCCTGCAGGTCCTTCCGGGCGGACGGCTGCTGTACGGCCAGCACGCCGGGGTCTCGGTCAGCACCGACGGCGGCCGCACCTGGGGCCGTCCCGACGGTGCCGGGGACGCTCTGTCGCTCGCCTCCTCTCCCCGGTCCCCAGTCCTGATCCTGGCCGGGCATGGCGTGCTGAAGACCAGCCGGGACGGCGGGGCCACCTGGCAACCGGCGACCTTCGGGAACCTGGCGAGCCGGGACCTTCAGGGCTTCGCCGTCGCGCCCGACGCGCCCAACGTGTGGTACGCGAATATCGCCGGGCTCGGCCTGTACCGGACCCGCGAAGGCCGCAACTGGGAGGTGATGTCGCCGGACACCGCGTATGCCACGGCGCTGGCCGCGGGACCCGGCTCGCCGCCGCGGCTGTACGCCCTCGTCCCGGGCGAGGGCCTGATCGCCTCGGACGATGGGGCCACCTGGCAACGGATTGGGAACGCGCCCCCCGCCGCCCCATCCGGCCTGACTGTTCACCCGGTCAGCGGGCACGTGTACCTGGCGGGGACCGCTGGCCTCTGGCGCTCCGGGGACCAGGGGGCGACCTGGACACGCTTGGGCTTCCGGGAGGCGGCGCGGCTGGTGGCCGCCGACCCGCGGGACGAGGCGAGGCTGTACGCGGTCGGGGCGGGCGGCGCGGTGTACCGCTCGCTGGACGGGGGCCGGACATGGGCGCCGGCGGGGCGGGGAGCCTGAGCGCGCCTCTGCGGCGCAAGGGAAGCTCGCCCAGAACCCGGCACACGAGCGGCGGGCCACTTGGAGGTGGCCCGCCGCTTGGGTGAAGTCTCAGGTGTACTTGAGGGCTTCCATCAGTTCTTCGACGATTTCGACACTGTCACCCCGCGTGGAGGCGGTGGCGACGTGCGCTTCGAGGTGGCCGCGCAGCACGACCTCGCCCGCCCCGGACAGGGCGCCCTGCACGGCCTTGATCTGCCGCAGCACGTCCACGCAGTACGCATCCTCCTTTTCCAGCATGGCGACGATGCTGTCGAGGTGGCCCCGGGCAATCTTGAGCCGCCGGGCGGCGCGTTTGCGCGCGTCCTCAGGCATGCACAGGTGGCCCGGGGACGGACTGCCCGGGTGGCAGGTGGCGGGGTCGGTGCTCGCGGTGGTCACGTTAGCCGCGCACCTGGGCGCCGTAGCCCTCTTCGGCCACCGCCGCGATCAGGGCCTGGGGGTCGGCCTCGCCCTGCACGGTGGCCGTCCCGCCCTGGAGATCGACGCGGACGTCCTGCACGCCGGGGACGCCCTTAAGGGCGTTCGTCACGGCCTTCTCGCAGTGCCCGCAGCTCATACCGGTCACGGTCAGTTGGGTCGTCATGCCCGCATCCTATACCCTACCGGGGGGGGTGTCAAGGAGGAGCGCCGGACTGGGTGACGCAGGCGGCGGACTGTACCTCTCACAGCCCTTGTCGAATCCTCCCTGTCGTCGTATGCTCTTCGTGTACCCCCCTAGGGGGGATAGGAGGAAGGCATGAGCAAAACCATCGAGCTGGGTGTGCAGGGGATGACCTGCGCCAGTTGCGTGGGGCGGGTCGAGCGGGGGCTGGGCAAGGTCGAGGGGGTGCAGCGTGCCAGCGTGAACCTCGCCACCGAGCGGGCCACCGTCACCTACGACCCGGAGCAGACGGGGCCGCAGGCCTTGATCGCCCGGGTCAAGGACGTGGGCTACGAGCCGGTCGTGGGCGAAATCGAGCTGGGCGTGCAGGGGATGACCTGCGCGAGTTGCGTGAGCCGGGTGGAGCGGGCCCTGAAGAAGGTGGACGGGGTGCTGGACGCCAGCGTCAACCTCGCCACCGAGCGGGCCACCGTGCGGTATCTGCCGTCGAGCGTGAGCGCGGGGCAACTCAAGGCGGCGGTGAAGGGCGCCGGGTACGAGGTGCTGGAGGCTCAGGCCGGTCGGGACCGGACCGACCTTGAACGTGAAGCGCGCGAGCAAGAGATTCATGGGTTGCGCCGCGCGGTGACGTTCAGCGCCGTCTTCGCCCTTCCCCTCGCCCTCCTGGCGATGGTCCCGATGCTCGTGCCCGCCGTGAACGACTGGCTGATGAGCACCTTCGGGCACGGGGTCATGACCACCCTGAACTGGGTCATGCTGGCCCTCGCCGTGCCTGTGCAGTTCGGCCCCGGGATGCGCTTCTACCGCCTGGGCTGGAAAGCTCTGCGGAACAGGTCGCCGGACATGAATTCCCTGGTCATGATCGGCACCTCGGCCGCGTTCTTCTACTCGCTGGTCGTCACGCTCGCGCCGCAGGTCTTTCCCGAAGGCACCGCGCACGTGTACTACGAGGCCGCCGCCGTCGTGATCACCCTGATCCTGCTGGGCAAGTATTTCGAGGCCATCGCCAAGGGGAGAAGCAGTGAGGCGATGAAGAAGCTGCTGAGTCTTCAGGCGAAGACGGCGCGGGTGGTTCGGGGCGGCCAGGAACTCGAACTGCCCACGGACGAGGTGCTGATCGGCGACCTGATCTCCGTTCGCCCCGGCGAGAAGGTGCCGGTGGACGGTGAGGTCACCCTGGGCAACTCCTTCGTGGACGAGAGCATGATCACCGGCGAACCGATTCCCGTCGCCAAGCAGGCGGGCGCGGCGGTCGTCGGCGGCACCATCAACCAGAACGGCGCCTTTCAGTTCAGGGCGACCAAAATCGGGGCGGACACGGCGCTCGCGCAGATCATCAAGCTGGTGGAGAGCGCCCAGGGCAGCAAGCCCCCGATCCAGGGCCTCGCGGACCGGGTCGTCTCGGTGTTCGTCCCGATCGTCATCGGCATCGCCGCCCTGACCTTCCTGATCTGGATGGTGGTGGGCGGGAGCACCGCCCTCTCGTTCGCCCTGGTCACGACGGTCGCGGTGCTGATCATCGCCTGCCCCTGCGCGATGGGCCTGGCGACGCCGACGAGCATCATGGTCGGCACGGGCAAGGCGGCTGAGCTGGGCGTCCTCTTCCGCAACGGCGCGGCACTCGAAGGCTTGCAGGGCGCGAACGTGGTGGCGGTGGACAAGACCGGCACCCTGACCAAGGGCAAGCCGGACCTGACGGACCTGGTGACGGCCCCTGGATTCGACCGGACGGAAGTGCTGAAGCTGGTCGCGGCGGCCGAGGAGCAGAGCGAACACCCCATCGCCCGCGCCATCGTGGATGCGGCGAAAAGAGAGGGCATGGCCATCCTTCCCCTGGAGGGCTTCGAGGCGGTGCCCGGGTATGGGTTGGAAGCGCGCGTGGAAGGCCGCCTGGTGCAGGTGGGTGCCGACCGTTACATGCAGCGGCTGGGCCTGAGCGTGGACAACTTTGCAGCTCAGGCCGAGCGACTCGGGGACGAGGGTAAGAGCCCCTTGTACGCGGCCATCGATGGTCAGCTCGCGGCGGTCATCGCGGTGGCCGACCCCATCAAGGAGGGCAGCCCGGAGGCCGTGAAGGCCCTTCACCGCCAGGGCCTGAGGGTCGCCATGATTACCGGCGACAACGCCCGCACCGCGAACGCCATCGCCCGTCAGCTCGGCATCGACGAGGTCCTGGCCGAAGTGCTGCCGGGCGGGAAGAGCGACGCTGTGAAGGAACTGCAAGGGAAGGGCCAGAAGGTGGCCTTTGTCGGGGACGGCATCAATGACGCACCCGCGCTCGCCCAAGCGGACGTGGGGCTCGCCATCGGCACGGGCACCGACGTGGCCGTCGAGACCGCCGACGTGATCCTGATGAGTGGGGACCTGCGCGGGGTCCCGAACGCCTACGCCCTCAGCCGCGCCACCCTACGGAACATCAAGCTCAACCTGTTCTGGGCTTTCGCGTACAACATCGTGCTGATCCCGGTCGCGGCGGGCGTCCTGTACCCGGCCTTCGGCTGGCTCCTCAGCCCGGTGTTGGCGGCGGCGGCGATGGGCTTTTCCAGCGTCTTCGTGCTCAGCAACGCCCTGCGCCTGCGCAGCTTCCGGCCTCCCGTCCGTCCCGATCCCGTTCCCACCCGTGCAGGTACCGCCACCCCGGCGCGCGCCTGACCTCCCGGAGCCGCACCCGCGGGTGCGGCCCCCTCCGCCTTGAAAGGAGTGCCGTTCCATGGCGAAGCTGAACGTGGCTGACCTGATCCGCGACCTCCGGACGAACGCCGGACCGGACCTCTGCCGCGCGGGGTTCCTCGAACGCTCGCGGAGGCGCGCCGCCTACCCGGGCGAGCAGGGCCTCCCGCTCCTGGGCGTCGGCAGTTCCTGTGGCAAGCCCGCCTTCGCCCTGCCCTACCTGCTGACCTGGACGGACGAGAACACCCGGGCCCTCGAAGCCCTCGCCCGGCGCTACCGCAGCCACGTTACGTACGGCCACCTCGCCCACCTGCGGCACACCGCCACCGGGAAGGAACTCGCGGCCATCCAGGACTGGACCCCCTTCGGGGTGGTGTACCTGCGCGCCGAGTACGATCATGCCGCCGAGCTGCTGCGCGACCTCGTCGACACCCTCAACCCTCAAGACGCCCCCAGCGGGCAGGAAAGGACCACCCCATGACCAAACTCTCCATCGGCCCCTGGATCGCCGCCCAGAAACTTCCCAGCCCGGGGCTCGCCCGCGACCGCGCCGCCTTCCTTGAGCGCGTGAAGGTGCGCGCCGAGTCGCCGAGCGTCGCCGGGTTCCCCCTGCTGGGCACCGGCGGTTCCTGCGGCAAGCCCGCCTTCGCCCTGCCGTACCGGGTGACCTGGGACGAGGAGAACACCCTCGCGCTCGAGGAGGTGGCGCGCGAGTTCGGCTGCTTCGTGGAGTACGGCGTGTACCCGCACCTCAAGCTCGAAGACGGCGGGCAGGAGGTCGCGGCGGTGCAGGACTGGAGCACCTTCGGCACCGTGTACCTGCGGCCCGGCTACGAGCGGGCCGAGGAACTGCTCGTGCGCCTCGCCGAAGTGCTCGCGCCCCAAAGCGTGGTGGCCTGAGGCGCGGACTTCCACTTACGGGCGGCCCTTTCCCCCGAAGGGCCGCCTGTTTGGCCGTGGAGGTCGGGCTCGGTGCTCACCCCACGGACAGGTACGCGCGCAGCACCCGGCGCGCCTTGAACGTCACGTCGCCCGCGGTGGCCTCGCTCGTCGAGGCCAGGTGAAAGAGAGCGTGCGTGACCTCGACGCACACGGCGGCGACCTCAAGTTGCCGGCCGGCCGGTGTGGAGCACGGGCTGTCAGCAGCGCGAGCACGCGCCGCGCGAACTCGAGTGAAGGTGCGCGAGCACCCGAAACAACCCGCGGTGTTGGTGGTCCTCACCGCCAGCGCCTTGAAAAAGGCGTCACTTCATTCCTCGGTGGAGCGGCCCTCGCCCGCGGCGAGACGCGGGCCCCGTGGCCTGCCCCCGCGTCCCTGGGGCTGCGGCTGTCCCTCCTGACCCTGTTCACCACCTTCGCCAACCCGCTCACCGAGGCGGGGGAGCTGATGGGTGACCTCGGGACGGCCCTTGGTGTGGCGGGCGTGCTGGTGCAGGCCGCCCTGCTGGCCGGCGTGGTGCTGTTCGTCGCTCGGCGCTGATGCTGCTCGTCCACGCCAACTACACCCTGCTCCCCGCGCTGATCGTGACCGGCCTGCTCACGGACGGGGGGTACGCCTGGCTGCGCCCCTCGGCGGGGCGGGCGCACGCCGTTCAGGCCTTCGCCGCCCTGGTTCCGGCCACCCTGTTCGTGCTCGTGCTGACCACCCTCGCCCTTACCGGCGTCCTAGACTGGAGCGTGACGCTGGTGGCGGGTGCCGTCACGCTCGCGGCCCTCACCGGATGGCTGCTCGGCCTCGCCTTCCTTCCGTTCGCGCAGACCCCATGACCGAACTCACCGTCGGCCCTGGACTCGCCTCACGGAATCTCGTGACCGCCTCGCCTTCCTGGGCCGTTCCCTGGGGCTGCGGGACCCGCAGCCCGTCACCGGATTCCGGCAGGTCGGCCTAGGGGACCGTGGCGGGAAACCCTGCTTCGTCCCCTCCGTGCTGATCCGGACGGGTGACGCTGCCCGGCGCCTGGAGGACATCGCCGCCGAGCTCGGGTGCTCTCCCGAGGACGGCGTGTACCGGCCCTTGAAGCTCCGCGAGAACGACCAGGAGGTGGCGGCCGTGCGGGTCCCGGGCGGGCCATTCCCGTCGCGGAAACGGCCCGCTGGCTTTCCAACCGGACAGTTCCTCAGCGCCGTTGGGGCCGAGGGTCCGCCCGGTGCCCGCCGTTGGGCTAGCGGGCGGCAAGGTTTTTGTCAGCCCGCACCGGTATGCTGCTGCGAGTCCATGATGGCTGCTCCTGTTCCGCACCGGCCCGGGGAGGCCCGCGCCCTGTCTGGCGGCTGGGGGCACGGGCTGACCCCTGGAGGTCATCCTGGCCTGCCCGGGGGCGGAAACACCCGATCTTTCCCCCGGAGTCAGGGCGGCCGTCCCGCGGCCTCTGGCCGGGCTGGGTGCTGGAGCAGGGTCCCGGGACGGGGGCCCGCGCGCTGCCCGACCTGCTCCGCGCCCCGGCCCCGGTGCCCCGTCAGCCCGCCTGAATTCGCCGAACACCGAAGCTGCCAGAGGTGAACTGTGCGCCCCAAGGATGTCACGCCGAGACCTGCCGCCTGGACAACCCGGGCCGCCCTCTTCTCCCTGCTCTCCTGTGGGCTGCCCGGGGCCTGGGCAGCGCCGTCCAGTTCCTCGCCGCCCGTCCCTGTGGCCCGGGCGGCCCCCACCCCGCAGGACGTGACGCCCGGCACGGCCAGGGGCGCCGGCGTGACGTTCGGCCAGCCCCGCGCCAGCAGCGACAGCGGCAAGACCCGCGTGGTGTTCGACCTCGGCCGGGGCGTGACGTACGGCCTCACCCCCACCGCCGGGGGACTGCGCGTCGACGTGGTCGGGGCGCGGGTGCTGCCCCAGACACGCGTGGGTCTGGGCCCCGGCGTCACGGGGTACCGGGCGTCCGGGCAACAGGTGCTGCTGGTCACGCCGTTCCCGCTCTCGCTTTCCGACGGGTGGCGGGCCAGCGAGGCGACGCTGGCGGGTGGGGGGCGTGTCCTGCTCCTGGACTTCGGGCCGACCCTGGTGGGGGGCGCGGGGGCGGGGCTCCGGGCGCGGGTCCGCCCCGCCCCTCCATCTGGGGGTCTCCCGCCGGGCACTCCCCAGAACGACCGGGTCACGTTAGCCGCCTCCTCCCGTCCGTCCAGCCCGGCGACGGCCCCAATACCCCTTCCGGCGGGCCTGCCGCCCAGCGACGTGGTGTCCGCCACCTCGCAGGTCACTCCGCCCGCCCCGCCTCCCCCCCTGCCCGGGCAGGAGGGCGGCCAGCCGAGCGCCCTCACGGGTCAGGCCCGGGGAGCGCGCCGGGTGGGCGCCGCGCTCGCCCCGCCCCGGCTGGGCCAAAACCCCGGCCTCACCCGCGTGGTGCTGGACCTGCCGCCGGGCACCCGCTACCGCCTGGTGCCCGGCAGGGTGGGCCTGCGCGTGGAGTTGACCGGGGTGAGCGCGCCCGCCCTCTCCGCGCAGAACGTGACGCCCGAGGTGCGGGCCTGGCGCTACGAGCCGGCCGGGGAGGGCGTGAGCGTGACGCTGGCCACCGCCGCGCCCCTGACCGAGCGCGGCGGCTGGCGGGCCCAGCTCGTGCCGCCACTGGACGGCTCGGACCACTCCCGGCTCGCCATCGACCTCTCCCCGGCTCTGGCGGACCTCACGCCGCTGCCCGCCCGGGAGCGGGTGCTGGCCGCCGTCCCCGCCACGCCCGTGTCCCCGGGGACGGCGATCCTGGCCCTGAGCACGAGCCTGGCCAAGCCGCGCGTCGTGATCGATCCCGGGCACGGCGGCCGCGACCCCGGGGGCGTCGGCGCGGTCGTCGAGAAGGAGGTGGCCCTGGACGTGGCCCGGCGGGTGCGTGACCTGCTGCGCGCGGCCGGGGTGGAGGTGGTGCTGACCCGCGAGACGGACCGCGAACTCGCGCCCGACAAGGCCGCCGACCTGAACAGGCGCGCGGCGCTGGGCACGCCCGGCACCCAGCTCTTCCTAAGCATCCACGTGAACGCCCTGCCCACGGCGAGCGCGCTGCGGGGCTACGGGGTGGAGACCTGGTGGAACCGCAACCACCCGCTGTCGGGGCGCCTCGCGGCCCTGATCCAGCAGAACGTCACCGGGGTGACCGGCGCGTTCTCGCGGGGCCTGAAGAATGACCGTTCGCTGGCGGTGCTGCGGGGGAGCCGCATTCCTGCGGCGCTGATCGAGATCGGGTACACGAGTCACCCGGTCGACGGCCTGAACCTCCGGGACGGCCACTACCTCGACCGCATGGCGGTGGGCATCGCGCGGGGCATCCGGGAGGCCCTCGTGACCGGAATCACCGCGGGCGGAGCGGTGGGCGGCGCCGGGAAGTGAGGGGCGGGCACCCCCCGGGCTGGGCGCTGTGGCGTGACGAGGTGTTGGTGGGGCCCGGCACGTGCCCCGGGCGCCCGCTGCTCGTCATCCAGTCCCCCGGTTCCCGGCAGCCGTCCCCTCCGCGCCGTGTGGGACGCGAGGAGAGGCGCGGACGGTCGGAGGGGTGGCCGGGAGCCCGTGAGGCGGCCCTCCGCCGGGAGGCTGGCCTTCCGGCCCCCGCGTCGCCACTTCAGGGAGGGGCCGCATGTCTCAATTCCGGCAAATCTGTTGCGGCGCAACAGATTTGCCCGACCGAAGGGAGAAGGAAAGAAAGCGTTCCGGTGGTGGAGTGGACGAACCGGTGCTCTCCCGGTTCGGTAACGGATTAACCGGAACGCTTATCGGCGTCCGGCCCGGCACGCTCACCTTTCAGGGGGAGGCCTTCTGTTCTCCTCTGCTGAACCCAACACCATGACGAACTGGAACACCTACAAAACAGAGCTGGCGCGGTTCTCGCCGCTGGAGTTGTTGCGGGGAGGCGCCGCCGCGCAGCTCCACCCCCGGAACGCTGGCCGGCTCCTGCGCCTGAGCGCCTTCACGCAAGCCGCCCTGTCCTTGCCGTCATCGGAGGATGGGCGCGTCCCTTCCCGGGAGGAGTTCCTCGGGCTGATCCAGACGGCGGGCGCCGTTTCGGGGTTCTCCCTCATGGAAGACCCCTCCGATAACGCCCCCACCGAGCACCTCGTCGTGCCGGCCGGGGACTTCGTGGTGTTTCCCGGCATCGAGGAGGAGGCCGTGCACAGCCTGGAGTTGCTGCTCACGGGCGCCTTGGAACTGCTCCGGCGGGGAGGCGGAACGCCGGAACTTCACCGCGCGGTCCGTTCCTGCCTGGCCCTCCTCACCCTGAGTGACGAGGTGTACCGCCGCGGCGCCGAGCACCTGACGGCGGGCGCCCATGAACACGGGGTGTATCTGCCCGACGACGAGGGCTTTCAGCGCCTCAAGGACGCCGTGACCTATACGGAGCTCGACCTCACCGGGGTGCTCACCGACCGCGGCCTCGACGTGGGTGACCTCGCGCCGTTCATCGTGGCCCAGGGCAGCGGCCCGGTCGGGGAACCCGGGCTGGACGGGGGTCTCCTCGCCCACCAGCCCCTGGTCGCCAGTGGGGACGCGTACGTCTTCTTTCCGGTCGGGCAGGTGTTGCGCGCGGCGCGTCACCTCCTGCTGACCCCCAACACCTTCACGGCGGCCCTTGAGGCCGTGTATTACGACCTCGCCTGGCGGGGCGTGCAGGTCTCGTTGCGGCGCATGGGCATCGTTCAGCCGCTGGTGGCGTTCGCGGGCGTCCATACTCCGCTCGTCCGCACCCGGGCCTTCGAGATTGACGGCGACAAGGTGCTGCATCTCGCGCTCGTCGGTGATCCCTTCCGCAACTATCGCCCGCACGAGCTGTTCGAGCCCTCCGACCTGAGTGCGCTGCAACCGCAGCTCGACGGAAGTTACGCGGCGTTGCAGGCGTTGCTCAGCGCCTTCCCCGAAGGGTCGCGTTCACAGGTCTTCTCGCTGGTCGTCTTCGAGGGCATCGGGAACGTGGCGCTGCTGCCCGCGCTCGGCGCCGAGACCGCCTATGCCCTGAGCGTGGGAGCCTCGGACCTGGAGATGATGTCGTACGACTTCGAGCGTGACCCGCTCGGCCTGCTGTATTTCGCGCAGGCGGTGGGTGACCTGTATCGCCGCCACCGACTGGGCCTGGTCGGCACGCTCGACCTGTTCGACGCGTACCGGCGCCACGGGCACAGCTTCTACCTGTCCGATCACGCGCCGCCCACCGGGTTGTTCCTGATGCCGGGCGGCGCGGGCAACGTCCGCCGTGAGCGGCGCGCCGAGCTCGCCGCCCACGGCGTGCCGTACGGTCCGGTCTGGACCCGGGTCACGAACTACCACCGTGATCCGGGCGTCGCCCTCTTCCAGTCGCTGGAGATGTTGCGCGGCGGCCTGATCAACCTGCTGGCCGAGGGAGACGCGCTGCGGATCTGGGTGGTGGCCCAGCACGAGGAGGCCCTGGACGTGAACCTGCCGCTGATCGCCGAGACGCTCGCGTTCTGGCTGTGGCAGCTCGCCCCCCACCTCGAAGAGGATCTGGCGGAGGCTGGACCGCACCTGTTGCGGGTCGTGATCCTGCCGGTCTCCACACTCCCCCCCGACCCGGAGGCGCCGCTGGCTGGCCTGCGCGTCCTGCCCGACCCTCGTGGCCGCTCGGTGCTGTTGCAGGTGGACGAGACGTTCACGGCCAACTTCACCACACCGGACAACCTTCCAGAGCGCACCCTGATGCGCAGGGTGCTGGGCGCCCTCGGGGAGGTCATGGTGGCCCACGGGCTCCTCAGCGCCTCACCCGACCTGGAGGCCGCCATCGCCCGCGTGATGGGCGACCCGGCGAAGAAGAAGATCAGCGTGCTGCGCGACGTGCCGGTCCTGCTCGGGGGCGACGAGCTGCCGCGCGCGCGGGTCTTGCAGGAACACCAGGAGAGCCGCTCGCTCGACTTCCTTGCCAACGCCCTGGGGGCAGACTTTCCGGTGGGCACCCTCCGGGAGGGAGCCGATGCCCCCGCGCTCCTCAACGCCGCCGTGGGGAAGTTGTACGGGGAGTTCGTTCGCCTCGCGGGGACGCTCGACGCCGGCCGAGCCCTGCCGTACTTCGTGCGGCAGCACGAGGCGACGGTTCAGCAGACGGCCAGCCGCCAGTTCACGTTCGACTTCACCCGCCGCTGCTACGCTGGTCACCCCATCACGCAGCAACGCCTGCGTGAGGAGTACGGCCGCAACAACCGCACGGCCATCGCGTCGCGGTTCGTGATCGAGTACCTGGCGGCGCAGCCACCGCAGGGGGAAGACGCGCCGACCCTGGAACTGTATGACCGCCTGATCGCGCTCGCCGCCCTCATCCACGCCTTCGGCACGAACAGCGACCTCGCCTTCCACCGGCTGGCGCACGTCACCGCCGAGATCCTGCCGTCCGGTCGCCTCGCCTCCGACCGGGGCGCGTACGAACCTGCGAGGACGGCCTTCGAGGCCAACATGTTCGACGACGTCACGCGCGAGTCCCTGAGCCTGGCCCGCTCGTACCTCGGTGACCTCGCCCCAGGGGACGAGCTGCCGGACCGCGCTCTGTTGGACGCGGCTTTTGAGCGCGAGACCGGCTGGACGCTGGGGGACACGCTGGCATTCCTCGACACCGTCAGCGCTCTTCCCGGGAGCGGGGTGCTCCCGCGGCAGATGCCCCTCCCCGACTTTCTCCGCACCCTCGCCCGGGCCCTGGGCTGGGACGAGGGCAAGGTGCGCGCGTTGCTGGACACGCTGAGCCTGACGCCGCGCCCCCACTTCCTGCGTCCGCCCAGGCCCTGGCGTCCCGAGGACGTCCAGCCGTGGCGCTTCAACCGCCGGCTGTCCTCCCTGCGCCGCCCGGTCCTCCTGCTGGAGGGCGAGGCCACCCCCCAGGTGGTGTGGGGACCCCGGGCCGCCGCGTCCGCCTCACACTACCTGCTGGACCTGCTGCACAGCGGGCGCTTCAAAGCGGACAGTGTGGAGTTGCGGCAACTCCTCGGGGAGGTCAACCGCAGCCGGGGGCGGGCCTTCAACCAGCAGGTGGCCGCCTTCCTGAGGGCCCTGGGCTTCTGGCATGTCCAGGAGCAGGCGAAGGTGTTCGGAAGGGTGCGCCTGCGGGACGAGCACGGCCTCGACCTCGGCGACATCGACGTCTTCGTCGTGGACGACGTGCGGCGCAGGGTGTACTGCGTGGAGTGCAAGAACTTCGCGGTGGCGCGCACCGCCGCCGAGACCCACGCCCTCTTCGAGCGGCTGGAGCGCGGAACCGCGACGGAACGCTCCATCGTGGAGCGCCACGAGCGGCGCGTCCACCACGTGCGGCAGCATCTACCGGCCATCCTGGAACACTTCGGCCTCCCGCCGGGGGACTGGGAGGTCGAGGGCTTCATCGTCTTCAACCACGATTCCGTCGCCTACTCCCTTTCGAGCGCGGCTCTGCCCGTGCTGTCGTTCGAGCAGTTCGTCCGGCGAATGGAACATGGTGTGGTGAGGGGGGCAGCGTTGCCCGGAACCGGGGGCACGCCCTGATCCGGCCAAGCGGCCCAGGGAGAGGGAACTTGGAACGTCTGGCCCTTCCACCCTTCGCGCTGCTGGCCTGCACATTGGGCGGGCGGCTCGGTCGCCGGGCCGCTCCGGACGGCGGGGTCGAACTGGGCCCGGCTCAGTACAGACTCAGCGGATTCACCGGCGTTCCCTGAACCGTCACGCGGTAGTCCAGGTGCGGGCCGGTGCTGTTCCCGGTGCTCCCCACCCGCGCGATCACCTGACCGGCGTCCACCCGCGTCCCCACCCGGGCGAGGTTGGCGCTGTTGTGGCTGTAGCGGGTCGTCATGCCGTCCCCGTGGTCGACGAGCAGCGTCCAGCCCCAGCCGCTCTGGGCGTCGAAGCGCGACTCGGTCACCACGCCCGGCCGCGCGGCCCGGATGGGCGTGCCGGTCGGGGCCGCCAGGTCCACGCTGGGGTGACGCTCCAGAAAGGGGGTGGTCAGGCGGCCCTGCACGGGCATGACGGCCGTCACCCGGATGGACGCCGCGCGCACCGTGGGGGTGCCGGGCGCGCGCGTGACGGCCGGCTTGGCCGGCAGGAGGAGGCGCTGACCCACGCGCAGCGGCCGCTGGGGATCGAGGCCGGGGTTGGCCGCGAGCAGCGCCGCCAGGGTCGTGCCCTGGCGCTTCGCGATCAGGGAGAGCGTGTCCCCGCGCCGCACCGTCCACCCGCGGGCCGGGGAAACGGCGGGCAGGGTCAGGCGCGCCCCGGCCCGCAGGGTCCCCTGCCGCAGCCCGGGGTTGGCCTGGACCAGCGCCTGGACGGTGGTGCCGTGCCGCACCGCCAGCCGGGTGAGGGTGTCGCCGGGTTGCACGGTGACCGTGGCGGCCGCGGCGAGGCCGAGCCACGTCAGGGTGAGGGTCAGAAGAAACTTGGCAGTCATGAACGCCCGGCAGCTTGCCCCATAATTGTAAAGATGGCGTAAAGACGGGCCGGGGGCGCGCCGACCGGTTGGCGGAAAAGAACCTGGCCCCGCTCGGGGCCAGGTCTGGGGTGAGGGACGTTAAGCGCCGCGCTTGATCAGCCACTGGCGGAAGCTGTACATCTCCCCGGCCTGCGCGGTGACGATGTCGCGGGCCAGCTTGAGGACCCGGGCGTCGCTGCTCTTCTCCAGCGCCATCTGCGCCATGTCGATGGCCGAGGAGTGGTGGGGCAGCATGCCCTGCACGAACGCCACGTCGGGATTCCTGGCCTTTTTCACCGCGTCGGCCATGCCGCTCATGCTGCTCTTCATCATGTTGGCCATGCGGGCGTCGCTGCCCCCGTAAGTCTTGAGCCACGTGTTCATCTGGGCGATCTCACGGTTCTGGTCCTTGATGATGGTGTTCGCCCAGGTCTTCACCGTCGTGTCCTTGCTCAGCGGCAGCACCGCCCGCGACATGTCCACGGCCATCTGATGGTGCGGAATCATCATGCTGAGGAACGCGCGGTCAAACGCCTTGCCCTGGAGCTTCTCCAGGCCGCTCATGTCCATCTGCATGGTCATCCCGGACATGGTGTTGCCGGACATCTGGCTGTGGTCCATCCCGCCCATGCTGCCCTGGGCGAGGGCGAGTCCAGTGAGCAGGGCGGCCGTGCCGGCGATCAGAAGAGGGTTGCGCTTCATGGCCACAGGCTAGAGTGGGTGTGTAAAGTTCGTGTAAAACGCGTCCAGGTGAGTGAAACCTGAAGGTGGGGCTGAACCCCTGTTCGGGCGTGGCCGCCTCCCCGTTCAGGAGGGGTCCGGCCAGCACCCGGCGGCCAGGGTGCGCCTCCTGCCCCCAGCTTTACACGAGCTTTACAGGTTCTGCGTAGCTTCAGAACAGGCTGGGGTGGGTTGTCCCGGCCGTGGAGGTGGCGTGGACCCGGTATTCCTTCAAATCGGCAGTTTCAAGATTGCCTGGTACGGCGTGCTGATCACGCTCGGCATCGTGGCGGGCGTGTGGGTGGGCACCCGCATGGCCCGAGACCGTGGCCTGAACGTGAACCTCTTCAACGACATGATCCTGTGGATGATCATCTGGGGGCTGGTAGGCGCCCGGATCGTGTTCGTGGCAACCTCCTGGGACCAGTTCGCGGGCATCCCCTTCCCGCGCGTACTGCTGGACATCGTCAACCTGAGGGCCGGAGGCATCTCCATCCACGGCGGGCTGATCGGCGGGATTCTGGTGCTGATCTACTACACCCGGCGCTACAAGCTCAACTTCTACGAGTACGCGGACCTGTTCGTACCCGGTGTGGCCTTCGGCATCATCGGCGGGCGCATTGGCAACATCATGAACGGCACCGACACGGTGGGACGGGTCACGGGCTGGCCCATCGGCTACCGCTGGCCCAACGGGGCGCGCGCCTTTCACGACGGCATGTGCGTGCGCAACCCCAACCCCGACTTGGACCTCTCGCGCTACTGCCAGGAGATCGGCGGGCAACTGGTGATGACGGCCCCCGTCCACTTCACCCAGCTCTACGGGGTCTTCATCGGGATCATCCTCTCAGTCGCCGCCTACTTCTGGCTGCGCTCACGCAAGGCGGGGTGGGCCTTCTGGCAGTTCTGGCTGTGGTACTCGATCCTGCGCGCCGGGCTGGAGGAGACCTTCCGCCTCAATCCGCTGACCCTCAAGTCGTACCTCAACCAGGGGCCCAACGCACCCGGCATCGGCCTGTGGACCGACACCCACCTGATCAGCATTCCGCTCATCCTGGTCAGCATCGTGATGCTGCTGCGGCTTCGCAACCGACCGGACACGCGACCGGCTGGCCGCTTGGTCGGCCCCTCTTCCCCCGCAGCCGAGCCCACCCCAGTGGAGCGCCCATGAACCGGACCACCTCTTCCCCGCCCGCCCGTGATCGTTCGCGCCGGGTCCTGGGGCTGGTCCTGCCCGCCCTGCTCGCGGCCTGCTCCTCACGGGACCTCGCCGGGGTGCAGAAGTTCACCTTCCAGGCGGGGGATCACCGCGAGGGCCGGCTGGTGTACGCGCAGACGCCGCCCGCCGGGGGGCCCCACAACCCGTCCTGGCAGAACTGCGGCGTGTACACGTCGGCGCTGTACAACGAGTACGTCGTGCACAGCCTGGAACACGGCGCGGTGTGGATCACGTACGGGCCGACCCTTTCCCCGGAGGACGTCCGAACCCTGGCGGGTCTGGCCCAGGGCCGCACGCACGTCCTCGTCTCCCCGAACGGGCAGCAGACCGCGCCGGTGGTCTTGACCGCGTGGGGCGCGCAGCTCCCGGTGGACGGGGTCGGCGACGCCCGCATCCGGGCCTTCCTCGACCGCTACGAGCAGGGTCCGACCACACCCGAGCGCGGGGCCGCCTGCACCGGCGGCTACTCGGGCACCCGGTGAAGGCGCCCGGGAACCAGGGGAACCTATGGCCACGGTGCTGATCGTGGACGACGATCCGGCGATCCTGGAGGTGCTCACGGCCTACCTGGTGGCGGAGGGCCACAGCGTGGAGACCGAGGACGACGGGCTGGCGGCGCTGCCCCGGCTCGCCCGCGCCGACGTCGCCATCCTGGACTGGATGCTGCCCGGCATGACCGGCGTGGAACTCACCGCCCACGCCCGGCGGGAGCATCCCCAGTTGCCGGTCCTGCTCCTGACCGCCCGGGGCGAGGAGGAGGACCGCCTCAGGGGCCTGAACGCCGGGGCGGACGACTACGTCGTCAAGCCCTTCAGCCCCCGCGAGGTGGTGGCGCGCGTCCGCGCCCTGCTGCGCCGCGTCGGGGTGCAGGACCACATCCAGGCTGGTCCGCTGACGATGAACCTCAGGAGCCGCGCCGCCACGCTGCACGGCCAGCCGCTGGCCCTCTCGCGCACCGAGTTCGACCTGCTCGCCACCCTGGCGCAGCACCCCGGCCTGGTCTGGTCGCGCGAGCGGCTGATGGAGCGGGTGTGGGGTCCGGACTTCCCGGGCGTGACCCGGGTGGTGGACGTGCACATCACCGCCGTGCGCCGCAAGCTGGGGGACGACGCGGACGCGCCCACCTTCATCGAGACGGTGCGCGGGCTGGGCTACCGGTTCCGGGAGGACTGACATGCGCCTGTTTCCCCGCCTGCTGCTCAACCACCTGATGTGTGTCGCGGTGACGGCCGCCGTGCTGCTCCTGGCGGCCGAGGTGGCCGCCCAGCCCTTTATCGGGCACCACGTGGACGAGATGATCCGGCTGATCGGCCCGGAGGGGGGGCGGCTGCGCGGGGACCTCACCGGGGGGATGCGCGGCACCCTGACGCGCGCCCTGCTCGCGGCCCTGCCGCTGGCCCTGCTGGTCGCCACCGGGATCGCCTGGGCCTCCGCCCGGCGGGTCACCGCGTCGGTGCGCGCCCTGCAGTCGGGCAGCGGCGCCATCGCCAGCGGGGAGTACGCGCGGCGGCTGCCGGAGGCCGGGCAGGACGAACTCGCCGACCTCGCGCGCAGCTTCAACCGCATGGCGGGGACCCTGGAACGGGTCGAGCAGACGCGGGTCGAGCTGATCGGCAACGTCGCCCACGAGCTGCGCACCCCGGTCAGCGCCGTGCGCGGCTACGCCGAGGCGGCCCAGGACGGCGTCCTGCCCGCCGGACAGGCCCTGGAGGCCATCGCGCGGGAGGTGGCGGGCATGGAGCGGCTGGTGCAGGACCTCAGCCTCGTGAGCCGGGTGGAGGCCGGTCGGGTGGAGCTGAAGGTGGGGGACATCCCCCTGGCCGAACTCTTGTCACAGGCCCAGGACCGCTTCGCGCTGGCCTTCGAGGACCGCGGGATCGCGTTTCAGGTGGACCTGCCCCCGGGTCCCCTGACGATCCGGGCAGACCCCGAGCGGGCGCAGCAGATCCTCGCCAACCTGCTGCGCAACGCCCTGCGGCACACCCCGCCGGGCGGAACGGTCCGGGTGTCCGCCCAGACGGAGGGAGCCCACGTCTATGTCTCGGTCACGGACACGGGCAGCGGCATCGCGCCCGAGCACCTCGACCGGGTGTTCGAGCGCTTCTTCCGGGCGGACCCGGCCCGGACCCCGGGAGAGGGAAGCGGGGTAGGCCTGACCATCGCCCGTGGACTCGCCCGGGCGATGGGGGGGGACCTGAGCGTGCGCTCGGCGCCCGGACAGGGCAGCACCTTCACCTGGGCGGTGCGTCGGGCCTGACCGTGGCCCCCACCCTCAGCGGTCGAGGTACTTCTCGGCCGTCCTCAGCGCCGTCAGCGCCTCGTCCCGTGAGTATCCGCCCTCCATCAGGCGGCGCACGCTGGCCTCCCGCCGAACCGTGAGTGCCTGGGAGGGCACCGAGGACTCGCTGGCGCTCACGTCTCGGAAAGGCTGCCGTTCGGCGACCGCCTGGTGGCTTTCTAAGTCCTTCACGAGGACGACGTGGTCGCCCTGCCACCGCAGCTCACCGACGTCCGCGAAGCTCAGGGACCGCCCCGCCTGCAACTCCTCCACGAACTCCTGGGCGTACCGGCGGGCGGTGGTCTCCTGAACGCCGGAGGTCTCCAGCTTCTCCTCCAGCGTGTGGAAGGCCTGGTCAAGGGTCAAGGTTTCGGTCACGTGACACCTCCATACGCCCGCAGCACCCTCTGGAGAGCGTGGTTCAGCATAGCAAAGTCGTCCTCAGGCCATTGCTGTGGGGGCCGCCGCCCGGCCAGCCGGGTGATGTCCATGTTCAGCGGGGACTCCGGCGCGCCGCTCACGGCGTACTGGGCGAAGGCGCGGGCGAAGATCTCCTTGGGTTTGAGCAGGTACGCCGCCAGGAGTTCGGTGTCGAGGTCCTCGCGACGTGCGGCCTGCAGGAGCTGCCACGTGGTGGACTGCTGGACGGCGGTGTCGAAGGCGGTCCACGCCCCGGCCTGGGCCGGGGTCCGGTTCGCGCCCTCGCTCGCCCAGCCCTGCTCGGCCCCGAGGACGCAGTAGTCGAGGGCGTGGCCCACCTCGTGCAGCAGGGTCAGCCCGGGAAAGAGTTTGGCGTCCGCCACCCGGGCGCCGAGGTGCGCGGCCCCGGCCTCGAACACGCCGTTCTCGTCGCTCAGCGGCTCGGTGCGCACCCCGATGGCGGGCACCGCGGGCACGGGGTCGGGCACGCGCGCGAGCACCCGGTGCGCCTCCCCCAGCGCCTCCAGACGCGGGTGCCGGGGAGGCACGAGCAGTGGGAAGAGGGTCACGATGGGTGCGGACGTCATGCCGTGGGCGTGACCTCCAGCGTCACGGTATGGGTGTCGACGCTCTTGGCCCCCACCTTGAGGATGAAGTTGAACTTGCCCTCGCTCGTCAGCTCGAACCTGAATTCGATCTTCGCGCTGGCCTCGAAGGACGCCTCCAGCCCGGCCAGGGCTTGCAGGCCCGTCCGGACGATGCGGGTGGCCTCTTTGAGATGGGCGGGCAGCGCGTCGAAGTGAGGCGCGGCCCCCCGGCGTTTGAGGACGAAGGTCAGGCGCTGCGTGTCGGCGCGGGTCATGTCCCCGGTGAGAAAGTCCTTGGGCACCAGTTTCGTGACCGGCTCCGGCACGCCCGCACCCCCGGAGCGTGACGTCACCGCCAACAGGTCCACCGTGACGCTGACCACCCGCAGCCCGGTGTCATTCTCCGCCAGCGCGACGATGGTCTGCAGGTCGGCCAGCACGGTCTGGGCCCGCAGCGAATCCGGGAGGGTCATGGGGCGCTCCATTCTGGACAAAGGGTCATCTTGCGTGACTGTAGCGGCCCCCGGGGGCCGCGTGGGAGGCATCACCGCCGGGGTGTCGAGGACGGCTGCTCCCCCGCGCTTTTGCCGTTTCCTTACACTCGCCCCCTACACTGCCGCCATGCGCCTGCTGCTCCCCGAAGACGACCAGCGGCTGCGGGCACCGGTGGCGGCGGGCTTGCAGGAACCCGGGCACGGCGTGCAGGAGGTCACGTCGGCGGGTGAGGGCCACACCTCGGCTGCCGCGGGCGAGTTCGACGCCCTCATCCTGAACGTGATGCCGGGGGGGAGAACAGGACGCGGGCTTCGGGGTCGTCCGGCCACTGCGGGAGGAGGGGGACGCCACCCCGATCCTCGTCCCGACCACACGGACCGATGTGAATTCCCGGCTGACGGCATCGGACATCGGCGGGGACGACCACCTGAGCCTGCCCTTCGATTTCCGCGAGTTGCGCGCGCGCCTCTCGGCCCTGGTCCTCTGCTCGGCGGGGCCGCCCGGCAACGCTGCCCCGCCGCCGGGCGGCTGCCAGGTGCATGTGCTGAGGCGCCGAGTGACAGGTCCGAACGGTCCCCCTCACGCCCAGAGGGTTCGAGCTGCTCGAAGGCTTCGCCCTCCACCCGGCCCAGCCGGAGGTGGAGAGCCGGGTGGTGGACGTGGATGTGGGGAACCTGCGCCGCAAGCTGGGGGAGGGCATGATCCTCACCGTGCGCGGGCACGGCGACCGCCTCGGCGAGGTGGGGCCTTGACCTTCCGCTGGCGGCTCACGCTGACCTACGCCGCCCTGCTGGGCCTCCTGCTCATGATCGCGGGCGCCCTGAGCTACGCCGCGTTCCGCCACACACTCTACGCCGGGCTGGACGACGCCCTGCGGGTGTACGCGCAGAAGCAGGCCGAGATGAGCCTGAGCGCCGACCGGAAGTCGCCGCATAAGGAAAATCCCGCCCTGGACGCCATTAATCGCCAGCAACCCGTCCGCATGACGGTGTATGGCGCCGGGGGCCAGGAAGTGGACTGGGGGCCGTCCCGGGTGGGCTTCATTCCCGGGGCGGGAACGTTTCAGGTCGGTGCGGAGCGCGTCTTCGTGTTGAAGACGGCCGGGGGCTGGATTCAGACCTCGCAGTCGGACGCGGGGGTGCGGGCGGCCCTGGGGCAGATTCTGCGCCTGGAGTTGCTGGGCGTGCCCCTGCTGCTGCTGCTGGCGCTCCTGGTCGGCTACCTCCTCGCTGACCGCGCGCTGCGGCCGGTCGATCAGGTCTCGGACCTCGCCGCCCGGATTGCCCGCAGCGGCCAGCCGGGCGAGCGGGTGCCCGTCGCCCCCGGCTCGGACGAACTGGCCCGGCTGACCCGCACCATCAACGACATGCTGGGCAAACTGGACGCGCTCCTGACCCGCGAGCGGCTCTTCGCGCATGCCAGCGCCCACGAGCTGCGCACCCCCATCAGCGTCATCCGCGCCACGGCCTCGCTGGCCCTGGAGCGGGAGCGCTCCCCCGAGGCGTACCGCGAGGCCCTCGCCCAGGTGCGGGACGTCAGCGAGGACATGAGCGCCCTCACCCACCGGCTGATGGAGCTGGCCCGGGCCACCCGACCTCCCGGGGGCCACGTGGTGAACCTGGCGGACGTCACGCTGATGGCGACCGAACTCCACGCCACGGACGCCCAGAAGAAACACATGTCCCTGGAGGTGACGCTGAACGACGCCTCCACCACGGGGGACCTGGGCGCGCTGGTGCTGGCGGCAGGGAACCTGATCCAGAACGCCATCCAGTACGGCCCGCCGGGTTCGGCGGTCCACGTCTCCTGCGGGGCCGACGACGAGGTCGCCCGCCTGACCGTGCAGGACGTGGGTCCAGGGATTCCGCAGGAAGAAATGCCGCGTCTGACGCAGCCCTTCCAGCGGGGGCAGGGGACGCAGAACCTCGGCGGCGCAGGGTTGGGGCTGGCCCTGGTCCAGGTCATTGTGGAGGCCCATGGAGGCGGCCTGGAGTTGGCGAACCGTGCTGAAGGCGGCCTGCGCGCGGAACTGGTGTTCCCCCGGCGCGCGTGAGTCCACCCGGCCTGGGGCAGGCTGATTCCGGGCGGGCCGGGATCCGCTGATGGCGGCGGGGGCCGGCGTGCCGGTCGGTGGGTTCCGGCTCTGGCGGCGGGCCTCCACCCCGTTGGCGCCTTAGGGTGCCCCTGCCTCCGGCCCGCCCGGACGCCCCCCACGTCTCCGGGTCGGTAGGGGGAGCAATGCCAGCAGCGCCACCCCGCTCCCCCAACTCACCCAGTCGCCGTACCGGACGGAGGGCGTGCGGACCGAAGAGACGCCGAAGGCGACCCGGTAGGCGCCCCGCTGTCCCCGGGGTGCGCGGAACGGGACCCGGCCCCAGGGGTCCACGACGGCGCTCACCCCGTCGTTTCCGGCCCGCAGCAGGAACCGCCGCGTCTCGATGGCGCGCAGGCGGCCCATCTGGAAGTGCTGCTCCGCCCCCGCTCCCCGGCCGAACCACGCGTCGTTGGAGAGCACGACGAGCAGGTTCGCCCCCGCCCGCACGGCCTGCCGGCTCAGCGGCCCGAACACCGACTCGTAACAGATGCTGACGCCCGCCCGCAGGTCCCGCAGGGGCAGCACGTTCAGCAGCCTCCCGGGCGTCAGGCTGGTCAACCCGGCCATTCCCAGACTCCGGAGCACCGGCGTGTAGAGGAAGCCCAGCACCCTTGAGAAGGGCAGGCTCTCCCCGAACGGCACCAGAACGCGTTTGTCCTGTCGGCCCGTGACCCCCCCGTCCACCCCGTAGGCGCTGTTGCGCGCCTGGCCCGGCACGTCGCCCGGAGCGCCCACCAGCAGGGGCACCCCCAGCCCCCGCAGGGCGGGCAGCACCCCCGGGTCGGAGGCGGGCAGCGGGCTGGCCGTCTCGGGCCACACCACCAGGTCCGCCGCTCCCGAGCGCAGGGCGCCCCGCGTCAGGTCGAGGTAGACCCCCAGCTCGTCCAGGGTACGCCCCCGGGCCTTGAGCCGCGGGTCGATGGCCCCCTGCACGAGCACGGCCGTGCGGGGGGTGGGCGCGGGAGCGGGCGTCACCCACCGCCCCCACAGCCACGCGGCGCTCCAGAGGGCGAACAGCGCCAGCAGCGCCGGACGCCGACTGCTCCCCAAGCCCGCGAGGACGCTCGCCGTGAGGGTGACGAGCAGCGTCAGCAGCGCCACGCCGCCCACGCTCGCGAGCTGGGCCAGGGGCGTGCCCGTCAGGGCGTACCCGGGGTTGCCCCAGGGAAACGCCAGCGGTCCCCGGGTCCGGAGCAGCTCGAGGAGCACCCACGCGAACGGCAGGGCGGCCAGGGTGCGGGCCCCGAACACGCCTCGGGTGAGCGCCAGGGGCACCGCCCAGGTCAGGGCCGCGGCGGGCAGGACCAGGACGGTGAGCAGTCCCCCCAGGGGACCCAGCACCTCCCCCAGGCTGGCGGGCAGCCAGGCGAGGTGCAGCGTGAAGAAGGCCAGGGCGAATACGAGGGCGGTCCGGAAGGCCGCCCGCCCGTCGGGGCTGCGGGCCAGCCGGCGGTGCAGGAAGGCCAGCGGCAGCGGCGCCAGCACGGCCAGGGGCGACGGCAACCCCAGCAGGCCCAGCACGGCCCCGGCGAGCGCGTCGCCCAGCCAGGCGGGCAGCGGCGGGGCATTCAGGCGGGCCCGCCAGGCGCGGAAGGCCAGGTGGTCGTTCACGCGCCGCAGGCTACGGGAGCCGTGTTCAGGTGCGGTAAAGGACCTTTACACGGACCTAACACACCCTGCCTAAGCTGCCGGCGGAGGCTTTCCCCCATGCCCACATCCACTGGCTCTCCCGCTCGCCCTTCTTCCCGCCGGGGGTCCCGGTGACGCCCCCGCCGCCCCGCCGCGGGAGGTCCAGCTTCTGGTTGGGCGCCCTCCTCGTGCTGGCCGCAGTTCTGGGGGCGGCCTGGCTGGCGGGCTCCATGTCGGACCGGGGCCTCACCGGCAATCCGGCCATGAACCCCGGGATGCCCTCCATGCCGGGGATGGATCAGCAGAGCATGCCCGGCATGGGGGGCGCGGCCCCCTCCGCCCCCTGACCCTGGCCGCGGGCCTCTCCTGGGGCCCCGTTCATCCCCGAAGAAAGACGTTCCTGCCGTGCCCCACTCCTTTTTTCGCGCGAGCGATTACCAGCTCTCCCGCCGGGCGAGCGTCATCGCGTTCCTCGCCCTGGTGTCCTTCATGATCCTGGCCGTCGCGCTCGCCAAACTGGCCGCACCGCCCAACGCTGCGCCAGCCCGTCCGGTGGTGACGGCCCGCGGGCCCCTCCTGAGCGCCGACGGCCGGATCCTGGCGGGCGGGCCCCTGCAAGCCCGCCGGTACCCCCACGGGTCCCTCGCCGCGCCCATCGTGGGCTTCGTGGGGGCGTCTGGCGGTCTGGAGGGTGCCGAGCGCGCCTACGATGGCCGGCTGGGGCGCGGTGAGGCGCTGACCCTCACGCTGGACACGCGCGTGCAGGCGGCGGTGGAACGGGTCCTGGAGGACGCCGTGAGGCGCACCGACGCCCAGTTCGCGTCGGCGGTCGTGATGGAGACCCGGACAGGGAACCTGACGGCGATGGCGTCCGTGCCCGGCTTCGACCTCAACCGGTGGCCGCAGGTTCCCCCCGACCGCTGGCGCAACCGCGCGGCGCTGGACGAGTACGAGCCGGGCAGCGTCGTCAAGGCCCTCACCGTCGCCGCGCTGCTGAACGAGGGCCGCACCACGCCCGACACGGTCTACGACACGCCGATGTGGCGCCGGTACGCGGGCGCGACCATCAACGACATCGTTCCCCACCCGGGTCAGCTCAGGACCCGGCAGATCCTGCGCTATTCCAGCAACGTCGGCATGACGCGTCTGGTGGAGGATGTCCCGCCCGAGGTGCTGCACCGCTACTTCAGCGCGTACGGCTTCGGGCGGCCGGTGCGGCTGGGGCTCCCCACCGGGGACGGCCTGCTGCGGGACCCGGAGGACTGGGGCGCGCTGTCGCAGGCCACCATGGCCTTTGGGCAGGGCCTGACGGTGACCACCCTGCAGCTCGCGGCGGCCTTCAACGTGCTGGCGAACGGCGGGCGGTACGTGGCGCCCCGCCTGGTCGTCGGCGCCCCCACCGGAAGCCGGGCCGTCCTGAGCCGGGCGACCGCCGCGAGCATGCGGGAGATGCTGCACGGGGTGATCGACGAGGGCATCAGGGCGAAGGCCGAGCTGCCCGGGTACCATGTCGGCGGGAAAACCGGGACGGCGCAGGTGGCCGTGGATGGGCGCTACAGCGGTGAGGTGTTCTCCAGCACCTTTGGCGGCTTTGTACCGGCTGGTCAGCCGCGCTTCACGGTCGCGGTGATGGTGCGCGGGGCGAAGCGCGAGTACCAGGGGTCGCAACTGGCGGCGCCGATCTTCCGGGACGTCACGTCGGCCCTGCTGTCCCTGCACGCCGTTCGGCCGGATCCCGGGCCCTGAGGACGGGGAGACGCGGGCCACCTCTGGGCCGGGCCGTGGACAGTCCGACACCCGGTCTGGCAAGCTGCGCCGTACCGATGCGCCGTCCCCTCCTAACCCTGCTGCTGGCCTGCGCCGTCTCCGCCGCCGCCGTGAACGTGACCGTCCTGCCGGGCGACACCCTGCCCGTCCTGGCCGCCCGTCACGGCGTCACGCCCCTGGACCTGCTGCTCGCCAACCCGGGCCTGGGGCCAGCGGACCTGCGCCCGGGCCTCACCGTGGCGCTTCCGCCCGGTGCCCCGGGGCCGCTCCCGGTGGTCCCCTCGCCCGCGCCAGCCCCTCCCAGCCCAGCCGTTCCCCCGGTGACCCCCTCATCGCCGGATGTCGCCACCAGCACCTGGACGGTGCGGCGCGGGGACACCCTCTCGGCCATCGCCCGCCGCCACGGGCTAAGCCTCTCGGGCCTGCTCGCCCTCAACCCGGGGGTGGAGCCGGAGCGTCCGCTGATGGTCGGGCGCGTCCTGGTGGTGCCGGTGGGCTCAACCCCGGCTGATGGGGCGTCGGTGGCCGCGTCCCGCCTGCCTTTGCCCCTGGCCGCCTCACCCGCGACTCCACCTACCAGCGGGGTGCTCAGGGTGACCTCGACTGACTCACCCGCGCAGGACGTCCCGGTGGTTTCCCCTTCTCCCGAGGAGCCAGTATGGCCGGCCCCCCCGCCCGCCTTCCCCGCACCTCCCCAGGGACTGCCGGTGAGCGGTGCCCGGCTGACGAGTTCCTTTTCCCCGGCGCACCCGGGGGTCGACCTGGCCGCGCCGCAGGGGACGGCGATCCACGCAGTCGCCGCGGGTGTGGTGGTGGAGTCGCGCTTCGACGCCCGCTCGGGGTGGGGCTGGACCGTGCTGCTCGAACACGAGGGAGGCTGGCGGACGCGCTACAGCCACAACAGCGCGAACGTGGCGCAGGTCGGGGAACAGGTCCGGGGCGGGCAACTCATCGCCAGGGTCGGCAGCACTGGCCGCAGTACCGGGCCGCACGTGGACTACCGGGTATACGTCGCGGGCGTGGCCGTCGACCCGCTGGCCCTGCCGCCGGGCCCCTCGGCCCTGCGCTGACCCCCGGTCACTTCGCGTCTGCCACCGCTGCGACCCTCCCGGAGTCCTGCGCGGCGGCCCTTCCCCTTTCGCTTCGGGCGTGGAGAAGCCAGCTTCACCATCTCCCCGGTGGGATCACCCCAAGTTCACGTCCGGCCGCTCGCGCGAACCTGTGCGAGCGTAGGTGAAGGTCTCAAGTCGCGTCCAGGAGGCTGTGCAGGACGGGTCGCACGCGCCCGGCAAGCAGGTCGATGCCCAACGGCGCGATGGTGTCCTCTCTGCAAAGACGTTCGATCTCTGCGGCGCACCACTCCCGCAGCTCCTCCGATAACCTGCCAGCACGGGCCAAGAGTCGCGGTACCGTGGCGACGGCCGACGGATCACGGTCCGTCGTCAACCAGGCGGCCAAAGCCACGGCGAACGCTGGGTCGTTTCGCAAGCGCCGGATCAGCGGCGGTGTCATACTTTCAGAGGCGATCGTGGGAACGGCCGTGCAGTGCTCGAACGTGCCTTTGAGCGCCTCGATCAAGTTCTCGGGTGTGGCGTGCAGGCCCATCAAACGGAAAGTGAGCCGGTAGGACGCTTCCGCCTTGCTGGACGCGTACCAGTCGTAGGCGCGGTGAACGACAGGGCTGTCCGGCCAACCCTCCGTCAGGGCCATCAGGACGCTTTCCCGAGGGGGGTCATCGCCGAACGCCGTGGTGAGCCGGTCCAACACAGAGGCGTTGCCTCTGAAGTGCTGGCCCAGCAGCTGGGCCGCGGCAAGCGTGGTGTCGCGGTGGGCATCTGCGTCCTCAAGAGCATCCAGACAGGCCTCCAAGAGGAGTCCGCTGCCCGGCACCACACGCCCGAGGAACCGCAATACTGCTGAGGAGTTTCCCACCGCACGGTGTTGTTCGACGACCTCCAGCACCTTCCGCCTGGCCACGGGAGACTCGTCCGCGTATGCCGCGAGCACTCGCAGGAGACGGCCGTCGTGTTTTTCCTGAACTCCAAGGAGGTCTTGTCCGGTTGCCCTTTCGACATCCTCCCAATGCTGCACGACCACGGCCACGAAACGTCCAGAGACATCAAACGCCGCTTCTAACACCGGACGGATCCACTCCGGGAGTTTTCGCCCATGAACCTTGACGGTCACCGCGTCGAGTGCGCCAAGGGTAAGCAACCCGGCAATGCCCGCCTGCGCGTGAGTTCGAAACGAGATGCCCGGGGTGCTCGCGTGCCTGGTGAGTTGCTCGATGACGGGCTCCAGGTCGCGCCCTTCCGCCCGGGCGCGAAGCGCCAGGCTGATGGCGCACTGCACGCGCGTTTCTGGATCGCCTTCTTCGTGGTGCGCCTCCAGCAGGTTCAGCACCTCTTGTGCGTCCCCCCAGCGTTGCTGGAGCTTGGAGGCGATCACCAGCCGTGAGGCGGGATCAAGTGGCATGGACCTGTCCCGCACGACCTGCCGAATGGAAGCGTCGTGCCGCAGGTGATAGGCGACGTCACCTGCCCCCTCCGCACCTCTGTCCAGAACTTGCCGGGCGTACTCCAGCATGCGCGGTTCTTGGGAGAAGAGCCGTAACGCGTGATGGAAACCGTTGTGGGCGAGGCTCTGCTGCTGATTCAAGTGCGTGAGGGCGGCATCCAGAATGGCCTGACCGTCTTCGCCCACGCCCACCTTGGCCAGTCCGTTCAACACGAAATCAGGTCGGGCGCACGCCGGGTCGCGCAGCAGGGCCAGGAGCCGCCGACGTGAGGCGCCGGCGTCGCGCAGGATGCCGGGAATGAGGAAGCCAATACTGGCCGCCACATCGTCAGGACCATGAACCAGCGGCAGGAGTCGGGAGGCCACCTCCGGGTCGTCCATGCCCCAACCCTCCAGCAAGGCCTGGGCCGACCAATGCGGGAACCCGCTGTCGAGACCGGCGAGCAACTTCGCCTGGGCAGGGGCGGTTCGGCCAATCAGGGACGCGAAAAACAAGTCGCGATCTTCCAGATCGCCGCTTTCCAGGCGAGCGTCGATGGCCTGCACAATCGCGGGGACATCGCGGAAGTGGTGGAGCAGCAGTGGCCACGCGTCGTGCGTGCCCAGGAACGGATGTTGCTCGCCGCGAATCTCCCCGGCGACGGCATCAACCACTTGAGGATCAGCAGAGAAGCCGCGCAGCAGCACCTTCCACGCCGAGTCGTTGTCCACCCCGGCCCGGGGCCTGGCGGGCATACAGACGTCACGGACCCGCGGGTGACCCGGCCACCCCTGCACCAGAACGTCAACCACCAGATCACGGAGTTCGTAGGGCACGCCGCTCGTGTGGTTCAAAAAGGACAACGCGTCGTCCAGGTACGGGTCGGTGAGTCGACCTTGTTTGGCCAGGCCGAGATAGGCGAGGAGACGGTGTTCGGGATGGGGCGAGGCGGCGTGGTGGTCAAGCAGTTCCGAAAGCTCCGAGTCCGCGGGCGACGCGAGCACGAGCGCGTGAAGGGCACCTCCTTGGGCTTCGACCGAGTGTGCCTGCTGCACGACCCGCTCGAGACGCTCGAAGAGTTCAGGCTGCTGACTGCCCAGGGCGGCCAGGGCCCTGGCGGCGGCGGCACGCTCCGGGGCCTCCTCTTCGTATAGGCCCCGGAAGAGCAGGGCAATGGTGTCCTCCTCCGGGGGCCAGGTCCCCATGACCTCGATGGCGCCCGAGCGGTACCGCAGGCGCTCCGGGAACCAACGGCGAAGCCGCTCGTGCACCAGCTCGCGCACCTTGGCGGAGTGCAGACCGTCGAGCGCGTGGCCCAGGAGCCGTTCACGCTGCGGTGCCCACGTCTCGCGCTCGATGGCCGCGAGCGTGTCGCGCGCGACCTCCTGCGCGAGCGCCGGTGGAACCGGGAATTCCCCGAATGCGGCCTCCGCCAGGAGCTGGGCCAGGTGCTGCCGCTGCGCGACGGCGCCGCCCGGGGCACGCAGCACGTCCATCAGTTGCCGCACCTGCTGCGGCGGTCGCGTGAAGTGCAGCGTGCCCAGCAAGACTTCACGCCACTGGGCTTCGAAGCGGCGCGCCCGGACGACCTCCAGCTGGTCGTCCAGCCGTGAGAGGTACCCGGCGGCCAGAAACTCCTGCAGCGAACGGTGGAAGAAGCCCGCCTCGTGCGGGGACCGCCCCACCAGCAGCCCCGAGTTGGTCTCACCGACGGCGACCAGGCGCGCGGCGGACGTGCTGGCCTCACGCCGCCCGAGGCCCAAGCCCACCTCATCGTCTTGCAGGTACGCGGCGACCACCTCGCTGGCGGCGTCGATGGGAATCACGCCCTCGGGGTAGGCACAGTGCATCTCATACGCGAGGCGCTCGAACGCCTGCCGCGTTTCCGCCGGGGAGAGGTGGCTGTCGTCGTCGCCCATCGCCGCGGCTCGCCGCCGCCGCCGGGGGTGCGCCTCCAGGAGGTGCTTGACGACTTCCTCGTACACCCGAAAGCGGCTGCGCGGCAAGGCGACCTCCGCGCGGCGCAGCGCGACCAGCAGGCACAGCAGGAGCGGCACGGCCGCCAGGTGCGCGAGGTCCGGCGAGTCGCGCAGCTCCTCGAAAAAGCCCTCCACTTCCGCCGCCGCGCGCCGCGCGACCGCGTCATCACCCAGGGCCTCGTCCGAGTTTCGCAGCTGGTGGGCGAACCAGGTCCCGGCCAGGCGGCGCTGCTGCGCCTCCGAGAGGTCAGCGACGTGACCGTCCACCCAGCCACTCAGCTTGGCCTTGAACAGTTTGTACCCGTCCGGGCGGCTGGCGAGCAGCACCGGCACCCCGCGTTGCTGCACGAACACGCGCAGTCGGTCGAGCGCGAGCTCGCCGTAGTCCGAACGCACGTACTCGTCCAGGCCGTCGACGACGAGGAGCAGGCGCCCGTCGTCCAGGGCCCGGTCGATGAGTGGCGCGAGGTCCTGGGCATTGAAGGCGCGCAACCACTGCCGCATCACCTCGTGCAGGGACACGGTGTTCTCGCCTTCGAACGAGATCACGCGTGTCCAGAAGGCGAAAGGCACCCATACGGGGAGGTGCTGACCCCACTTGCTCGCCACCTGTGCCAATTCCGGCGCGTCATCGAGCAGATCGAGGGTCAAAAAACGCAGCAACGTGCTTTTCCCGGAGCCGGGACCGCCGAGGATCACCTGGGCGTCGTGCTCGGTCAGCCAGCCCTCCAGTCCCCGCCGTCGGGTGTCGGAAGAGGGACGAGCGGTGCGGACCTCCCGACGGCGTCGACGCCGCGTTTCGTGTTCGTGGTCGGCCTCGGGGTCTTCTTCAGGGCTGGTCGGCTGTCCGACCGGAAGACTTTCCGGCGGCGCGTCGAGAATGTCCGGCAGGATGAACCGTTCGCGGAGCGAGGGCGCGCGGACACGGGTAGCGTCGGTCAGGGCTACGCCGGAGTCATGTTGCTCGAACACGGACGCGTAGAACGACCGGAGCCCCTGGCGTAGCTGGAAGAAGTTGGGCGCGTCGAGACGATCCTCCAGGGCCCGCGCCGCGTCCGCGCCGCAAAAGGCTTCGACCCAGGGGCGACCGAAGAAGTCATCCACGACTTCGGGCATCTGCTTGAGCAGGCGGTTGAGTTCGTCCGCGTCCCAGCGGAGGAGCTGGATGTGGTGGGCCTCCAGCACCCCCTGCTGTTCGCGGAACATGTCGTCCCGCTGCTTCCCCCGCAGGCTTTCCATCGTGCACAGCACGAAGGCGGAGGTGCGGTCGCGCCCCACGAACCCGTCCTCCTCCAGGAACTTCTCGACGGCCGCCTTGATCCTTGCGGGGCCGAAGTCCTCGACGCGTTTGCACTGGTACACCACGTACGTTTCGCCGTCGAGCTCACGGGCGTACAGGTCAATGCCCGCCTGCGCGTCGCCCTGCTCGCCGTACAGGCGGCAGCCCTCCACCGAAGCGTCCCGCTGGGCGAGGCGTAGACAGAGCCGTTCAAAGTCCTGCCAACTCAACTCGCGGTACGGCAGCTCCTGCAGGCGCGTATGGACGGGGGGATTGGGGACCCGCCCGACCGGCTGAGAGAGCCGGGTGGGCAGGGGTGCGAGGGCTTGGGGCGCGGCGGGCAGGGTCACGTCCTCCACGATAGCTGTCGAATAACCCCCCGGTGGAGGATTCCGGCCGTCGCCAGCTCACCCGGAACGCCCCAGGTCACCGTCCCGCTGGGTGGTGTGGAGGGCCACTCCAGGCACCGCTTCCACAACGTTCGTCTTGAGGGATACCTATGAACAGGCTGAGGTCGGGTCCGCGACCTTGATCTCCGCCCTCCACCTCGCTTCGGAAAGAAAGCGGCGCAAGACGATGCTCACCTGTGGGAGCGGCGCGGGAAGCCCGGCCCGCAGTTGTCTCAACTCAGGCCAGGCTCAAGCGCGGGCCCTGCTCGCCCAACGCGTTCTTTACAGGTTTTTTACAGGCCCCCGGCAAGATAGGCCATGCCGATGCGACCGCTTCCTCTGTTTTCGCTGGCTCTGTGCGCGCTTGCCGGGTCGGCGTCCGCCCTGCCCGCGAGCGTCACCCTGAAGAACATCCGCCATGAGTACCAGGGCCCGGACAACTGTGCCCCGGTGACGGCGCTGACGGTCCTGGGGTACTACGGCACCCGGGTCAGCCAGGCGGGGGCCGCGAATGCCATGAAGGACTACCCCGGCGACCCGCAGGTCACCAGCCTGGAACTCGCCGCCTACCTGGGCCGCTCCGGGCTGCGCAGCGTGATCCGCTACGCGGGGGACGCCGAGGTGCTGCGCGAACTGGTCTCCCGCGGCTTTCCGGTGGTGGTGCAGCAGCGCCTGCGCGCGGGCAGCAACGTGGCGCACTTCCGCACCGTGTACGGCTACAGCCGGGGACGCTTCCTGGTGAGCGACCCCATCCGGGGCCCCTCGCTGAGCCTCACCACGGCAGAGATGCAGGACCTGTGGCGGTACTACAACGGCGAGTACCTGGTCGCGTATCCGCCCGGAAAGGAGGCGCAGGTGCGGGCGGCCCTGGGCGAGGACTTCGGCGTGGCGGCCAACTGGCGGCACGCCAGACTCCACGGGGAGCAGGATGTCAGGGCGCGCCCGAACGATCCCTATGCCTGGTGGGGGCTGGCCAAGGCGAACCTCCGGCTGGGGAATGTCGCGGCGGCCTCCGGGAACTTCGACCGGGCGGTGGCGCTCGGCGTGCCGACCCTGTACCTCCTGTACCGGCAGGAGGCCCTCGAGGCGTGGACCCGGGCGGGTGAGCACCGCAAGACGCTGAACCTGGCCCGGCGGGCCCTGAGGGCCTACCCGAGAAGCAAGGAACTGCTGCATTTCGAGCAACTCGCCAGCCGCGCGCTCGGGGCGTAGGAGCGCGTCACGGCGAGGTGGGCGAAGGTCCAGGGCAGGGGACGAGGACGGCCCCGGCGGGACGCCGCAACGGCCCCGGCTCGCTCCCGCCGCGTGCCCTCTCCGGTGGGACGCTGGCCGCTCCGGGGGAACGGGTGGCCGCCCCGCCCTCATGTCCGGGCGGTACAACCAGGCTGGACCGTTCACCTGCTGTTCCGGAGGAGACATGAGAAGCCGTACCGCCATCTGCCTCACCGTCCTGACCCTCCTCGGCGCCGCCCTCGCGGGTGGCGGCGGGCCGGTGGCCGGCATCGGCCAGCCAGCCCCCAACTTCGTCCTGCACACGGTGGACGGGGAGACCGTCCGCCTCTCCGACCTGCGGGGCAAGGTGGTCATCGTGCTGTTCGGGGACGTCCACTGCACGGTCTGCCGGGCAAACGACCGGTTGTTGCGCCTGTACCAGTACCAGTACGTGGACCGTGACCTGGCGGTGCTGAGCCTGCACGCCCACGTGACTCCCGACGAACTGGCCCGGTACGACGCGCAGTTCCTCTTCGGCGTGCTCACGGGGCGTGACCCCGGCGACGTCGCCACGCACGCGTACCGGGCCACGCTGCCCACCACGGTCTTCATCGACCGGCGCGGCCGCATCCGGCGGGTCGTGCACGGCCGCCTCGACGAGGGCGAGCTGGTGCGCGACCTCCAGGCCTTGCTGTAGTCCCCCACCCGGGGGACAGGAGGAGGAATGAACCCCCCGTTCCCTGGAACCCCGGCCCGGCCTCAGAACGCCGCGGAGCCAGCATCCGGCCGCGCGGCGAGTGAGGTGACGTGGACCCCTTGACCACCCCCGCGACCGGCGAGCCTGGCGATCCGCCGCAGGTGCCCGGGCAGGCAAGCCCGGGCGAGACGTCGACCGGGGCGACGACCGCGCCGGACACGCGCCCCGCCCGGATGGTCGAACTCGACGTGTACCGCGGCGTGACCATCCTCGCGGTGGTGCTGCACCACCTGACGGGTCTGGCGATCCGTCACGCGGCGGCGGGCTCGCTGCTCGGCGGGGGCCTGATGGTCCTCAACCGCGGCACGCACTTCGTGGTGCCGGCGTTCCTGTTCCTCACGGCCCTGGTCCTCACCCGGTCCGCCCTGCGCCGCTTCCACCTCGGCGCCTATGTCCGGTCGCGCGTCCAGAAGGTGCTGGTGCCGTACCTCTTCTGGACCGCTGCCTACGTCGGCTTCCGGGTGTTCACGGCCCAGGACCCGCCGGCGGTCCTCGGGGACCCGGACCGCTGGCGGGTCTGGCTCCAGTACGGGAAAGGGTACTTTCACCTGTACTTCCTCCTGATCGCCCTGCAGTTCTCCCTGATCCTGCCCCTCCTGCTGCCCCTCTTCCGCCGGAGGCCGCGCTTCCGGTGGGTGCTGGTCGGTGCCGTCGCGCTGCAACTGCTCGTGTACCTGCTCAACCGTTCGGGCGTGCTCCACTTCCGCTTCCCGGCCACGATGGTCCTGTGGTACCTGCCGGTGCTCGGGCTGGGCATGGCCTTCGGGTCGAGTGACGTCCCCTTCGGGCGCTTCTGGCACCGCTGGCGCCTCTGGATCGTCGCGGCCACGCTCCTCACCTTCGCCTGGTACGTGCCCCTGTCCGTGGCCCTGCTCCAGAGGGTCCCGGTGAGTTCCGCGGCGTACAGCCTCGCCAACTGGTCCTACACGACGGCCGCCTCGCTGGCCCTCCTGGGGCTCGCCCAGGTCCTCACCCGGGCCCCGGCCCGGCTGGTGAGGGTGCTCACCTCCCTGGGCACGGTGAGCCTGCAGGTGTACCTGCTGCACCCGGCCGTCCTGCTGTTCCTGGAACGCCGGGGGTTTCCGGGAGACCCGGCCCGGTTCGTGCTCGTGCTCGCGGCGTACGGGGCCGTGGCCCTGGCCGTGCCGCTCGCCGTGGCCCGCCTCCTGGCCGGGACGCGGGTGGCGCGGTGGGTCTTTGGCCGTTGACCCGCCGGGGCCGGGGCGAGCCCCAGGAGCGCCGCCCGGAAGGCCCGTGTCCAGGACTGGCTTTACACGACCTGAACAAGGGCCGGGTAGGGTACGGCGACCCGCCGCGCCACCGGGAGAGCCTGTCCGGCCCCTCCTCGCCGCCCCCCCTCGCCCCCGCGAAAGGTGACTGACCATGCCCCACCCCTTGCGCCTCGCCCTGCTGCTCGCCGGCCTGAGTGCGGCCCCGGCCGCCCAGGCCCGGCTCACCCAGACGGAGAACGCTCCCCTTTCCATCGAGCGGATGCGGGCGCGCGCCTACCCCGGCAGCGCCCTCACCACCCGCCAGACGCTCCGCCCGGGCGCGGGGTATGAACGGCGCGTGGTGTCCTACCTCTCGGACGGGCTGCGCTTGGGCGCCCTGCTCACTGTTCCGAACGGCACGCCGCCCAAGGGGGGGTGGCCCGCCATCGTGTTCAACCACGGGTACATCCCTCCCCGGCAGTACCGGACCACCGAGCGGTACGTCGCCTACGTCGACGCCTTTGCCCGCGCCGGGTTCGTCGTCCTGAAGCCCGACTACCGGGGCCACGGCAGCTCCCAGGGTGAGCCCGCGGCGGCGGCCTACTGGTCGCCGGAGTACACCGTCGACGTGCTCAACGCCTTTTCCTCCCTCCAGAAGTTGGAGGGCGTGAACCCAAAGCGGATCGGCATGTGGGGGCACTCGATGGGCGGGCACATCACCCTGCGCGCCATGACCATCAACCCCCAGATCAAGGCGGGCAACATCTGGGCGGGCGTCGTCGGGCCGTACGACGTGATCTTCCGGGACCTGCCCCGCTGGGGAAGCGGTTCGGGGGCCAATGATCCCCGGGCCCGCCTGCTCACGAGCTACGGGACACCCCAGCGCAACCCGGCCCTCTACCGGGCGATCTCCCCGAACGCCTTTCTCGCCGACCTCAAGGGCCGGCCCCTCCAGCTTCACCACGGCACCGGGGACACCCACGTCCCCCTCAGCCTCTCCCAGGCGCTGGCGGCGGGCCTGAAGGCCGCGGGGCAGCCGTACACGTTCTTCACCTATCCCGGGGACGATCACAACCTCAGCCGGAACTTGCAGGTGGCCCTCAGGCGGTCGGTGGAGTTCTTCAAGAAGAGCCTGTAGGGCCCGGCGGCACAGCGGCGCCGTGTGCGTCGTCAGACTGGTTTCGGTCCGCCTGAAGCCTTGATTGGACACGCTCATCGCGGTGAAAGCGCTATCGGTCGCAGGGCACCCCGCCGCTTAAGGGTGTTCGGGTCGCAGGCGGACCAGGGCAGCTATCCTTCCCCGCATGGCCCACCTGAAGTTGCTGGTGGTCGTGCCCCACCCGGACGACGAGACCTTCGGCTCCGGCGGCACCCTCCTGTCGTTCCTGGCCCGGGACGAAGCGTGCGGCGTGGTCACCCTTACGCTGGGCGAGGCGGGAAAAACCCTGGGCTTGTGCGGGACCCGGCAGGAACTCGCGGAACTCAGGCGCGCGGAGCTGGGGGCCTGTCTGCATGCCCTGGGACTGCTGACGCATCCGGGCAGCGTCCACGAGCAGCACCACTACCCGGATGGAGAGGTAACGGCCCACCTGCCTGAAGTGACGGACGTGGTGCGTGGCGCCCTCGGCCGACATCAGCCGGAGATCGTCCTGACCTTTCCACCCGATGGCCTCAACGGTCACGCGGACCATGTGGCGACGCATCAGGCGGTGAAGACCGTCTGGGACGAGCGGCCAGCCGGAACCCGGCCCACGCTCTGGTACTACGCCCTGAACCGGGAGTGGTTGGACCCCCCTTCTCCCCTGTACCTGCCGCCGAACCGCGTTCACGATGTGTCGGCGTTCCTCACCCAGAAACTGCGGGCCATGGGCTGCCACCGCTCGCAGGGGCTCACCCTGGCGAACACCCTGCGCCGCTTTCCCGAGCGGGTGACGCACGAGCCCTTCCATGAGGTCACCTCTCCCTAGACCTCGGCTTGGCCCAGCCGGGCTCCTCCCCGCTGTCCCCGGTGCAGGAGCCAGACGCTCACCAGCACCAGCAGCGCGAGCAGTCCGCCCAGCAGGAAGGCCCGGCCGGCCAAGTGGGTGCCCAGGAAGCCCGCCACCGGATAGGCGAAGGCCCACCACAGGTGGCTCCACGCGAAGTGCGCTCCGTACACCCGGCCCTGCGCCGCGGCCTCGGTCCGCTCGGCCAGCAGGGTCTCGGTGGGCAGGTTCACCCAGTTCTGCCCCACCCCCGCCAGCAGCCAGAAGAGCACCAGGCCGCCAAGGGGCAGCAAGTCGCCGGGCAGCATGGCGAGGGAGGTCACCAGGGCTCCCAGGGTGATGAAGCGGGGCAGGGGGACGCGTCGCCCCACCGCCCCTACTGCCAGGGAGGCGAGCGTCGCGCCCAGCCCGTAGGCCGCCATCACCCAGCCGTACTGCGCCTCGCCCAGGTTCAGGCCGCCTTCGACACGAGTGATGGTCACCGTCAGGATCAGGGCCCCGGCGATGGCGGCCACCAGTTCCATCAGCAGGGCGAAGCGCACGGGCGGGTCGCGCCAGAGACGTTGTGTGTCGTCTCGCATGTCCGCAAGCTTGCTGCGTTCCACCGTCCCCTGCTCCGCGCGCAGAGCGGGCAGCATCAGGATCAGCCCCCCGCCAGCAGAAGGGACGGGGCGTCCAGGGCAAAGAGGGGTGACGCCAGCAGTGGCGCGAAAATGAACGCTAAGCCCAGAGCCGTGCCTTCGCCCAGGCTGACCCCTTCCGAACCCAAGACCCCTGACCGGCACCGGGGCCCCCGCTCAAGCACACCCCAAATGCTCACCCGCGTCGAACCTGGGCATGGGGGCCGCTAGCGGGTGAAGTCCAGATGCACCTCCACCCGCTGCTCCCGGGGCACCACCCGCACGCTGTAGACGGTGGCCCGCCGCTCCACCGTCCCGTCCAGCAGCCGCACCACGTCGCCCATCGCGGGATACCAGTCGTCGAACACCAGGGAGACCACCGCCGTCCCGGGACCCGCCCGGCAGTACTCCCCCCGGAACTTTGTGCCGCCGCACTTCACCACAACCGGACCCTCCATGTTCGCCCCCGCTCAGACCCGGCGCGCGTCGAAGTCGCCCGGAACGAGCACGGTCAGGGCGCGTGGCCTGACCGCCAGGGTCAACTTGCCCGCCCGCCGCACCTCGCCGTCCACGCTGACCCAGGTGGGTCCCCCGCGACTCCTGACCGTCACCTGCCGCGCCGTGAACTGCTGCGCCCGTCCGCCCGCCGCCCAGCCCAGGCCCACCCGCAGCAGGCTCACGAGCCGCCCGTCCCCGAAGGCCAGCACGTCGAGCCGCCGGTCGGCCACCGACGCCCCCGGCGCGGCCCGCAGCGGCCCCGCGACGTACCGCCCGTTCGCCACCAGCAGTTGGTGGGTCCTCAGCCGCAGGTGCTCTGTCTCGCCCGTCACGTCGAGGAGGAGCGGCCGGTGACGCCACAACACCTTCGCGCCCACCACCGGCCAGGCGAGGAGCCCCAGGCGGCGCTTGAGGTCGGGCGTCAGGGTGCGGGCGATTCCCGCCGACAGGCCCAGGGCCACGCTGTTGAGAAAGACCCGACCGTTCACCAGGCCCACGTCCACCTCGGCGCGGTGCCCGGCGGCGATGACCTGCACCGCCCCCGCCAGGTCGAGCGGCACGCCGACGCTGCGCGCGAAGGTGTTGCCGCTCCCCAGCGGGAGGACGCCCAGGGCCGTCCCCGTCCGGGTCAGGATTCCGGCGGCGTGCGAGAGGGTGCCGTCGCCCCCGCCGACGATCACCAGCGGCGCCCCCCGGGCGACCTCGGCGCGCAGCACCGCCTCGGCCTCCTCCGGGCTCTCGACGGCCCAGGGGGTCACGGCCACTCCCGCGTCCCCCAGCCGCGCCACCACCCCCGTGAACGCCTCGCGTCCGCGCCGCGAGCGGACATTCACGATCAGCGTCACCCCGTCCCCCGCCGTCATGGCCGCCCCAGCCGGGTGGCTGGCCGCGCCCCGTTCACCGCGCCGCCCGCCGCTCGGCCCGCCAGCGCACGACGATGAACACCAGGACCGCCAGCACCAGCGTGCCCAGCACGACGGGTCCCAGCGGGCCGACGACCCGCTCCACCGCCGCGTAGTTCTCGCCCAGCAGGTATCCGGCCAGCGTCAGCAGCGCCGTCCAGACGGCCGTGCCCAGGGTGGTGAGCAGCAGGAAGAGCGGCAGCGGCATCCGGGCGAGGCCCGCCGGGATGGAGATCAGCGAGCGCACCCCCGGCACGAGGCGCAGCAGCAGCACCGTCAGGGGGCCGCGCCGCGCGAACCAGGTGTCCGCCCGCTCCACGTCCGCAGGGCGCACCATAAGCAGCCGTTCGTACCTCTGTGCAAGACGGACCAGCCGGGGTTTGCCCAGGGCGAACCCGATCCAGTACAGGGGCAGCGCGCCCAGCACCGAGCCCAGCGTCCCGGCGAGGATCACGCCGGGCAGGCGGAGCGTTCCCCGGGACGCGCTGAAGCCCGCGAGCGGCATGATCAGCTCGGAGGGCAGGGGGGGAAAGATGTTCTCCAGGAACATCACCAGGACGATGCCGGGATACCCCAGTGCGTCCACCAGGGCCGTGATCCACCCGGTCATGCGTTGCCTTTCGTGGGGATGATGGACAGCTCGCCGCTGCGCTCCAGCACCGCGAACTCGATCTGGTCCAGGCGGCTGAGGCCATGCAGCTTGCGTGCGGCGGCCAGCACGTCCTCCCGGTCCACCCGGGCGCGGCGCATCAGGTCGGTCAGGCACTCGCCCCGTTCCACGATGACGAGCGGCATCCCTTCCAGCACCCGGTCCGCGCTCTTGAAGCGGCGGGTAAACAGCGACAATCCGACGTCCAGCGTGACCAGGGTCAGGATGAGAACGAAGGCGTTGGTCAGCGAGTAGTCGTTGCGGACGAGGGCGTTTTGCACCGACTCGCTGATCACGAGGAGCAGCACCAGGTCGAAGGTGGTGATCTGTCCCAGGGTGCGCCTACCCGCGACGCGGAAGACGAGCAGCAGGAATCCGTAGATGGCGAGGGCATTCAGGGCAGGATTCATACCACTCCTTACGGCCAGATCCACTGGCGGAAGACGACCTGCGCCCCGTCCACGCTCAGCTTGCCGCGGCCCACGCCGGGCCGCTCGGGCTCCACGAACAGCGTGATCGGCAGCGGTCCCGGGCGCTCCGGTTGGAAGGTCAGGCTCAGCCCGTCCGGGCTGGAGGTCATCGCGTCGGGCTGCGGCGTCACGGTCTGCACCTGCACGTCGTCCGCGTAATCCCGTGAGAGGGTGATCTTCACCTCCCGGCCCGGCACCTGAACGACCAGGCGCAGGGGTGACTGGTTCTCCACCCGGGCAAACCGCTGGTAAGCCAGCGTCACCTCCCCACCGGCCGTACGCTGGCCTTCGCTCAGTGGCCCGTCCCCGAACAGCCCGAGGAACGCCGCCACGACCAGGAGCGCCATCACGACCCACCCCAGCCGTTGCCAGGTCCAGGAGCGGTACTGAAAGGCGAGGTCCTGCTCAAGCTGGAGGTCCGCGTGCTTCATGGGGTGCCCAGTGCCCGCGCGTGAGCGGTGCGTCCGGGCCGGATCAGGATGCCGAGCAGGGAGAAGGCCAGCGCGCCAAGCAGCGCCAGACCGATCACCCAGGCCCAGTCGGAAGAGGGAATGGGCACGGTCTTGAGCACCCGCTGTACCCCGGGCACGCTGACCGCGAGGGCACAGGTGACGACCACCGCCAGAGTCCAGAGCGTGATGACCCGGTTCGCAAAGAAGTTCTTCAGGGGAACCCGCCCCCGCTCACCCCGCATCACGAAGGCGAGGGTCGCGTGGCCGAGCAGCCAGGTCAGGAACGCCTCGGTCTGCGCGAGGGCGGCCGTCGCGCCCGGCACCAGGAACGTCACCCGCAGGTAGTTCGCCAGCACCACCGCGAACAGGCACAGCCCGCCCAGCAAGAGGCCCCGCACCAGGGGCGCGTCGAGGAAGGGCTCTTGCGGATCACGGGGCGGGCGCTTCATCACGTCCGGCTCGGCCTTTTCGGTGGCAAAGCCCAGGGCGGCGTTCACGTCCATGAACAGTTCCAGCACGATGATCTGGATGGGCGCGAAGATCACCGGCAGGCCCAGCAGCACCGTCACCAGCGCCGCGAGGATCAAGGCGACCTTGATGGCGAGGTAGTAGCGGGTCCCCTTGCGGAGGTTGTCGTACAGCCGCCGCCCTTCCCGCACCGCGGAGACCAGGGTGGCGAAGTTGTTGTCGGTCAGGACGACGGCCGCCGCCTCGCGGGCCACATCCGAGCCCCGCCCACCCATCGCCACGCCGACGTTGGCCTGCTTGAGGGCGGGGGCGTCGTTCACCCCGTCCCCGGTCATGGCGACGATCTCCCCCTGGCCTTGCAGCCGCTCGACCAGACGCAGCTTGTGTTCCGGCGTCACTCGGGCGAACACCGTGGCGATGCGGGCGGCGTCCTCCCAGCCCTGCGGGGTCAGCGTGTCGAGTTCCGCCCCCGTGACGACCCGCGACTCCGGCAGGCCCACCTCGCGGGCGATGGCCGCCGCCGTGACGGGGTGATCGCCGGTGATCATGATGACCCGGATTCCGGCCTCGCGCGCTTCCTGAACAGCGGTCCCCGCCTCCGGGCGAGGCGGATCACTCAGGCCGATCAGCCCGAGCAGGGTGAGGCCCCGCGTGGCGCCCGTGTGGTCGAGGGGCTGCGTGTCCACCGGCTTGCGGCCGACGGCGAGCACGCGCAGCCCCTGGGCGCCCATGTCCCCGGCGGTCTGTTGCCAGTGCGCCCGGTCGGTTCCCGGTGCCGCCCAATTCAGCAGGCTTTCCAGGGCACCCTTGGTGTAGGCCACCGCGACCTCGCCCTGCCGTTGCACGACCGTCACCGCCCGCGTCTCGGCGGTGAATGGAAAGGCCCGCAGGGGAGTCCAGGTGCCCGGCTGGGCCTCCACTTCCCGAAGCACCGCCTGATCCGTGGGATCGTCAGACCCTCGCTCGGTGGCGAGCCCGGCGGCCAGGCGCAGTTCCCACTCGCTGACCCTGGAGGCGGGCGCGAGCTGCCGGACAGTCATGACGTTCTGGGTGAGGGTGCCCGTCTTGTCGGTCGCCAGCACGGTGACGGCCCCCAGCGCCTCGGCGGCCTGAAGGCGTTTGACCAGGGCGCGCTGGCGGGCCAGGGTGAGCGCCCCGAAGCCCAGCACCAGGGTGATGATGATGGGCATCTCCTCGGGGATGGTGGCGAACGCCAGGGTCATCCCGGTCAGCAGCATGGGTTTGACCGGCTGCCCCAGCAGGACGCCCAGCAGGGGAATCCCGATGCTGAACGCGAGGGCCACCTTGACCAGGGTGCCGCTGAGGGCCTTCATCGCCTTCTGGAGGGGCGTCTTGGGCTCGCGGGCCGCGTCCACCAGCCCGGTGATGCGCCCGATTTCCGTCTGTGTGCCGGTGGCGACCACCACGGCCCGGCCACTTCCCCGGGTGATCACGGTCCCGGCGTAAAGCATGTTGGAACGCTCGGCGAGCGGGGCGTCCGCGGGCAGAACGGCGTGGGCGTCCTTTTCCACCGGAACGGACTCCCCGGTCAGGGCGGACTCGTCGAGGGCGAGCGAGGAGCCTTCCAGCAGCCGCAGGTCCGCCGGGACCCGTTCCCCGGAGCGCAGCAGCACCACGTCCCCCGGCACGAGGTCGGCGGTGTCGATGCTGGTCTCCTGCCCACCCCGCAGCACGGTCGTCCGGGTGGGCACCAGCGTTCCCAGGGCGGCAACGGCCTTTTTCGCGCGGAACTCGATGGTCAGCTCGATGGCGAGGATCGCCGCGATGATGCCCAGGATGGCGAGGGCGTCCCGGGGGTCGCCCCACAGGGCGTACACCATGCCGACGGCGAGCAGCAGCAGGATCATCGGCTCGGTGATCTCTTCCAGGGCGACCCTGAGGAAGGTGACCTGTCGGGGGCGCACACGGACGTTGGGGCCGAACTGAGCGAGGCGTTCCCGCGCGGCGGCCTCGCTCAGTCCGCGCTCGGGCGAGGCGGCCAGGTCCCGGAGGGTGAGCCCGGGGTCCTGGGCGTGGGGCAACGCCGCCTTGGGCTCGGCCGTCACGCCTCGTCCTCCCCGCCCTGCCCGCGCAGGGCGCCCGCCTCGCGCTGGTATACCTGCCCGGCGAACGCGCCGACCTCCTCGGTCACGCCCGCCAGGGCGCGGGCCGCGTCCCGGTAGCCCTCGCTGTTCTCCACGTCCCGGGCCTCCACCCGCCCCAGCCAGGCCCGCAGGCGTTCCAGGGCGCTCTCCATGTCCTCCAACTCGGCGAAGGTGAACTTCCCCGCCCGCGTTTCCTTGTCGAGTTCCGCGCGCAGCACCCCCACCTGCTCGTGGAACTCGGCGTACTCGGCGGCGCGTTCCTCCTGCACCCGGCGGGTGAGCCGCCGCGCCTCCTCCCCCTCGCTCACGACGTGCAGGACATGCGCCTCGCCGCCAAAGGAGCGGACTTCCCCCGCCACGGCGTCCAGGGCTTGCCGGTTCCCCTCCCGGTCGGGCAGGAAGCACACCGACTGCTGGAGGTACAGCGCCCCCAGTTGTTTGGTGCGCCGCCAGATCGTCACCCGCGCGGTCGAGGGCTCCTTGGGCACCCGGTAGATCAGCAACCAGCCTTCCATGCGGGGAAGTGTAACACCTGTTTCTTCTCCTATTGCAATTCTTGTTCTACCCTGACGCGACCATGACCCGCGGACACCACCACCGGCACCTGGACCGCCTGGATCACCTGCTCAGGACGCACTGGCGCACCCTGCTGCTGCTGTTCGCGCTGGTATTGCTGCCCTTGTGGGGCTTCGGGGAGATCGCCGAGCAGCTCCTCCAGAAAGAACCCATCCCCTTCGAGGTGCCGCTGATGCTGTGGATTCACGGGCACGCCAGCGCGTTTCAGAACGGGGTGGCCGTGACCTTCTCGCTGCTGGGCAGCGCGCGGGGGATGATTCCCATTGCCCTGGTGTTGTTCGTGGTGCTGTACCGGCTGCGGCACCGCCTGGCGTGGTTCGCGCTGCTCTCGCTGGGGGGCGTTGCCGGGCTGAACTTCGTGATGAAGCAGCTCTTCGAGCGGCCCCGCCCAAGCCTGTGGACACCCGCCCTGCCCGAGAACGACAGTTCCTTTCCCAGCGGGCACGCGATGTTTGCCGCCGCCCTGGCCGCCACGGTGGTGGTCGTCCTGTGGCGGACCCGCTGGCACTGGCTGGCCCTGGTGTTGGGGGTGCTGTACGTGCTGGGGATGATGTGGTCGCGGGTGTACATCGGCGTGCATTACCCCAGCGACGTGACGGCGGGGGCGCTGTTCTCGCTGGCCTGGGTGGTCGCCCTGACCCGGGTGCTGCATCCCCAGCGCGCCTTGGAAGCCGGGCGGAGCCAGGGTGAAGAGGTCCACGCCAGCCGGTAAGGGTGTCACCGGGCGGCACGGCTCATCTCGGAGGCGGCGCAGGGCTTCAACGTCGTCGGCGCCAAGCAGGCACCTCCGCGTCGGCGATCTGGTCACTGACCTCGGCGGAGCGCAGGGTCGTCTGGATGGGCCGGTGCCCCAGGCGCTTGCGACCTGAACCACCTGCGGGGCGTCAGGGGTGACGGTGTTCCCGGAGGATGTGGCGCGGCTGTCGCCACGGCTGTTTGAGCACGTCAATGTGTTGGGGCGCTTCCACTTCGGGCTGTCGCCCGCGCTCGCGCACGGCGCCCTGCGGCCCTTCACCGACCCCGGCCGGCCGGAGGAGGGGGAGTTGCTGGAGGCTGAGCGTTCATTTCCGCGCCACTGCTGGCGTCACCCCAAAGAGGGCGCGGGCGCCCAGCACGGCGGCAAGCACTCCGGCCAGCCCAGGACCCACGATGCCCAGCAACTCGGTGGTGGCACTGGACAGGGCAAAAGCGGGTCTGGCGTCGTCCCGGCCCATCACCAGCGGGACGGTGGCCGGGTTGGTCGGAGTAAAAAAGGCCGTTAGGGCGTTGAGCAGGAACATCAGGATGTACACCTGCCACACGGTGCCCACGAAGAACATCAAGCCGATGACGACCACCGCCCGAAGTGGCACATGGCAAGCAGGGTGCGGCGGTTCACCCGGTCCGCGATCACGCCCGCGAGAGGACTGAACAGCACGAAGGCCGTGACCCGCAGCGTCAGGGCGACCGCCAGCACGGCGGGGGCCTGGGCGGGACCCGCGAGCTGGGCGGCGAGGAGGGCCAGGCCCACCCAGGTCAGGGCGTCCCCGATCTGACTTACAGTCTGGGCGAAATACAAGCGGGCGAAGAGGGGATTTCTCAGGGCCGCGAAGGTGGCGAGGGCGTTCACCGGACATGCTCCTTCACCGTCTCGGCGGCGGGATGATCCGGGAGACCCAGGCGGTCGTGCTGGGCGTGGCTGAAGGCCTCCCGCACGAGCTGTGCGACGTGGGTGTCAGCCAGGCGGTGGTGCACGCTGGGACCCTCTCGGCGGGTCCTGACCAGGTCGGCCCCCCGGAGCAGGGCGAGGTGGCGACTGACCGTGCTCTGTGGCTGGCCCAATGCCTTGACCAGCCTCATGACGCTGCGCTGGCCGCCCGGGAGCAGCAACACGAGCTGAGCCCGGGTGGGTTCGGACAAGGCCTTGAAGACCTCGCTGACCCGCGCCAGGTCTTCGGGGTGGGGCGGAGACGGAACGGGATGCTGGTGCATGGGGTCATGCTGGCAGTAAATTCGTATATCCGAATGTAAGAAAGTAGGCTGGGCATCTTGAGGAGAAGAACCAGCAGACCCGCGCCGCCGTGGGCCCACGGCGGCGCCAGCACGGCGTGGCCGAACCGCGAGTTCACGCCCGAAGATGCGGCCATCAGGTGGCGTGCTGGAGTCGCTGCGGCACAAGGAGGGCACCAGCTCCGCGCCGCTCCCGGGGAGGATTACACGATCTTTACACGACGGCAGGACAATCGGCGGGCCGATGCCCTTCGCACATCCCAGGAGGAACACCTTGACGATCCGCGACGACCCGACGAGGCGCCGCCCGGTCCCCCTGATCACCTGGGTCCCCGGAGCCGCCGCCAGCCCGCCGGGGACACGCCATCACCGGCCACCCAGTCGGGTCGGCCCCGGCCGTCCACCCTTTCGCCTCCGGGAACGCCCGTGAACATCGGGCCCGATGCCCTGAAGATCGGTTCGCTGGTGCTGGGCTGGTCGCAGCTCACGCTGGTGCTCGGCCTGCTGGCGTGGTCCTCCCTGGCCCGCTTCCGGGGGGCGGGCCTGGCCGCGGCCGTGGCCCTGGTCACCGCCCGCCTCTGGGCGACCCTGCCCGGCCTCTTCGGGAACCTGGGCCAGCCCCTGGGCGCGGGGGTGCTCGAACTGCTGGACGTCCGGCGGGGCGGCTGGGCGTGGGGGCCGGGCCTCGCGGCGGGGCTGCTGGCCCTCTGGTGGCCCCGCCGGCGGCTGCCCGACCGGCTGGCCCTCCCGCTGCTCGTCACCGTTCTGGCGGGCGTGCTGCCCCTGCTGCTCCGACCCACCCCCGCCGTGCAGACGTTCCCGGAGGCGCGCTTCCCGCGCCTCGCGGGGGGCACGGTCTCCCGCCCGGCCCCGCTGCCCCGCCCGGGCGTGGTGAACCTGTGGGCCACCTGGTGCCCGCCCTGCCGGGCGGAGATGCCGCTCCTGATGCGGGCGGTCCGGGCGGGGGAACCCGTGGTGCTGCTGAACGTCGGTGAACCCGCGGGGCGGGTGGGGGCGTTCCTGGGCGCCTACGCACCCGCGGGCGCCACCTGGCTGGGTGGGGAGGCGGTCACCGGGACGCTGCGGGTCAGCGGTTTCCCCACCACCCTGGCCGTGAACGCGCGGGGCCGCATCGTCGCCCGGCACCTCGGCCCGCTCAGCAGCGCCCAGCTGCAAACCCTGATCCGGCAGGCGAAGGACACCCCCTGACTCGTCCGGAGCCCCCGCCGCCTCGCCGCGTGCGCGTGCGGCCCACCCCGGCCCAGGGACTCCTCCCGGCGGCCCCGCTTCACCATCCGCTGACCCCCGGTGCCTACACTCAAGGCACGCCCGGCGGCCCAGGTCCTCGTCCCGCCGCTACCAGGGGGTGAGGTCACGTTCACGACGGGTGCGGCCCCCTCACCCCGGGAGAAGGAGAACCGATGCTGATCAGGACCCTGCCGCTCGCCGCCCTGACCCTCGCGCTCGTGGCCTGCTCCCCCGACCCCGTGCCCCCGGGGCCGCCCGTCACCCTCCAGTTCCTCGACGTGTCGGACTGGCACGCGCAACTCGACCCCCTGAGCGTGGGCAGCGGCACAGGTGCCTACCAGGTGGGCGGCGCGGCCGTGCTCAGCGCGTACTTCAAGCAGGATCGCGCGAGCAACCCCAACACCCTCACCCTCACCGGCGGCGATGCCTACGGGGCGTCCCCGCCCCTGTCGGGCTTCTTCGGTGAGGTGCCCGCCGTGGAGGCCATGAACGCGATGGGCTTCGACGCGGACACCTTCGGCAACCACAACTTCGACCGGGGCACGGCCTTCCTCCAGGGGCTCATCGACCGGGCCAAGTTCTCGTACCTCTCCGCGAACCTGGAGAATCTGGACGCGAACCTAAGGAACGTGGCCCCGTACAAGATCTTCACCGTCGGCGGGGTAAAGGTCGCCGTGGTCGGGCTGACCAACCCGGAGGCGCCCACCCTGGTCGCGCCGGGTGCGCTGGGCACCCTGGTGGTCACGGACCCCGTGGCCGCGGCGACCCGGGCGCGGGCGGCCGCGCTCACCCAGGGCGCCCAGGTCTTCGTGGCGATCGCGCACCTGGGGGTAACTGGTCAGGACGCCTCGCGGGCGGCGACCGGGCCCCTGATCGATTTTGCCAAGAGCGTGCGCGGCTTCGACGTGATCTTCGGGGACCACACCAACGAGAAGTTCAGCGGCTTCGTGGGGGACGCCCTGGTCGTGGAGAACCTCAGCAAGGGCGCGAGCTACGCGAAGGTGAACCTCACCTACGACCTCGCGAGCCGCCGGGTGACGGACCGGGTGAACACCTTCGTCGAGCCGCGCGTGGACGCCGTCACGCCCGACCCCGCCGTCGAGCAGGTGCTCGTCCCCTACCGCGCCCAGCTCGCCCAGCAGCTCGACCGCCGAGTCGGGGTGGCCACCGACGTGTTCCCGCGTGGGGGCAACGTCGAGCGGTTGCAGGAGGTCGCGCTGGGCGACCTGATCGCGGACGCCTTCCGGGCCCGCTACGGCACCCAGCTCGCCATCCAGAACGGCGGCAGCATCCGCAGCCCGCTGCCCTCCAGCTACGCGCCGCAGGACAAGAGCCTGCGCCGCCCCGCGCCCGGGTACCAGCCGGGGCCGCCCTACGACCTGGTGGCGGGGGACGTGTACTCGGTGCTGCCCTTCGGGAACACCGTCGTGACCCGCACCGTCACGGGCACGCAGCTCTACGCCGCGCTGGAGAACAGCGTCTCGGCCCTCCCCGCCGCCAGCGGGCGCTTCCTGCAGGTGTCGGGCTTCTCGTTCACGTACGACGTGAGCCGGCCGGTGGGGTCGCGCGTCGTCCGCGTCACCCTGGACGGCGGCACGCCGATTCAAAAGGACGCCACGACCCACACCCTGGCCCTGAGCGACTTCACCAACAGCGGCGGGGACGAGTACACCATGTTCGCCGACGGGCAGGGCACCACCCGGGAGCCCGACGCGCAGGTCGTGCTCGAGTACATCCAGGGGCTCGGCACGGTGACGCCCACGGTCGGGCAGCGCATCCGGGCCGTCACCGGAAACTGAAGCGGGACAGGTTCGGCTTCAACCGTCTTCTGCTTTGCCGGAACCGTCTGACCGGGCGACTTTGCCTCCCGCCGTTTACGCCCCGGTCGTGGCGGCTCCATCCACGGGACATTCGGCGCAAGCCTCCTGAAAAGTGGTCCCGGTGGGGGGCCTTCACCGCAATACTGGGCGCATGTTCCAGCCCAGCGGTGTCCGGTGACTCCCCGCCCCACCTACCCCGTCGTCCTGCTTCCACCACGTCTCCAGCAGGCGCTCGCCTCCAGTCCGGACCTCCCCGCGTTCGATGTCCCCCCGCCGACCGAGGACGCCTTCCCCCCGGACCTCTCCCCCGGCAAGAGTCTCCTGTCCACCTTCTACGGCCTGCTCAGGCTCAGGGGGCAGGCGGACACCCTCACCGCCCCGGAACGTCAGGCCGCCAGGGCCCGGTACGAGGCCGCCGTGCGTCAGCACCGATCGGCCCGGGCCGAGTTCGAGGCGGCCGAGCGCGCCAAGCTCACCCCCGAAGTCCTGCACGCCCACCGGCGGCGGAAGGTGGCCGCCCTGCTGGAAAGCTCGGCCGTGGAGGGGGTCGGGGAGAGCTTCGCCCTGGCCGGTCTCGCGGAGATGCACCTGTTCGAGCACCTCCAGCGGCACTTCCAGGGCCGCATCCTGCGCCGCCGCCTGCTGGCGAGCGGTCAGAAGACCTACCACCCCGACTTCCTGTACTTCGATCCCGCCCACCGCCTGCGGCTCGACATCGAACTCGACGAGCCGTACGGCCTGGGGCACAAGCTGCCGATCCACTTCGTGGAGTTCGACGAGGGGGCGCAGACCTACCGCAGCGGGGACGAGGCCCGGGATGAGGCCTTTCTCGCGGCCGGCTGGCCGGTGATCCGCTTCTCCGAGCAGCAGGCGGTGGAGAACCCGGACGGCTGCGCCCGGGTCGTCGCGGAGGTGGTCGAGCGCCTGACCGGGCAGGGCACGCTCTCCCTGGCCGCCGTCCTGCCGGTCTCGTCACACCTCCTCTGGACGCGTGAGGAGGCCAACGTGCTGGCCGCCGAGGACACCCGGCTTCACCTCACCGCTCACGTCAAACGGGTGGACGAGAAGCCTGCCCCGAAACCGCGGCGGGTGTTCGTCCCTTCCGAGTATCAGCAGCGCATCTTCGACTTCCTGGAGTCCGGGGAGGGGCATGGTCTGGTCATCGCCGTCGCCGGAAGTGGCAAGAGCACCACCCTGCTGGAGAGTGTCAGGGTCATCAAGCGCGGTAGCCCCCGGGCGCGAATCGCGATGCTCGCCTTCAACCGCAGCATCCGGCACGAGCTGGAGGTAAAGCTCACCGGGGCGGGGATCGACGACGTGGAGACGGCGACCCTGAACGGGTTCGGGATGCGGGTGCTCAACCGGCGCAAACGCGGGATCAGGGTGGATCAGCACAAGGCGGCGGGCATGCTCAACCGGGCGGCCCAGGACGTGCTGGGGACCCGGCTGAGTCAGGACGACCTGAAACGCGCCCGCAACCTCTACGAGAAGTTCCAGAGCTATATCCACCTCGATCCTTCGGACCCCGAGCACTACGCGCAACTGGCCCGGCAGTACAACGTGACGGACGCCGAAGGGTTGCAGCCCATCGTCGCCCGTGCCCTGGACCTGACCGTGGCCGCCTACCAGGCCCAGAACCTGATCAGCCTCGACGAGCAGAACTACCTGCCGGTGCGGCTGAACCTGCCCCTGCAGCCGTACGACTTTGTGTTCGTGGACGAGTGCCAGGACCTGACCCAGACGCAACTGGAGCTGGTGCGGCGGGCCGCCGGGGAAACAGGACGGCTGCTCTTCGTGGGGGATCCCCGGCAGGCCATCATGGGCTTTCGAGGGGCGGACAACAACAGCGTCGAGAACATCAGGCGGCTGCCCCACCCGCCACGGGAACTGAAGCTGACCGTCAGCTACCGTTGCCCGAAGTCCCATGTCCGGCGAGCGCGGGCCCTGATGCCCGCCATCGAGGCGGCACCGGACGCCCGGGAGGGGGAGGTGTTCGAGGTGGGCTGGGCGCAGGCGTTCGGGTACGTCCGGGAACGGGATCTGCTGTTCGCCCGCAACAACGACCTGGTCGACCTGATCGTGCTGGAACTGCTGTGCCGGGGCCTGACCCTGGATTACGAGGGTCAGGCGGCGCTTCGACCCGACAAGTCGGACGAGGAGGAGGCCCTGGAGAGCGATTCGGGAAGGGTCCGGAAGGTGGTGACGGAGCTGCGGAACCTCACGGCGGGCTTCGTCCCAGCCAGCGCGCCCAGGGCCCGCCCTCCGCTCGGCCCCAGGGACAAACCGCTGAAGGTCCTGTTGCCGTGGGTGCTGGGCCGGTTGCACGAGCAGGCGCAGCGCTGGGATGGCGGTGAGTTCAGGACCTTCGTGGAGGCGGTGACGGCCCCGGACCCGCGGATGGGCGTGCGGGTGTCCAGTGCCCACCAGGCCAAGGGGCTGGAGGCGGACCGGGTGTTCGTGATGGGCTACCCCCTCTTCGCCAGGCCGCGGCAGGATCAGCAGGAGTGGGAGCGGCAGCAGGAGGAGAACCTGAAGTACGTGGCGCTCACCCGCGCCCGGGAGACGCTGTACCTGGTGGGGCTGCCCTGAGGGCACCCGGTTCCACCGGAGACAGGGGTGAGGTTCAGCCGCCGCGCTGGAGTCGCTGTCCCGACCAGCACAGGGCTTCCAATGACCTGCGGCCGGGTGGTCCCCAATGGTACGCGGGCGCCCAGCCAGGGTGGTCTCGGTCCCGTGCCCGCGGACAGTCAGAAGCACGCCCCCAGCGGCTTGGCCGCAGGTGGCCTGCGGGCACTACTTCGGGACGAGCCTAGTTCAGCGGGAGCCGGAGCCGGGCGCGCAGGTCCTCGACCAACTCGCCGAGCCGTTCGACCGCGGGTTGAACGGCGGTCATCTGCGCGAGGTCACTCCACATCTGCTCGCGCCCGGCGCTGCCGCCGATGGCCGCCGTGAACCCGGGACGGGCCTCCTCGGCGGCGTGCAGCCGTTCCCGCAGGGTCTGGCCCTGCCGCCGGAGCGGCGCCGTGTTGACCGGCGGGTCCGAGCGGTAGTGGCTGAGCGCTTCCCAGGCGTCCCGGACGGCCGCCTCCAGAAGCCGGAGTTCCTCGGGCTCGTCCGGGCGTTGGGCCGTTGCCGCAGGCGCGCCCGGTCGGACCCTCTCGAGGTGATGGTCTTCCCGCACCTGGCCGGCGTCGCCGGAGCTGACCTCGAGGAGCGTGGGGACCGGACGTCCCAGCGCCTGGCCGAGCAGGCTGGGAAACGCCGGATCAAGCCACAGCTCGCCATAGGCGGCCGTCCCCGACAGCTCGTACGTTTTCCCTGGCCCCGCCGGCCCCTGGCTCCGGTGTTGAAACCGCTGCTCGACCAGCCCGTGGTCCCTCAGCACGGCCAGGGCGGCGTGGGCACCCTGTTCATGGTCGCCCAGGGTGTACTGGTGCCCCCCTGCCCGCAACTGCTGCGGGAACTCCGGTTGACCGCAGGCCCGGGTGAGCGTGGCGACCGCGCCCGCGACCGTGTCCAGGTCCCGGTGCCTCGCGGCCTGCTCGGCGGCCTGGACCACGTCGAGGAAGGGCTGCCAGTCCACGGTCGGCGCCCGCATCTCCACCTCCTGGGCGAGGTTGGCCACCAGCTTGTTCAGGGCCCGGACGTCCGTCGCGCTCAGGCCGTTGTGGTTCACGTACGGTGGGGGAAGCTGGGCCGGACTCAGGCCGGAGTGGCAGATGGGGGTGACCGGCTTGTTCTGCACCCACAGCGCGCCGAACTCGATGTTCACCCAGGGCCGCCGCAGGGCGGCGGGGCTCAGGATCAGCAGGCCGTACCGGGTGGCCCTCAGGGCGTCCTGAATGGTGCCGTTGAAGTCTGCCCCCATCCGGATGCTGCGGTCGTCCGACGACACGAAGATGTTCACCTGGCCGAGAAAGGCCCGGTCGAGCAGCTCCTGGAGCTTGAGCGCGATCTCCTGTTCGGCGCTGAAATGCGAGATAAAAATCAGCGGGCGATCTGGGGGCGTCCGGCGGGCCATGCCTTCAGTATCCCGCCTCACCCCAGGCGGCGGGGCAGACCCCAGGCCGGAAGCGGCCGGGAGAAGCAGCGCGCCGAGGTGGAGAGGTGGTCGGGCGCGTTCTGGAAGGTCAAGGGGCCATTCCCTTCCTGGTACTGGCAAGGTGCAGGGAGCCCCGCCAGGGGGAGCTGGCCGGAGGGCACGGAGCGGGAGTCGACGGGGAGCGGCACAACCAGCAGGGCGGGGACCGGGGGCGCGAGCGGACCCGTCGTCCAGGCCTCGGTGGAGGCGCGCCCGGCGCGGAACATGAGCGCAACGTGGCAGCGCGGAGGTGTTCGCCCACCTCCCCGCGCCGGTGGACGAGGGGCTGACGGCGCAGGTCCTGGCCGCCCGGCGACCGGTGGGCCATCCCGCCCAGGTCGCCCGGATGGGCGTGCTGCGTCTCAAGCAGGAGGCGCACGCGGTGCGGCCCGGCTGGGCCCGGGATACCCGGCGCAGGGCCTGGCCCTGGCCGCCCCCATGGTCGAGCTGGTTTACGGCCTGCTGGACATGCGGGATGACGAGCCATGAACGCAGGCATGGGAGGAACACGGCACCCTGGAGCAGGGGAAAAGCGTCCATGCTGCTGGGGAGCAGTAACGCCGTGGGCCTGCGCCTCTCCCTCGTCTCGCTGCTGGTGGGCGGGCTGACGGCCCTCAATACCGTGACCATGGGGGTGATCGAGCGCACCCGGGAGTTCGGGACCCTGCGGGCCATCGGGGCGCGTCCCGCCTTCCTGCGGGCCCTGGTGCTGACCGAGAGCCTGCTGCTCGCGCTGCTGGGCGGCGCCGCCGGGATGCTGCTGGGCCTGGTCGGCGCCTGGGGCGTCAATCTCTACACGCAGAACCTGGCCGGGATCGACGCGGCCACCGTCACCCCGCGCCTGGCGGTCCTGAGCGCCGGGGTCTCGCTGCTGCTGGGGCTGCTGGCGGGGCTGCGGCCCGCCCGGGCCGAGGGCCGCCTGACCGTCTCGGGCGCGCTGCGCCGTCCCTGAACCCCGCTATGCTCGGGACGTGCGGCGGGAGAGCGGGACGGACGGCTGGGCGGGCGTGTTCCTGGGCCTGGCCGGGGTGGCCGGGGCGGCCTGGCTCACGGGGAGGGTGGTCGGCTTCCGGGGCCTGCCCTTCGCGCTGACCGCGCACGTGCTCCTGATGCGCTGGGCGCTGTACGTGCTGCGCGCGGTCTCCTGGCGCCCGCCGGAGCACTGGTACCGGGTGCGACCCTGGGAACCGGGCCTGTACCGCCGCCTGAGCGTGCTCGGCTACAGGCGGCTGCTGCGGCGGATGGGCTGGGAACGCTTCCGGCGCGAGGCCACGGGCTTCGACGGTCGCCGGGCTTCCCTGCCCGCCTACGAGCGGGCGACCCGGGAGGCGGAGTTCAGCCACCTGCTGGCGGGCCTCGGGACGGGGCTGGTCGCGGGCGCGGTGGCGCGGCGGGCCTGGAACGCGGCGGGCTGGCTGCTGGGGGCCAACCTCTTCTTCCAGGTCTACCCGGTGCTTCTCCAGCGGACGATGCGGGCCCGGCTGGAGCGGCTGCGCCCCACCCGGCGGGCCGCCGCGGGACACTGAACGCTCACTCCTGGGACCCCGGTGCGCGGACGGGCCGGCCGGTGCGCGCCAGGGTCTCGATCAGCGCGGCGGCCTCGCGCGGAGCGTCGTGGCGCCGCAGATCGGCGCCCAGTTCGCGGGCGCGCTGGCGAACCGCGTGCTCGCCCAGCAGCGCCAGCACGGCCCCGCGCACCCGCTCGGGGGTTGGCGCGCCCGTGCGCAGGTTGATGCCCACGCCGGCGTACTCCACCCGGCGGGCGACCTCGGCCTTGTCCTCGGTGGTGCCCGCCACGACGACGGGAATGCCGTGCGTCAGGGCCTGCTGGACGCCGCCGTACCCCCCGTTGGTGACGTAGACGGCGACGTGGGGGAGCAGCGGCGCGAACGGCAGGAAGGCCGCCACCCGGGCGTTGCGGGGCACCTCACCCAGCGCGCCCGGGTCGCGGGCGCCAGTGGCGACGACCAGCACCTTCTCCCCGTCCAGCGCCTGGAGGGTGGGCAGAATCAGGTCGCGCGCCCGGGTGGCGAGGGTGCCCTGGGTGACCAGCACCACCGGGCGCGGGCCGAGCACCTCGCGCCACCAGCCGGGCAGACGCGAGTTCTCGGGCGCGGGCGGCAGGATCGCCCCGATGAAATGCAGGTGCGGGGGCAGGTCGCTGCGGGGGTACTCGAAACCCGGCACGGTGGGTTGCAGCATCAGCCGGGGAGCCACCGGGGGGGAAACGGGGCGGGGGGGCACGCCGACCCTGCGGCAGAGGGCCTCCAGCTCCCGCGACGCCCTGCCCAGGATGACCCGTTCCGCCCACCAGCCCAGGACCCGGTTGCGCCAGCGCCCCAGGGGCGAGGGGTCGGGTCCCAGCCCCAGACCGAAGGGGGCCGTGTCGCGGCTGGCGATCCCCAGCGGCAGGATGCCCAGCAGGGCGACGGGCGGTCCGGCCAGTTCCTCCAGCAGCAGGGCGGCGCCCAGGGTCTGCTCGGCGAGGATTACGTCGGCGGGCCAGGCCCCCTGCACCGCCTGGAGATCTTGCAGTTGACCCCCGACCTGGCCGACGAACACGTGCTCGATGTCAAACCGGATCTGCCGCAGGCCCGTCCGCTCGCCCCGTCCCGGGAAGGTCGCCCCGAAGTCGTCGTCGTAGTCGCGGGCGTGGACGAAGGGCTCGAACCCGGCACCGACCGCCCGCACCCGCGCCGCGTACTTGCGCCCGGTGTACCAGCGGACCTCGTGCCCGCGCCGCACGAGTTCGTCCGCGATGGGCAGGAGCGGCAGCACGTGGCCGTGGATGGGCTGCGAGGCGATCAGGATTCTGGACAAGGGCGGTCCTCCCGGAGCGGGTCTCACAGCCAGCGCATGGTGAAGGCGCGGGCCAGCAGGGGTTGAACGGGGGGCGAGAGGAGGCCGCGCAGCACCGCGTCCCGCACCCGCCGTGCCGGGCCCCGGGCCGGGCGGCCGAAGGCCATGTTGAACTCGGCCTGCCGGGTGGCGAGCCGGGCCGAGCGCAGGCGGGCCCGCTCGTAGCGCAGGAGGGCGGCGCGGGCTCCGGGAGCGCCCCCCACGGCCCTCCCCAGCAGCGGCGCGAGCGCGGCGGCGTCCAGCCAGCCCAGGTTCATCCCCTGCCCGCCGATGGGGCTGATCTCGTGCGCCGCGTCGCCGATCAGATGCACCCGGCCCAACACCATCCGGTCGGCCAGGTGGTGGCGCACCCCGAAGGCGCTGAGCATGGTGCAGTCCCCGGCGGGCAGGTGCAGCCCCGTCCGCCCCCGCACCAGGGCGGCGAGGTCCTGCGCCCGCACGTCGTCCCGCAGCGTCTCCGTGTGGACGACCCAGCGCCGCTGTTCCCCGGGCAGGGGAAAGGACTCCACCACGCCGTCCTCCATCAGAGAGATCGCCGCCCGCGGCCCGAAGGCGGTCGTGTCCGGGAAGTCCCCCATCAGGTAGCTGTCCGGGTAGGGGGCGCCCGGGAAGCCGATGCCGGCAAGGCCCCGGACCGTGCTGCGGGTGCCGTCCGCCCCCACGACGAGGCGGGCCCGCAGGAGTTCCTCGCGCTCCCCCTCCCGGCAGGCGACCGAGACGTGCCCGCCCTCGTCCCGCAGCCCCACGACCACGACTCCCCGCCGCAGCGCACCCGGGGCGAGGTGGGCCAGCCGCTCCTCCAGCACCTGCTCGGTGTCCCGCTGGGGCAGCGAGAGGATAAAGGGGTAACGCGGCGAGGCGGCGCGGAAGCTCAGCTCGCCGATCACCCCGCCCCGTCCGAGCACGACCCCGCCCGTGATGGGCACCCCGGCGGCGAGCAGGGGGGTGGTCAGGCCCACCTCCTCGAAGGCCGCCAGGGCAGGCGGGTGGATGCCGACGGCACGCGAGTGGCCGCTCCTCGCCGGGCGACGCTCCAGCACCGCGACGCTCAGTTCCCGCCGGGCGAGCAGGCACCCCAGGAACAGGCCGACCGGTCCACCCCCCACGACCAGCACGTCAAGCATGCGGTCCCGCCCGGGTCAGCAGGAGGCGGAAGGGAACGAGGGGCTGGACCTGCCAGCCCGGTGGCGCCAGCGCCGCGAGTTCCCGCGCCGTGTGGCTGCGCCGGATCGAGAGCAGCCCGTCCTCCCGGATGAACGAACCCCGAAAGAGCCGCGCCCCCGCGCTGAAGGCCCGGTACGCGAGGGCGTGGCGGGCGAGGTCGCTGTGGACCACCCGCACCCGGCCCAGTGCCTCGCTGTCTCGCAGCAGGGCCCCGAGCTCCGCGTCCGTCAGGTGGTGCAGCAGGTGGTTGGAGATCACGAAGTCGAAGCCCTGCCCCTCGCGCACGAGGTCGCTGCTCAGCGCCCGCCGGAAGGTCACGTCCGGGTCGGCGGCGAGCCCCGTGGCGTAGGCGACGGCGCGTTCGTCGGCGTCGATGGCGGTCACCCGGAGCCGCCGACCGTCGCGCCGCGCCCAACGGGCCAGCCCCCGCGCCACGTCCCCGCCGCCACAGCCGATATCGAGCAGGGTCAGCGTCCGGCCCGGGGGCAGATGAGGCCGCAGCTCGCGCCGGTATACCCGCCGCCAGCCCGCCACGAGGACATTCACCGTGCCGAACTGGGCATAGGTACGCTCCAGACTGGGCAAGTCGCAGTTCGGGTCGTCCATCCGCTCGCGCAAGTGTGCGGCGCGCCGGGAGAGGTCAGGGTGCATCAGTCGAGCCCGCACAGCCGCGTCATCAGGGCCGACTCCACGGTCAGGCCGGGGCCGAAGGCCATCGCGCACACCCGCTCCCCGTCCCCCGCCTCCCGCCTCCCGCAGCAGGTCCTCCAGGATGAACAGCACCGTCGCGCTGCTCATGTTGCCGTAGCGGCGCAATACCTCGCGCGAGGGGCGCATCTGCTCGTCGCTCAGGGCGAGGGCGCCCTGCACCCGGTCGAGGATGCTTCTCCCGCCGGGGTGCACGGCCCAGCGCTCGACCCCCCGGTGCGCGGCGTCGCCCGGCCCCCGGGGCCCGCCCAGCAGCGGCGCGAGGGCCCCCCCGATGTGCGACTCGATGATGTCGGGGACATAGGTGCTGAGCACCATGTCGTAGCCCTGGTCGCCCACCGTCCAGGCCATGTCGGCCTCGCCCACGCCGGGGGGCGTCAGGGTGGTCTCGAAGCGGTCGAGGCGCAGGGCGGGCGTGCCCGCGGCGGGCGGCCGGGCGGCGACCAGGGCGGCGGCAGCCCCGTCCGCGAAGACCGAGTTGGCGATCAATGTGTCGGGGTCGTTCGCCGAGTGCATGTGGATGGTGCACAGCTCCGCGCAGACCACCAGGACCACCGCCCTCGGGTCGGCCTCGCAAAAGGCCCTCGCCATCTTCAGGGCGGGAAAGGCGGCGTAGCAGCCCATGAAGCCCACGTGGAAGCGGTGCGCGCCCGCGGGCAGCCCCAGCGCCCGCACGAGGGCGTAGTCGGGTCCCGGGGCGAAAAAGCCCGTGCACGACACCGTGACGACGTGAGTGACGTCGGTCGCGCCCAGGTGGGGGGCTGCCTCCAGCGCCGTTCGGGCCGCCCGCACGAACAGCTCGGTGGCGTGAGGCACGTAGAAGTCGTTGCGCGCGCCCGTGCCCGGCGTGAGCATCCGGCCCGTCCCGGGGTCGTAGAAGAGGCCCGGGGGGTCACCCGCCGGGCCCAGGAAGTCCCGCACGACGCTGTGCCTCCGGTCGATGCCCGAGGCGTTGAAGATGGAGGTCGTGAGCCGCCGCCCCAGGCGGCCCAGTTCGGGCTGCGCCCGGATCACGTCCCGGATGACCGACTGGGGGTAGGCGGTCTCCGGGACGGCGGACGCGATGGCGTGTAGATAGACAGGCATAGGTCAGGGGAGGGGGACAGGCGGACGCGGTTCCTTCCGCCGGCTTCAGGGGATGCGGGGGAAAAGGGGGGCCGCCGGGTGAAGGAGCGGGGGCGCGCCAGGGGGAACTTTCCCAGTCCGCTGGCCTCCTGCTCCGCGCGAAGGAAGGAGGGCCGGGCGGGCCCCCCCGGGTCTGCCCGTCCCCCTATTTCCCACGCAGGGGCACGGGCTTGCCGTTGTTGAGGTCGAAGCCCGAGTTGGGGTCACGCGGCGTGTTCTGGAGGAAGGCCCGCATCTGCCACTGGTATTTCTCGATCCCGTGCTCCACCTCTTGCAACAGGTTCGCCGTCGTCGGGTCCACCTTCTCCACATCATTGATGCGCTGGTGAATCCGCTGCCCCACCGTCTCGTACTGGTAGGTGAAGAACTGGATGACCTGGGCGTCGTCGAGGAAGCCACCCGGAATCTCGGGCAGGCGCGAGGCCGCGACGATGGTGATCGCCCGCCCGTCGCTGGACGCCCCCACCGAGAGCTGGCGCTCGGCCACGTCGTCGGCGTACTTGCTCAGCCCCTCGTAGTGCTCCTGAAGCAGCTCGTGCAGGGTGTACCAGAGGGTGCCCGAGACGTTCCAGTGCGCCTGTTTGGTCTGGAGTTGCAGCGCCTGGAGCTCGGTCAGAGTGTTTTGCAGGGCCTGCACGCTCTTTTTCAGGTCCTCGGTGCCGGCGGCGGGCAGGGTCGTGGCGCGGTTGTAGGGCAGGGGCGAGGCCGTGCCGGTGTTCTGGGCGGTGGGCTGGCCGGTGGTGGGGGCGGGCTCGTTCACGTTGGTGGAGGGCACGCCCGCGCCCGCGCTCTGGGCGCCCGCCCCGCCCGCGAGGGCCGAGGGAAGGAGGAGGGCGGCAAGGAGGATCAGGTGTTTCATGAGGGCTCCTGGGTGGGGTTGGGGCGACACAACCGCCGTGAAGGTAGGCAGGCGCCGTTAGACGGGTGCAAGAAAGGGCAGGTCCTCAACGCTTTCTTAAGCTCCCCTCACGTGTCGTTCTTACGCCCCTTTGATCTGGAACGCCTACCGTGGCGGCATGACCATGCCCGGCGGCCCCTGGATGTCCTGTGCTCCCCTCCGGGGGTGCTGAGCGTGCGGCTCCTGCTGGTGGAGGACGACCCGCGCATCGCGCTCCCGACCGCGCGGGCGCTGGCGGACGCGGGCCATGAGGTCAAGGTGGAGCCGGACGGCGTGCGCGGGCTGACCCAGGCGCGCTCGGGGGGCTACGACGCCCTGCTGCTCGACGTGATGCTCCCGGGCCTCGACGGATTCGAGCTGGCCCGCACCCTGCGCGCGGAGGGTGCCGAGGTGCCCATCGTGTTCCTCACCGCCCGGGGGGCCCTGCACGACCGGGTGGATGGCCTGGACCTCGGGGGGGACGCCTACCTCGTCAAGCCCTTCGAGCTGCCCGAACTGCTCGCCACCCTGCGCGCGGTCGTGCGGCGCGGCGAGGGGGTCCGCAGCGCGCGGGTGGCCTTTGGCGGCGGGACCGGGCTGCTGGACGCCCGACACCGCCAGGTGTGGTGGCAGGGGCAGGTCGTGGGGTTCACGGCGCGCGAGTACGCTCTGCTGGAGGTGCTGGTGCTGTCACAGGGGCGCTGGTTCACCCGCGAGGAGCTGGTCACGCGGGTCTGGGGTCCGGACTTCGGGGGCGAGGCGCGGGTGGTGGACGTGTACGTGAGCTACCTGCGGCGCAAGCTGGCGGCCGACGTGCTCGTGAGTTCGCGCGGGCTGGGGTACCGAGTGCCATGAGCATCCGCATCCGGATCGCCCTGGGCGTCGCCCTCCAGACCGCCGTGGTGGTCTTGGTGGTCGCGGCGGTGCAGTTCCTCGCCCTGCGCTCCTTTCTCGCCGTGGCGGAGTACGAGCGCCTGGAAATGCTGATCCCGCGCCTGGAGCAGGAGCTGGCGGCGCGGCCCCAGTCCGGGGCGGCCCCGCCGCTCGAGATCACGACGCTCCCGCGCAACGTGGACGTGCGGGTCCTGCAGGGCGGGCAGGTGGTGGCGGTCACGGAAAACTTCCCGCCCATTCCGGCCGACCTGCCGCCCGGCTACGCGCCCCGCGCGGGGCACGACGTGCTCATCGCCACGGTGACCCTGCGCGGAGGGGCGGCCACGGCCCAACTGGCCAGCGACGTACTGGGGGTCGTCAACCCGCTGCGCGCCTACCTGCGGGCGCTGGCGGTCACCGTGCCGACCGCGGCGGCGCTGGTGGCCCTGCTGAGCTTCCTCCTGGCGGGACGGCTGCTGCGCCCGGTGGCCCGCTTGCAGGAGGCGGCCGCGCGGCTGGGGCAGCAGGGGGACCTGCGCTCTCCCCTGCCCGGGGCGGGGCGCAACGACGAACTCGGGCGGCTGGCCGGGACCCTGCAAACGTCCTTCGCGCAACTCGCGGACGTGCGCGAGCGGGAGGAGGAGTTCACCCGGGCCGCCGCCCACGACCTGCGCTCCCCGCTCGCGGCGCTCAAGATGCGGCTGCAAGGCTCGCTCGCCGGGCCGCGCAGCGAGGCGGAGCTGCGCGAGGACATGGCCGAGGCGCTCGCCGACGTGGAGCGGATGCGCCGGCTCACCGAACACCTGTTGCTGCTCGCCCGGGGCGTGCAGGCGGTGCAACTCCTGCCGGTGGACCTCGCCCGGGTGGCCGGCGAGGCGGTGGACCGGGCGCGCGAGGCGGCGCCCGACGTGCGGCTGGACTTCGAGACCCGGGGCGACGCCACGGTGATCGGCGATGAGGCGCTGCTCACCCACCTCGTCGAGAACCTGATCGGGAACGGCCTGCGGTACGGGCAGGGCGCCGACATGCGGGTGAGCGTGGGCGGTGAGGCGGACCACGTGCGCCTGACGGTGCAGGACGCGGGCCCGGGCGTGCCCGCGGCGGCCCTCCCGCACCTGGCCGAGCCCTTCTATCAGGTGAACACGGCCCGCGGTGGGGAGGGCAACGGGCTCGGGCTCGCCATCGTGCAGCGCGTGGCGCAGACGCACGGGGCCACCCTGCGCTTCGAGAACGGCGAGCCCGGGGGCCTGCGCGTCGCGGTGGACTTTCCCCGGACCGGGACCGACCAACCGGAGTGGCCTGCTCGGGATTTCTTACTTCCGCATAACAGGAATCATTCTCAATAAGGAGCATGTCACAGGCTTCTCCCCACGACCAGACGTTCGTTCTCCAAAAAATTCAACCTGCCCTGCTCGGCCTGATGGACGGTTCGGTCAGCACCCTGGCTCCGATCTTCGCCGCCGCTGGCCTGACGGGGCGACCCATCGACGCCTTCTTCGTGGGCCTGGCCGCCTCGGTGGGGGCGGGCATCAGCATGGGGCTGGCCGAGGCGCTCAGCGATGACGGCGTCGTCTCGGGGCGCGGCACCCCCCTCGCGCGCGGCGCGATCACCGGGGTCGCCACCATCCTCGGCGGGATGCTGCACACCCTGCCCTTCCTGCTGCCCGACCTGCGCGTCGCCCTCAGCCTCGCCTACGCCGTCGTGCTGGTCGAACTGCTGGTCATCGCCTATATCCGCTGGCACTACATGCGCTCGCCGCTCGCCCAGACCGTCGTGCAGGTGATCGTGGGCGGTGGGGTCGTGTTCGGCGTCGGGGTGTGGCTGGGCACCCTCGGCGCCCGCCCCTGAGGGACAGGCATGCCGTGCCCCTCCCCCCGAACCGCGCTCCCGTCTCCTGTTCTGCGGGAGCCGTCCCACCCGGAAGCATGCCCCCGGGCTGGCCTTGGTCCCGGTTTCATGAAGCCCGCGTCCTTACCCCCGCCCAACATTCCCGGCGCCCACTGAACCGGGGCCGAACGCGCCTCACCGTCTCGGCAGGAGACCTCCCATGACCCACGTGCTCACCCTGCGCAAAGCCCTCGTCGTCCTCGGCCTCCTCGGGCTGCTCGGTCTCGCGGCGGAACTCGCGGCCGTCGGCCACTGGTACGGCCCCTCGCAGCTCATCCCGTTCGCGGCCATCGCCGCTGGCGTGGTGGCAGCGGCGCTCTTCCTGGGGACCGACCGGGTCTGGTCGCGCCTGCTGCTGCGCGCCGCCGCCGCGCTGCTCGTCGTCACTGGGGTCTACGGCGCAGTCGAGCACACCGGCAAGAACCCCGAGCTGCTGCGCGAGGGACGCGCCGGGGCGCTCGGAACCTCCCCCGAGGCGCGCCCGGGCGAACCCGGGGTGCTGGGGCTGCCCGCCCCGCGCGCCAACTGGCTCAACGGCCCGGCCCCCATGAGCGCGCCCCTGGCGATGAGCGGGCTCGGCCTGCTGCTGCTGCTCGCGCTGTACCGCCGCGAGGCCGACCCGTCCGCCCCCGCCCCCGCCCTCTCCCAGCCGCAGGCCCGCTGACCCGGCTGACCCCCCAGGAGGAACACCATGTCGCACGCCGCCCGTCACTGGCTCGGTCTGATGCTGCTCGCCGCCGTCGCCTGGATTCACTACCGGGACATCCCCGGCAAGCTCGGCGAGACGCCGTACCTGGGCTGGCTGTACATCCTGCTCGTCGCCGGGTGCGCGGCGTCGGGGGCGTGGCTGTTCACCGAGCGGGCCCGGGCCGGGTACGCCCTGGGCGCGCTGATCTCGCTGGGCGCCATCGTGGGGTACGTCCTCACGCGCAGCACCGGCCTGCCCGGGGCCACCAGCGACATCGGCAACTGGGCCGAGCCCAGCGGCGTCTTCGCGCTGATCGTGGAGGCCGCGTTCGTGGGGCTCGCCCTCTCCCGGCTGCGCCGACCGGACCCCCTGGCCGCCGTCACCGCTGCGGGCCGTGCGCGCGGCGTTGACCCCCGCCCCTGACGCCGGCACACCTCCCCGGAAAAACCCGGCGCGGGAACACACGATCAGGCCCCATTCCTTCGCCCTTTCGCCGTCCTCCAGGAAAGGCAGGTCCTCTCATGGCCCAGAATCGCAAGCTCTCCACCCCGCTCTCCCTCGACGACACCGCCAGCAAGCTCGATGAGCAGACCAAGGCCCAGGACCTCAGCGCGAACACGGCCAGCCCCGGTGCCCGCCTCACCGACAACATGGGGCACGCCGTCAGCGACGACCAGAACTCGCTGCGAGCCGGGGTGCGCGGCCCCACCCTGATGGAGGACTTCCTCTTCCGCGAGAAGCTCCACCACTTCGACCACGAGCGCATCCCCGAGCGGGTGGTCCACGCGCGCGGCGCCGGGGCCCACGGCTACTTCCAGCTCGACAAGTCCCTCTCGGCCTACACCACCGCGAAGGTCCTCACCGAGGTCGGGGTGCAGACCCCGGTGTTCGCGCGCTTCTCGACGGTGGCGGGTTCGCGTGGCTCGGCGGACACGGCGCGCGACGTGCGCGGCTTCGCAGTCAGGTTCTACACGCAGGAGGGCAACTGGGACCTCGTCGGTAACAACATCCCCGTGTTCTTCATCCAGGACGCGATCAAGTTTCCCGACCTGATCCACTCGGTCAAGCCCGAGCCGCACAACGAGATTCCGCAGGCGGCCAGCGCGCACGACACCTTTTACGACTTCATCTCGCTGACGCCCGAGTCGATGCACATGCTGATGTGGGTCCACAGCGACCGCGCCATCCCGCGCTCCTTTGCCATGATGGAGGGCTTCGGCGTCCACACCTTCCGCCTGGTGAACGCGCAGGGGCACGCGCACCTCGTCAAGTTCCACTGGAAGCCCCTGCTCGGCGTGCATTCGCTGGTGTGGGACGAGGCGCAGAAGATCGCGGGCAAGGACCCCGACTTCCACCGCCGCACGATGTGGGAGTCCATCGAGGCCGGGCAACCCTTCGAGTGGGAGCTGGGCGTGCAGGTCTTCACCGAGGCGCAGGCCGAGGGGTGGGACTTCGACGTGCTCGACGCCACCAAGATCGTGCCCGAGGACCTCGTGCCGGTGCAGCGGGTGGGGCGGATGGTGTTGAACCGCAACCCCGACAATTACTTCGCGGAGACCGAGCAGGTCGCCTTCATGACGACCAACATCGTGCCGGGCATCGACTTCAGCGACGACCCGCTGCTCCAGGGCCGCAACTTCAGTTACCTCGACACCCAGCTCTCCCGCCTGGGTTCGCCCAACTGGCCCGAGCTGCCTATCAACCGCCCGGTGAACCGCGTGGCGAACAACCAGCGCGACGGCCACATGCGCCAGACCGTCAACCGGGGGAGGGTGTCGTACGAGCCCAATACCCTGGGGGGCAACAAGCCCGCCGAGGTCCCGCAGGCGCGCGGCGGGTACGTGAGCTACCCCGAGCGGGTGTCCGGCCCCAAGGTGCGGGCCCGCGCCGAGAGCTTCGGGGACCACTACGGGCAGGCGCGGCTCTTCTGGAACTCGATGACGCCGGTTGAAAAGGAGCACATCACGCGCTCGCTCCAGTTCGAGCTGAGCAAGGTGGAGACGCGCGACATCCGCCTGCGGATGCTCGGCCACCTGGAGAGAATCAACGAGGTGCTCGCCGCGCAGGTGGCCCGGGCGCTGGGCGAGAGGCCCCGTGTGGGCGGCACGGCCAGGCCCGGCGGCACCGCCGACTCCGCCGCCGAGACGGCCGTCCTGGCGGCGGCGACCACGCCGACGAGCGCCTCCGGCCGCCTTCACCGAGCGAAGGGGTTGAGCCAGGAGGAGGGCCAGCCCCGCCTGGCCAGGGGGCGCAAGGTGGCGATCCTGGCCGCCGAGGGCGTGAACGCCGCGCAGGTGGCGGCGGTGAGCAAGGCCCTGACGGACGCGGGCGCGATGGCCGACATCGTCGGGCCGCACCTGGGGGCGCTCGCGGAGGGCGTGGTGGCGAACAAGACCCTCGCCAACACCGACCCGGTGCTGTACGACGCCGTGCTGGTGCCGGGCGGAGCGGCCAGCATTCAAACCTTGATCGGCCTGGGAGACGCCCACAATTTCGTGGCGCAGGCGTACAAGCACGCCAAGCCCATCGGGGCGCTAGGCGAGGGGACCGAGCTGCTCACGGCGTCCGAGATCGGGCGGCTGCTTCGCGCCATCGCGGGTCCGGCGGCGGGGGCGGTCCAGGCCCCAGCGGGCCGACCGGACGCTGTGCAGAACCTGTCCGAGGTGGGCGGGATGCGCCTCGCCAGCGGGGCGGGCGCGCAGAAGCTCGCCGAGTACGGCATCGTCGTCGGCCAGAACGGCGGCACCCCGGCGGCCCTGACGGCCTTCGTCACCGCGCTGGGACACCACCGCTACTGGGGCCGCCCGAACGTCGGGCAGGTTCCGGCATAAGTCCGGGGGGCCGCGCGGGAAAGCTTTCCTGCGTGCGGCCCGCGTCATTCCTCCCCCTGCGCCCTCCCCGGAGTTCTCCCCATGAACGAGCAGACCGGCACCACCGAACCCACCACCAGCAATGAGCGCACCAGGCGCGGCTTTCTGCGCGGCCTGGCGGGCACCCTCGCCCTCACCGGGTTCGGCCAGGCGTTCGGCCAGGACCGGGCCAGCACCGGAACCCTCGACCACGCCGCCGTCCTCGACCTCGCGGCGACCGCCGAGGCGCTGGCCGTCACCCTCTACCACCAGGCCCTGACCACGGCCACCTTCCGCATGGACGGGGACACCGCCGAACATCTGCGGGCCGTGCTGGACGCCGAGGCGCACCACCTGGAGGTGCTGCGGTCCCTGGGCGCCGCGCCGCTCGCGTCCCGCTTCTACCTGCCCCGGGAGCTGCTGCCGGATGCTGGCGCCTTCGCGGACACCGCCCTGCACCTGGAGGCGGTCTTCATCGGCGCGTACCTGGCGGCCACCCACCAGTTCGCGCAGCAGGGCCAGCCCGAACTGGCGGCGACAGCCGCGCAACTCGGGGCGAGCGAGGCCCAGCACCTCACGCTGCTGTCACAGCTCGCGGGCCTGGGACCGGGCGACCTCACCCTGCCCGCCGCGAGCTTTCGCCGGGTCGCGGACGCGGGTCCCGCCCTGGCCCCCTTCCTGCGGGGTGGACCGGGGGCCCTCGGGCCGGTCGCGCTGCCGCAGGCCGAGCAACTGCGCCTGGTCCTGGGGCAGCGCGCCGCCACACCCGGGCGGCCATTCGCGCGGACGTACACCCCCTCCCCACGCGGGCGGGGATGACGGGGCCGCCAACCCTCGCCGCCCCTTGTCCACACGGCGAACACCCCCGGGGAGGGTTCAGGGGGTCGAATGCGGGTGGCCCACCCCACAGGGCCCGGAGGTCCCGTTGAGCCTGTTCAGCGCAGGAAGGCCGCGAGCGCCAGCAGCGCCGCGAGCAGGACGGGTGGGGTCAGCACGATCCCGGCCCTGAAATACTCCCCCCAACTCACCCTCACCCCGCGCCGCCCCAGCAGGAACAGCCACAGCAACGTGGCGAGGCTCCCGGTGGGCGTGAGCTTGGGCCCGATGTCCGCGCCCACGATCAGCGCGTAGGCGAGGCCCTCCCGCACCTGCGGCGTCAGGGCGGCCCCCTGCACCCCGAGCAGCGCGAACAGCACCGCCGGGAGGTTGTTCATCAGGGCGCTCAGCGCCGCCACGCTACTCCCCGCAGCCAGCACGCCCGCCAGGGTGCCGTGCCCCGCCGCGCCCGCCACCAGCTCCCCGTACCCGGCGGTGAACCCGGCGCCGCGCAGCCCGTACACCACCAGATACATCCCCAGCGCGAACACCACCACGTCCCAGGGAGCGTGCCCCAGCACCGCGCGGCTCGACAGCTGCCGCGAGCGCGCCGCGACGAGCCACAGTGCGGCGGCCCCCAGGGTGGTCACCACGCCGAGCGGCACCCCCAGCGGGTCCGCCAGGAAGTACCCGGCGAGCAGGAGGGGCAGCACGGTCCACCCGGCGAGGAACAGACCGCGCGACCGCACCACGCTTCCTGGCGGGGGCAGGGTCGCCGGGTCGTAGCTCGTGGGCAGAGCGCGGCGGTACACCGCGAGCAGGACGGCGAGGCAGGCGAGCAGCGCCGCCGCGTCCACCGGGACCATCACCCGCGCGTACTGCGCGAAGTCCAGGTGGAAGGCGTCAGCCACGACGATGTTCACCAGGTTCGAGACCGGCAGGGGCAGGCTGGTGGCGTCCACCACGAACCCCACGGCGAAGGCGAAGGCCAGCGTGGCCGCGCGGGACAGCGCGAGGACCCCGGCGAGTTCGAGGGCGACGGGAGTGAGGATCAGGACGGCGCCGTCGTTGGCGAACAGGGCCGCGACCAGGGCGGTGAACACGATCAGCAGCACGAAGAGGACCACGCCGCGCCCGCGTCCCCAGCGCGCGAGGTGCAGCGCCGCCCAGCGGAAGAAGCCCGCCTCGTCGAGCAGCAGGCTCATCACGATCAACCCGACCAGGGTGAGCGTCGCGTTCCAGGTCGCGTGCCAGACCGCCGGGATGTCGGCGGGCCGGACCGCGCCCAGCAGCAGGCCGAGGGCGGCCCCGCCCAGCGCGGTCCAGGCGGGTTTCAGGCCGCGGGGCTGCCACACCACCAGGGCGACCGTCACGAGGAACACCAGCAGGGCGCTCACCGCCGCCCCCGGGCGTGCAGCCGCTCGACCCTCAACCGGTCCCGCGCGTCGAAGAGCGAGCGGTACGCGAGCAGCACCACGGCCAGGCTCCCCAGTGCCGAACTCGCCGCGAGGATGAACATGATCACGATCTGGTACCGCACGGCCGTGCCCGGCGGGGCGCCCGCCAGGATCTGCCCGGTCATCATGCCGGGCAGGCTCACGATGCCCATGACGGCCATGCTGCTGAGCACCGGGATCATGCCGGTCCGCACGGCGGCGGCGACCTCCGCGTGGGCGGCCTCCCAGCGGGTCGCGCCCAGCGCCAGCAGCTCCTCGATCTGCGGGCGGCGGGCGCGCAGGTCCCCGGTGAAGCGGTCCAGCGACAGGGCCACCCCGGTCAGGGTGTTGCCCAGCACCATCCCCAGGATGGGGATCGCGTACTGCGGCTCGAACCACGGGTGGACCCGCAGGAGGCCGGAAAGGGCCAGCCCCGTGAGCAGGAACGAGCTGCCGAACACTGCGAGGAAGGCGTCCAGGTACACCCGGGCGTACCGCTCGCGGCTGCGGGCCACCGCCGCCTGCCCGGCCAGGACGGTCATCACCAGCCCGATCCCCACGACGGGCAGCGGGGAGCGCAGGGCGAAGACCCACCCCAGGATCAGCCCCACCGCGAGGAGCTGCGCGACCATCCGCGCGCCCGCCACCAGGATGTCCCGCTCCAGCCCCAGGCGCAGCCGCACCGACAGCACGACGTTCACCAGCAGCAGCGCGGCCGCCAGGGCGAGTTGCCCGGCGCTGATCGGCACGCTCATGCCGTCACCGGCTGGGGCTGGAGGGGAACTTCGCGCGAGGCGACCCGGGCCCGTTGCGCGGGGTCGTGGCTGACCCAGACCAGCGCGCGCCGCGCGGCCCCGCGCAGCCAGCCCAGCAGCACGCGCTCCGCGCGGCGCGTGGTGTCCGGGTCGAGGGACGCGGTCGCCTCGTCGAGCAGCAGCACGGTGGGGCTGAGCAGCAGCGCGCGGGTGAGGGCCACGAGCTGCCCCTCGCCCCCCGAGAGGGTGGCCGCGTCCAGCCGCAGGAAGGCCCCGTCCCGCCCGAAGGCCCCGAGCAGCGCCTCCGCCTCACCGGGATGGAACATGCGGTGGCGGTGTGCCGCCAGGGTGAAGGGCCGCCGCAGGTGGTCGAGGACGGTGCCGCCGTCCAGGGCGGGCCGCTGGGGCAGGTAGGTGACGTGTGAGCGGTACCGGGGCATCGGCCACCCGGCCTGCGCCCGGCCCTCCAGCGTGATCTCGCCGCCCTCCAACGCGTCCAGCCCGGCGAGGGCGCGCAGCAGCAGGCTCTTTCCCGAGCCCGACGGCCCGACGACGGCCACGCTCTCCCCGGCGTCCACGTCCAGGCTCAGGTCCTGCCAGAGCGCGCGGCCATCCACGCTGCGCCGCAGGCCCGACGCCGACAGCAGGGCCATCAGCCGTCCCACGCCGACCGGAACGCCGGGCCGGGGGAGCGACCGGCCCGGGGACAGCCCGGGACGCCTCCAGTCACAGGCCAGCCGCGATGATCAACCGCCGCACCCCGCCCCGGGCTCTGTTCACCTTCACATCGGTACGCCTCCACTCTCCCACAGCTCACCTCGACCTCTGCCAGGATGGGGGCCGGAACCTCATGGTCAAGCCCTCGCCCCGCATTCCCCGGTACGTCAACACGTTCCCCGCAGGCCTGGCGACCGCCGCCCAGCTTCAGGCCGAGGGCCTCAAGCCCGGCACCACCGCCCCCGTCGCCCTCCTGGAATACCACGAGGGGGACCGCAGCGGGGTGTGCGGCCTCTTCGAGCGCTCGGCCGCCGTGCCCAGGATGGACTCGCCTCAACCCTTGTGAGTGGATGGGACCCCCGGGTTCGCGCCCCGACTCCTTGATGGCCGCGGGCTCCTCCGAGTCAGTCCCCCGAACCGCCGCCGGGAATGGCCTGATCGCGCTCCTGCACGCGCTGCCGGAACACGTAGTAGTTCCAGGCCTGGTAGCCGATGATCAGGGGGAGAAAGATCAGGCTCACCCAGGAGAGCAGGCGCAGGGTGTAGGGCTCACTCGCGCTGTTCCGCACGGTCAGGGTGTACGTCTCGCCCAGGGTGCTCGGCAGCACGTTCGGGTACAGGCTCAGGAAGATGGTCGCCGTCGAGAACACGACCGTCAGCCCGGTGGCCGCGAAGGCGAGCCCGTCGCGCCTGAGGGTCAGGGCCAGCCACACCAGGCCGAGGTTGAGGGCGGCCGCCGCCGGGAAGAGCCACTGGGACAACCCCAGCGAATTGAACACCCCGGAGCGCACGAAGCCCACGTACACGAAAGCGAGGACCAGCACGGTCGCGGCCGCCCCCCACAGCAGGGCCGCGCGCCGGGCCCGCAGGTACAGCGTGCTGCCCCGGTGCAGCCGCAGCAGCAGGTACGTCGCGCCGTGCAGCACGAACAGGCTCAGGGTGGCCAGCCCGCCCAGAACCGTGAAGAGGTCGAAGGCGCCCAGCACGTGGCCCTCGAAGCGGCCGCCGACCCCCAGCGGCAGCCCGCGCACCATGTTGGACATGATCACGCCCCATAAGAAGGCGGGCAGCAGGTTGGTGACAAAGGACGTGGCGTCCCAGAAGAGTCGCCAGCGGACGTGATCGACCTCCGAGCGGTACTCGAAGGCCACACCCCGCCCGATCAGGGCCAGCAGGATCAGGGCGAACAGCGGGTACAGGGCCGTCAGCAGCGCCCCGTACCACAGCGGGAACGCCGCGAAGATCACGCTGGCGGCCAGGATCACCCACACCTCGTTCGCCGCCCAGAAGGGGCCGACCGTGCCGATCAATGCGCGGCGTTGCACCTCGCTCCGCGCGAGGAAGGGTTGCAGGATGCCGACCCCGAAGTCGAAGCCGTCCAGGAAGAAATAGATCGTGAAGGTCAGGGCGGTCAGGGCGAACCAGACGGTGGGCAGGTCGACGGTCACGGCGCGGCTCCTTCGGGCAGGTAGTGCGGGGCGGGCACCGAGGGCGTCTCCACCTCGGGCCCGTGCATGCCGGCGCGGGCCGTCCGGGTGAGCAGGAAGACGTCCAGGCCGATCAGGGTCAGGTACACGACCCAGAAGGCCGCGAGCGAGACGAGCACCGTCTGCGGGGTGAGCCCGCTCACCGCGTCCGCCGTCCGCAGCAGGCCCTGCACGATCCAGGGCTGGCGGCCCATCTCGGTGGCGACCCAGCCGCTGAAGTTCGCCAGGTGCGGCGCGAGCGGCATCACCAGCAGCAGCGGGTAGAGTCGGCCCGGGTCGTCGAGCCTACCCCGCCGCCAGCGCCAGGTGTAGTAGGCGCTGACGAGCAGCATCAGGCCGCCCAGCCCCACCATCACGCGGAAGGCCCAGTACACCGGCCACACCCAGGGGAGGTAGTTGCCCGGACCGTACCTCGCCGCGTACTCCCGTTGCAGGTCGTTGAGCCCCTTCGCCTTGCCGGAGAAATTGTTGAAGGCCAGGAACGAGCCCACGTACGGGACCGTGACCTCGAAGCGGTTGGCGCGCGCGCCGTTGCTGGGGAGCGCCACGAGGCTCTCGGGCATCTGGGAGCCGGTCGGCGTGTCCCACAGGGCGCTGAAGGCCGCGTACTTCATGGGCTGGTCGCGCACCGCGCTCTGGCCCTGGACGTGCCCGGCGGCGACCACGCCCAGCGAGCCGATCAGCGCCGTGAGCAGCGCGACTTTGAAACTCACCCGGAAGGCGGGCACGTTGTGCTTCCGGCGCAGGTGGTAGGCGCTGACGGCCAGCACGAAGAACGCGGCGACGGTGAGGCCGCCCGACCAGAGGTGGGCGAACCACTCCAGCGCCTTGGGGTTGGTCACGATGGCCCAGGCGTCGGTCATGACCGCCCGGCCGTTCCTCAGGGCGTACCCGACCGGGTGCTGCATCCAGGCGTTGGCGAGGATGATCCAGAAGGCGCTGACGGTGGTGCCCAGCGCGACGATCCAGATGCTGGCGAGGGACGCCCAGGCGGGCAGCCGGTCCTTGCCGAACCACCACAGGCCCAGGAAGGTGCTCTCCAGGAAAAAGGCCATCAGCACCTCCAGCGCGAGCGGCACGCCGAAGATGTTGCCCACGAAGTTGGAAAAGCCCTGCCAGTTCATTCCGAACTGGAACTCCTGCACGATGCCCGTCACCACGCCCACCGCGAAGTTGATGAAGAACAGGTGTCCGAAAAAGCGGGTGAGGTTTTCCAGTTTGGGGTCGTGGCTGCGGTAGGCCAGCGTCTGGAGGACGGCGATGATTAGCGCGAAGCCCACCGTGAAGGGCACGAAGAAGTAGTGGAAGATGCTGGTCGTCGCGAACTGAAAGCGCGAGAGGTCCAGCGTGGAAAAGCCGAAAAGCTCGTTCATACGGCGGTCCTTTCGGGAACGGACGCCGCGCCGTGCAGGTGTCCGCCGCGTAGCGTGAGGTGACGCCCGGTCAGGGCGAGGGGCGCGGCCCGGTGGGTGACGATCAACAGGGCCCGTCCGGCGCGCTCGCGCCCGATGACCCGCAGCACGCGCGCCTCGGTGGCGGCGTCGAGGTGGGCGGTGGGCTCATCGAGCAGCAGCAGGTCGCCCGGCCCCAGCAGCGCGCGGGCGAGGCTCACCCGGGCCCGCTCGCCGCCCGAGAGCCGGGTGCCCCCCTCGCCCACCCAGGTGTCCAAATCCAGGTGAGTGAGCCCGAGGTCGTCCAGCAGGCCGCGCAGCCGGTGGTCCGTGGCGTGGTGGTCGCCCAGCCGCAGGTTCTCGCGCAGGGTGCCGTCGAGCAGCGGCGCGTCCTGCTCGTGCAGGCTGATCCGGGCGCGCAACGCGGCGAGGTCGAGGTCGCGCAGGTCCGCCCCGTTCAGGGTGACCCGCCCCGCGTCCGGGTCGAGGTCCCGGGTCAGGAGCCGGATCAGGGTGGTCTTGCCGCCGCCGCTGGGCCCCGAGACGCCCAGGCTTTCCCCGGCACGCAGGCGCAGCAACACGTCATCCAGCACGGTCCGCCCGTGGCGCCGGACGGTGACGCCCCGGACCTCGAACGAGAGCGGTCCGGGCGGGACGGCCCTCGGCATGGGCGGACCGACTACGCCCGGCGTGAGCGCCTCCAGCGCGGCCGTGCGCTCCCTGGCGGCCACGTCGGCGGCGTGGGCCAGCGGCACGGCGGCCAGGGGGCCCGCGGCGTCGAAGGCGGCGGCGACCCCCAGCACCACCGCCGCCAGCAGCGCGCCGTTCAGGTAGCCCGCCTGCACGAGCGCCGCGCCCCGCCACAGGACGCCGCTCACCGCGACCGCGAAGCCCATCTCGCGGGCCAGGGTGACCCGCCACGCCAGGCGCCCGGCGTCCAGCGCGACGCGTTCGAGCCGGGCCGTGAGGCGCGCGAGTTCGGGGCCGTGGTGGCTCCCGCCGCCATCCCCGCTGGCCGAGAGGGCGTCGAGCAGCCGGGCCGCGTGCTCGCGCGTCAGGCAGGCGTCCTCCCGGGTAAGCAGCGCGGCGCGGTCCCGCCCATGCAGCACCACCAGGGCCGCCCCCAGCAGGGGGAGCAGCGCGAGCAGCGCCAGACCCAGGTCCAGCCACGCAAGCCAGCCGCCCAGGGCGACCAGCACGCCCAGAAAGGCCCCCAGCGGCAGGCTGACCCGCAGGGTGAAGAACTGCCGGGCGTCGACATCGGCACCCGAGCGGGCGAGCAGGTCGCCGCCGCGCTCGTAGGCCAGCAGATCACGCCCGAAGCGGGCCAGCGTGTCGAACAGCCGCAGCCGCACCCGCTCCCCGCCCGCCAGGGCCGCCGCGTGCCCGGCGAGGCGCTCGGCGTAGCGCAGGGCGGCGCGGCCCAGCCCCAGGGCGCGCACGGTGGTCACGAGCAGGAGCAGGCTCAGGAACACCTCGGGGCGCAGGGCGGCCCGGGAGATCAGCAGGCCCGAACTGGCCGCCAGCCCGACCCCGGCCAGGGCGGTCAGGACCCCGAGCGCCAGCGCGCCCCTCACGCGGCCACCGCCGGGGACGCGGGCGCGCCCAGGGAAATCTCCCGCCAGCCGGGCGGGACTGCGCGGTGGGTGGCGAGCAGCACCGTCCGCCCGGCAAAGGCGCGTTCGATCACCGCGTGCAGTTCCGCCTCGCTCTCCGGATCGAGGTGCGCGCTCACCTCGTCGAGCAGGATCACGTCGGCGCCGGAGAGCAGGGCGCGGGCCAGGGCGAGGCGCGCGGTCTCGCCGCCCGAGAGCAGCGCGCCGCCCTCGCCGAGCGGCGTGTCGAACCCGGAGGGCAGCGCGCGCAGCACGTCGCCCAGGCCCACCGCCTCGCAGGCGCGCTCCAGGTCGGCGTCACCGGCGTCGGGGGCGGCGAGGCGCAGGTTGTCCCGCGCGCTGCCCGCGATCAGGCGCGGGTGCTGGGGAACGAACGCCACCCGGGCCTGCCAGGTGGCGCCGAGGTCGTCGAGCGGCGTGCCGTCCACCCGGATGCTCCCCAGGTGCGGGACGTGCTTGCGCAGGGCGTGCAGCAGCGTGGTCTTGCCGCTGCCGCTGGGACCGCGCAGCGCGGCGAGGGTGCCCGGCGGGAGTTCCACGCTCACCGGCGCGGTCGGCGTGGGCAGGTCCGCCCGCGCGAGGCTCAGGCTCAGGTGGGGGACGCCAGCCGGGACCGTCCCTTCCCCGGAGGGCGCCACCGGCCGGGTGAGCAGGTCCTGCAACCGGGCGGCGACGGGCTCGGCATCCAGCGCCGCGTGCCGGTCCGTGCCGAGTTGCCGCAGCGGGCCGAAGAACTCCGGGACGAGCATCAGGGCCGTGAGGGTGGGGGCGAGCTCGGCACTTCCGCCGAACAGCCGCACGCCGATCCACACGGCCACCAGGGCGGTGGCGAGGGTCGCGGCGAAGTCCATCACGAAACCGCTCAGGAACGCGACTCGCAGCACGCCCAGGGTGGCCTCACGGTGCTGGCGGGCCGAGCGGGCCAGGACGTCGCGGTAGGGCGCGACCGCGCCGAAGGCGTGCAGGGTGGGCAGGTGACGGACCAGGGTCAGCAGCCGCGCGGAGAGGCGGGTGTGAGCGAGCCACTGCCGCTCGGTGGCAGCGCCCGTGGCGAGCCCCACCAGCGCCAGGAACACCACCGTAAGCGGCCCGGTGACGAGCAGCACGCCCGCCGTGGCGGGATCGAGCCACACGGTGACGCCCAGGACCACCGCGAAGGCGAGGGCCGCGTGCACGGCGCCCGGCAGGTACCGCGCGTAGTAGGGCGTCAACCGCGCGACGAGGTCCAGGTCGAGCGTGGCGAGGTCCGCGCCCCGCGTGTCCGCGAGCGCGACCGGGCCGAGCCTCAGGGCGGCCTCGCTCAGCCGCGTGCGCCAGGTCCCGACCAGGCGGGCCGCGAGCCGGGTCCCCAGGTGTTCTCGGACCGCGCCTGCCCCGGCGCGCGCCAGCAGCAGCGCCGCGACGGTCAGGAGGGTGCCCACCCCGGGCGAGTGCCCCTGCAACAGCCCGGCGGCGATCACGCGGGCCGTCAGCACGAACGCGGCGGCGGTGGCGAGCAGGCCCAGGACGCTCAGCACCCCGGACACGGCCAGCGCGCCGTGCAGATCGGCGGGTTCAAGCAGGAGGTTCGGGAGGCGGCGCCGCCTCGCGGCCAGCCAGGCCCCGGCCCTGCGCCGCACCTGTGAGCCGGGCCGGGGCCCGGGCCCCCCGGCGGCGAGGGGCCCAGGAGGGTGAGCGGAGCAGGTCGAAGAACGCGGGGGGAGCGGGACGGCCATGAACCGAGCATGAGTCCCGATGGTAAAGGCGCCGTATAGCACCCGGACATGACGGCGGCGCCTGTCCAACACGGCGACCGGCCTGAGCCCCCCAACCTCGCCGTTGGGGGAACGCCGGAGGGCGACCACGCGGTCGAGCCCGGTCCCCAGGGTTCCCGTGGCCGCGATCTTCAGCGGGCCAGCCGGAGGAGCCTCACCAGTTCGGCGGGCTCGACCCCGCGCGCGCGGCACACCTCGACGTAGGTTTCCAGAATCACGTCCCCGGTGGACTCGAACGCGCTCTTGGCGCTGGCATAGAGGGTCATGACCTCCACGCAGTTCTTCTCCTCCTCGACCATCCGCTGAAGGCCCCGGATCTGGCCCTCCAGGCGGCGCAGGCGGTTGAGGATCTTCGTCTTCTCGGCTTCACGGTCGCTGACGGGCACGGGTGCGGTCATGGCCCCATTATACCCCCGGGGGTATTTGACAGAATAGGGGGAGGGGGTATACGCTCCGGGCATGTACCTCCAACGCTTCTACGACACGGATCTCGCCCAGGCCTCCTACCTGATCGGCTGCCAGCAGACCGGCGAATGCCTGGTGGTCGACCCCGTCCGGGACATCACGCCGTACCTGGAAGAGGCGCAGAGCCAGAAACTGCGGGTCACCCACGTCACCGAAACGCACATCCACGCCGACTATCTCTCCGGCAGCCGAGAACTGGCGAAGGCCACGGGCGCCCGGCTCCTGCTTTCCGACGAGGGCGGCGAGGGCTGGCGGTACACCTACGACGACGGCCACCAGACGAAACTGCGTGACGGCGACACCTTCACGGTCGGCAACATTCGCATCCAGGCCCTGCATACCCCCGGGCATACTCCCGAGCACCTGAGCTTCCTGGTGACCGACATGCCACGGGGTGATACCCCCAGCATGATCCTGACCGGTGACTTCGTGTTCGTCGGGGACCTGGGCCGCCCCGACCTGCTGGACGAGGCGGCGGGCGGTCAGGACACCCGTTTCGTCGGCGCGAGGCAACTGTTTGCCAGCCTGCGCGACAAGTTCCTGACCCTGCCCGACTTCGTGCAGGTGTGGCCTGGTCACGGTTCGGGCAGCGCGTGCGGCAAGGCGCTGGGGGCTGTGCCCACCACCACCGTCGGCTACGAGCGAGCCCTGAGCTGGTGGGGCAAGCTGGTCGAACGGGGTGACGAGGAAGCCTTCACACGGGAACTGCTCTCCGGGCAGCCCGACGCGCCCCTGTACTACGGGCGCATGAAGACCGAGAACCGTGACGGCCCCGCCCTGCTGGGCGAGGTGAAGCCCCTGGCAGAACTGAAGGTGGACGAGGTGCGCCGCCGTCTGGCCGCCGGTGCCCGCCTGATCGACACCCGCAAGAAGGAGGAGCACCAGGCCGCCGCGCCCGCGCACAGCGTGAACCTCCCTGACGGGAACACCTTTGAGACCTGGGCGGGCTGGCTGCTGAGGCCGGAACGCGAGTTCATCCTGCTGGCCCCCGCCGGGCGAGCCGAGACGCTGCGCCGCAAGCTGTGGATGGTGGGGATCGACCACCTGGTCGGGTACGTCACCGCCGCCGAGGGCCTGGACACGGCGCCTGCCCGGCCCATCCCCGTCGCGAACCTGCCGCAGCACGCAGACGCGCTGATCCTGGATGTGCGGCAGAAGACCGAACACGAGGAAGGAGCCATCCCCGGCAGCCTGCAACTGCACGCCGGTCACCTGCCCTGGCGCCTGAATGACCTGCCACATGACCGCGAGATCGTCGTGCATTGCCAGGGTGGCGCCCGCAGCGCCGCCGCCGCCAGCCTGCTGCGAACCGAAGGCTTCGACGTGGCCGAGCTTGCCGGGGGCTACGACGCCTGGGCAAAGGCGCAGCAGGAAACCCGACCCGCGTAACCCCTGCCCAGCGGAGGCGGCATTCCACCGCCTCCGCTCCTGCTGAAAGGACCCACCCATGACCTACCAGGACATCTTCACCAGCGAGCTGGAAGCCAAGAAGCGTGAGGGCGCGCGGCTCATCGACGTGCGGGAACGCGAGGAGTACCTCGCCGGGCACATTCCCGGCGCCGTGAACCTGCCCCTCAGCGAACTCGACGGCCGTGAGGACGAGATCGGGCCGCACACGGTCCTGATCTGCGCCAGCGGCAACCGCTCCTCGCAGGCGGCGGCCCACCTCGCCTCCCAGGGCAGGACCGGCCTGATGAACCTCTCCGGCGGCACGGCCGCGTGGATGCGCGGGGGCCATGACCTGAACCGGGGCGAGCAGCCATGATCCTCGCCTGGATCGGCGCCGCGCTGATCGGGCTTTCGCTCGGCCTGCTGGGTTCCGGCGGCTCGATCCTGACTGTTCCCGTGCTGGTCTATCTCGTGGGCGAACCGGAGAAGCTCGCCATTGCGGAAAGTCTCGCCATCGTCGGCGCGATCAGCCTGTTCGGCGCGATTCCCTACGCCCTGAAACGGCAGATCGACTGGCGGTCGGTCCTGTGGTTCGGGATCCCCGGCGTGGCGGGCACGTACCTGGGCGCGGCCCTGAGCGTCTACCTCTCGGGCGTGGCGCAACTGATGCTCTTCGCCGTCGTGATGCTGCTCGCGGCGATCATGATGTTCCGCCCCGGCGGAGCGCAGCCGGAGGCGGCCACGAACCACAAGCGTTCCCCGCTGAAGATCGGCGCGGAAGGCCTGGTGGTCGGTGTCCTGACCGGCCTGGTGGGGGTGGGGGGCGGATTCCTGATCATTCCCGCCCTGGTGCTGCTGGGTGGCCTGCCCATGAGCCTCGCCGTGGGGACCAGTCTGCTGATCATCGCCGCCAAGAGCTTTGTGGGCTTTTACAAGTACGTGCACGTCCTGGGGGAACAGAACCTGTCCATGAACTGGTCCCTGATCCTGATCTTCGCGGTGATCGGCATTCTCGGCAGCTTCCTGGGCGCCCGGGTGGGTCGGAAGGTGTCCAACGAGGGCCTGCGGAGGGGTTTCGCCGCCTTCCTGGTCGTGATGGGCGTGTACGTCCTCGCCACCAACGTGCCCAAAGTCCTCCATCCGTCTCCCACAGCCGAGGCGCAACTGCGGCACTGAAGCTTTCCCTGACCTGGCCGCGAACGTGCCCCACCTGTTCGCGGCTTGACCTTCCGCCGCTCCTGTTCCATTCCTCCCCGAGGTGCTTGTTCCCATGACTGAACTGCTCGACTTCCTGCGCTCGCCCTGGCCCTGGTACGTGGGTGGCCCCCTGATCGGCCTGACCGTGCCGCTGCTGCTGTGGCTGGGCAACAAACCTTTTGGCATCTCCTCCAACCTGCGCCACGCCTGCGCGATCCTGCTGCCTGACCGCGCCAAACCCGGCTTCTTCAAATACAACTGGCGGGCCGAGAAGTGGAACCTGATGTTCGCCGCCGGCCTGGTGCTGGGCGGCTTCGTGGCCGGTGTGCTGCTCGCCAATCCTGAGCCTGCCCGGCTGAGTGCCGCCGGGGTGCGGTCCATCCAGGAGCTGGGCGTGCAGGTCCGTCCCGGCCTCGTTCCCGCCGAACTGGCCGACCCGGGCAACCCGGGCGTGTGGCTGCTGCTGGCCGTCTCTGGCCTGCTGGTGGGCTTCGGCACCCGCTACGGGGGCGGTTGCACCTCCGGGCACGCCATCACCGGTCTCGCCACCCTGCAAGGCCCCTCGCTCATCGCCACCGTGTCCTTCTTCGCGGGCGGCATCCTCAGCGCGAACCTCCTCCTGCCCCTCTTCCTGACGGTGATCCGGTGACCAGCAACCCCAGCCCCCACATTCCCGGCGTGCACGCCGAGCCCTCTTCCTCCGCCCGCACGGCCACCGGCCTGCTGGCCTACCTGCTCGTGGGCCTGTCCTTCGGCATCGTCCTCGTCAAGTCCGAGGCGGCGAGCTGGTACCGCATCCAGGAGATGTTTCGCTTCGAGTCGTTCCACATGTTCGGCCTGATCGGCTCGGCGGTCCTCACCGGACTGGTGACGACCGCCATGCTGCGGCGCAGCGGTGTGAAAAGCCGGGACGGGCAGACCATCCGCGTCACGGACAAGGAAAAGGGCTGGCGCCGCTACGTGTTCGGCGGCCTGACCTTCGGGGTGGGGTGGGGACTGGCGGGCGTGTGCCCGGGTCCGATCTTCACGCTGCTGGGCGCCGGAGTCTGGCCTATGCTGGTCGTGCTCCTGTTCGCCCTGCTGGGCACCTGGGCGTACGGCGCCCTGCAGACCAGGCTGCCCCACTGAGGGGAGAACCGAGACCCCAAGAGGAGGCGGTCGCCTCACGACGGCGTGGCCGGGCAACGTCTCGCATGGGAGCTCCCGGGGCCCGGCGCCTCGTCCCGGGCAGGGACGACCCGGCCTCCCCCGCTCTCGCGCACCACACGTCCGCCGGGAGCCTCACACCGACGAACAGGCTTCAACCCCGGGCCTGGGGCGGGCGCGCAGGACCTCGCTCTACCCTCCCTTTACCTTCCGGGCGTAGAGAGGACGCGTCTTCCGTGACGGGGGAGCGGCCCCGGGACACCGAAGACCCGTCTGACCCCAGGGCATGGCCGCCGCAGGGTCGGTTCGGCTCGCGTCCGGATCATCCGGGGACATCCCCGTTCCCCTGCGCTCCGGCCCGCTGAACAGGCCGTCTGCCGGATGGCGCGGGACCGCTGGCTGGCAGGGCAGGAGGGGGCCGCCGACGCGGTGTTGAGTCTTCGTGGCTCCTGCGCTCCTCCGCACGGCTCGACCCGATGATCGGCGGCCCAGGCCAACGCACTGCCCCTGAAGGAGGCTCACCCTTGTCCGGCAACGCTTTCGCGCTCGTGTGGCGCAATCCCTACGTGCGCGCGCCCGTGTTTTTCGGCCTGATCGCCCTGGCGCTCTGGCTGGCCCGCGACCTGGCGCCCGTGCTCACGGTGGGCCTGACCGCCTACCTGATCGCCTATCTCTCCCACCCGCTGCTGACCTGGCTGGAGCGCCGGCGCCTGCGGCGTGGCGTGGGCATCGGCGTGGTGCTCCTGATCGCGCTCGCGCTCGCGGCGCTGGCCTCCTCGCTCCTGGTGGCCGTCGGGACGCAGCTCATCGACCTTGCGGGGCGCCTGCCGGCGGTCGCCCAGGATGTCAGCCGCTTCGTGGACGGCTGGCTGGCCGCACGCCCGAACCTGCCCTGGACCGCCGGGCTGCGCGCCCAGCTCACCACCCTGATCAACAGCAGCACGGCCATGCTGTCGCGGGACGCGCTGCCGTTCCTGCAAGGCCTGCTCGCCCCGGGCGGCCCGCTGCTGGGAAGGCTCTTCGGGGTGGCGAACACCCTGGCGCAGAGCGTGGCCGTCCTGATCCTGAGCGTGTACATGATGCAGGACTACGAGAAGATCGGCCACACCCTGCTGGGCCTGCTGCCGCGCCCGTGGCAGCCGCTGGCGCTCGACCTGTCGCGCGGGGTGGAGCAATCGGTGGGCGGGTACGTGCGCGGGCAGGTGGTGATCGCCCTCGCCATCGGGACCCTGGTCGCCCTGGGCCTCGCGTTGATCGGCGTGCCGTCCGCGCTCGCGCTGGGCTTCCTGGCGGGGGTCTTCAACCTGGTGCCGTACCTGGGGGTGGTGATCGCGCTCGTCCCCGCGCTGCTGCTCGCCGCGCCGCTGGGGTGGCTCAAGCTCGCGCTGGTCGTGGGGCTCTTCCTGCTCGGCAACCAGCTCGAAGGGCACCTGCTCTCGCCCCTGATCCTCGGCCGGTCCACCAACCTCCACCCCGTCACCGTCGCCCTGAGCATCCTAGTGGGGCTGCATCTGCTGGGCCTGGTGGGGGCGCTGGTGGCCGTCCCCCTGGCCGCCCTCGGGAAGCTGCTGCTGGCGAGGTACTACTACCCCAGCCGCCTGTACCAGGGAGGGCCCTGAGGGCGGCGCCCGGAGGGTCCGTGGGTTGCGGGCACGCCGCGGGCGGGGAACACCGCCGTCCAGGGGGAGCAGGCGACGTCAGCCGGGACGCGTTCCCCGCCCCGGCACCGGGGCAGGACGACCGGAAGGACCTGTCCCACAGACCGCCTGTCGTCTCTCCCCAGGCGGGCGTCCCCTCCTGCGTCCCCGGAGGGTCAGGGTCCGTTCCACCCCTTGCCCCGCGGCTATACCCCGATGTAACGGTCAGGGTGAACACTGGACCCATGCGACCGATGTCCTGGGCCACCCGGACGGCCTGTCCAGCGCCGTCCCCGGACCTCCCGGCCACGGCGCGCTCCTCCCGGCTGCTGGCCCTCGACGCCTGGCGAGGTCTCACCGTCCTCCTGATGCTGCTCGCCAACAACGTCGCCCTGGGGGGCCAGACGCCCGCGCAACTCCAGCACGCGCCGTTCGGCGGGGTGACCCTCACCGACCTGGTGTTTCCCTGGTTCCTCTTCTGCGCCGGTGCCGCCCTGCCGTTCGCCGGCGCGGCCATGCGCCGGGTGAATCTGACCGGGTTCGCGCGCGTCCGGCGGCTGGCGGGCCGCGCGGCCCTGCTCTCCCTCGTGGGGGCGTTCCTGACCAGCGTGACCACGGGGCGCTTCATGCTGGGCCTGGGCGTGTTGCAACTGATCGCCCTGTCCACCCTCCTGGCGGCGCTGCTGGAGGGCTGGCGGGTCCGCTGGCAGGCCCTGGCCGCCGCCGTCCTGCTGGGCGCGTACGCCGCCTTCCTGCTCTGGGTGCCCCACGCGGCCGGGCGGGGCGTCCTGGGAGAGACCGCCCACCCCGTGCAGGCCGTGAATGCCTGGCTCACGCCGCTGGGGCTGCGGGGGCTGCCGTCCGTCGTGCCGACGACCGCCCTGGTGCTGCTGGGCAGCCTCGCCGCGCGGCCCCTGCAAGCGAGGCGGGCGAGTGCCCCCGCCACGCTCCTGGGGCTGGGCCTGGCCTGGAGCGCCGCCGGGTACGCCTGGGCCGCCAGCGGTGCGTTGCCCCTGAGCAAGGCGCTGTGGACGCCGCCCTACCTGCTGTACGCCGCGGGGCTCGGGACCCTCGGGCTGCTGGCGATGTTCCTGATCGGCGACGCCGGTCGCCTGCCGGGGGGCGCGCGGCTGCTCGCGCCCCTCACCGTTCCCGGGCGCAATGCCCTCGCGGCCTATGTGCTGCCCATCCTCGTCAAGGTCTGGGTCTTGCAGGGCCTCACGGTCCCCTGGGCGGGGACCCCCCAGCCCATGCAGGGCGCCCTGCTGACCCTCGCCCGCGGGCAGTTCGGCGGATTCTGGGGAGGCTGGACCTACACCCTGGGTTACGTCCTCGCCGTGTGGCTGGGCCTCGCCTGGCTGGCCCGGCGCGGGCTGATCAGGAAACTCTGAGCCACCCGCCCCTGTCCTGGAGGTCGACATGTCCCGTCTCCGTTCCCTCGCCCTGTTGCTCGCCCTGGCCCCCGCCGCGCTGGCCGCCCCTGCCAGCCTCCCGCTGACCTCCGGGGCCTTCCAGACGCTCGGCGCGGAGTCCTACCGCCGGGCCGGGCTCTCCGGCTCGTTCACGACCTGGCTCGCCGACGCCTACCGGCGCCAGGGCGTGCTGCTTCTGGGTGAACCCTCCCTGGGCCGGGCCCTGAAGCGTCGGCGCGCCCAACTCCTCCTGGCGACGGGTGCGGAGCGCGACCGGCTGGCCCGGGACACCGCCGCCTGGGCGCACCGCTTCGTGAAGGCCGCCCTGCCGCGCTTCAGCCTGGAACGCGGCTTCGAGTTCGCGGGCGCGGCGCGGTCCGGCGAGCGGCAGTGCCTGCTCCAGAGCGTCTTGATCACCGGGCTGTTGCAGGAGGCGGGGCTCCAGGCCGGCGCGGTCATGGTCTGGCGCAACCTCAGCGGTCAGGAGACGAACCTCGGGCACGTCACGGCCACGCTGCGCCTGCCGTCCGGCCACGGGGACCTCCTGATCGACGCGAGCGACCCGACGCCCTTCGTGGAGCACCAGGGGCTGCTGACCTGGGCGGACGGGGGGTACCGCTTCCTGGTCCCCCGGTACGGGGCGGAGCAGACCATTACGGGCTACCGGCAGGCCGACGGCGGCGGGCCGGTGGCGCTCTCTGGGGTGTCGGCCCTCGACCTCGCCTACCTGCGCTCGCAGTTCGACTACTACCGGGGCGAGCGGGCTCCCGGCGGCCTGCTGGGCACCGGGGTCGGGCGGGCCACCCCGGCGGGGCTGCAAGGCAGCGAGCGGTGGCTCCAGGCCGCGTTGCGGGAGAACCCGCACAACGCCCTGGCGGCGTACGTGCTCGGCCACGTGTACCGCAAGCAGGGCCGCCCCGGGGCCGCCCGCGCGCAGTACCTCGCCGCCGCGAAGCTCTACGCCGCGCAGGGGCACACCCCGCGCGGGGTGCAGGACGCCCTCGCCTGGGCCCGTTCGGCGGCTTCCCGTTGACCGGACGGCGCGCTCCGGGCCCGGACTCCACTGACTCCACCCCAGGCCCAGCCCGGTCCCCCCGTTCCAGCATGGTGGGGGCCGTGGCGTCCGCCCCCGCCCGTGAGCCCTGGTGGCCCGTCGTTGTCTCCGGTCTGCTGTTCCTGCTCAGCCCGTCGATCCTCGAGGAGTTGCAGCCGAACCTGACCAGCCGCCGCCTCTCGGCCGCGCTGCTGCTCGTCGGCGGCCTGCTGCTGGCCCGCGGCGTGTCCCTACTGGCCCGCCGGGCGCTGGTGCGCGCGGGCACGCCGCACCGGTTGCCCGCCCTGCGGCTCGTCCATCTGCTGATGCTCGTCGCCGTGACCCTGGTCGCGCTGGGCGCCGGGGGGTTCCGGCTGACGGGGCTGCTCGCCGGGGGCACGGTGCTGACGGTCGTGCTGGGCCTGGCCGCGCAGTCCCTGCTGGCCAACGTCATGTCGGGCATGGTGCTGACCTCCAGCCGCGCCTTTCGTGTGGGCGACCGGGTCACCGTCCGTTCCTGGGCCTTCGGCGGCATCGAGTATGGCGGGGAGGTCCGCGACCTTACCCTCACGCACACGGTGCTGTCCGGCGCGGCGGGCGTGATCAAGGTCCCCAACGCCCGCTTCCTCGACGCCACCCTGATCGTCCACCCCGGAGGGTCACAGGGCGTCACGGTCAAGCTGCCGCCGGGCGTGAGTCTGGCTGATGCTGGAGCGGTGCTCGGGCCGGACGACCGGTTGGTCCCGGTGGCCCTGTCGGAGGCGGGTTGGGAGACCGTGATCTACGTCGCGCCCGACGACGCGGGCCGCGCCGTCCTCGCGGACCTGGCCCGGCTCGTGAACGCCCACACGGCGACGCCACCTGGCTCAACCGCCTCCTGACCACGACGGAAAGGGGAGCACCCCCATGAAGGTGCTCCCCCGAATCTGGGCCGGATCAGTTGCCTGTCTCGCCCGTCTCGCTGCCCTCCTGCTCGCCCCCCCCATTCTCGTTGTCGGCGGCCTCCTGGTGCAGCACCTGGCCGTTGCCGGCGTCGACCTTGACCTCGGTCTGGCCGATCACCACGGCGTACACCAGGCTGCCGTCCTCGTCCTCGAGCTTCACGCTCGTGACCGTGCCGGGCACGGCGGCCTGGGCGGCCTGGCTGGCCTGCTGCGGGGTGATCTTGGCGAGGGCGCGCAACTGCGCCTCTTCCTGGGCATCCGGGACCTCCGTGCCCGGCTGCTCGGCGGGAAGCTGGATGCTGCCCCGGTAGGCCGGGGGCTCGTTCTGCTCGCTGCCCTCGGCGCCCTCGTTCTGGGTGCCGGTCTGGGCCTGGGCGACCGTCGTGCGGGCGGCCGGGGTGGTCTGCGCGAAGGCGTACCCGGCGAGCGGCACGGCGACGGCGGCGGAGGTGGCGAGGGCGAGCAGGACGGTGCGGGTGTTCTTGTTCATCAGGGGTTCTCCTTGGTGTCAGGCCGGGCACGTTGCCTCGACCTGGGCAGAGTGTGCCGGAGGTCGGTAAAAATCCCGTATAGCCGGGTAAAATCCTCGTATAGCGCCGCGCCCGGTTGGGTATACCCGGATTTAGGGAAGGGCCGGTAGCGTGAACCCATGCGACGCGCCCTGCCGCTCCTGCTCCTCACGGTCGCCCTGACCCCGCCCTCCCTGGCCCAGACGGTGCCCGTCCGTCCTGCTCCCATCCCGAGGGTGTCCGCGCCGGGCGCGGCGCAGCCGACGGCGCCCGGCACCCGGCCCACCCCGGTCATCCCCACCCTGCGCCTGACGCCGGCCATCCCGGAGGTGCGCCGGGTGGAGGTGCTGGGCAACGGCTTCATGCGCGCCGCCCACGCGCTGGTGCTGCTGCCAGACCGGGAGGCCACCGGGCAGCGCGCGCTCGACCTCGCCGTCGAGAGCGCCCTGCGGACCTTCCGCGCCGCGCCCGACCTGGGCGAGGTGGACGTGAGCGTCTACCGCGCCGAGGGATACCGGGGCTTCGGCGGCCCACTGCCCCTGCTCACCCTGTCGGTGCCGCGC